>JADZBP010000207.1 GCA_020852055.1 Candidatus Latescibacterota bacterium
CCCTCTTCAACAAGATCCAGGCGGCCAACGCCGCCGAGATCCTGCAGCGGAACGGCGAGTTGAGCGACACCACGGTGGCGCGACTGATGCAGAAGCTGCAGCCGGCACAACGGGCCAAGATCATGGGCTTTTGGGAGCCGGTCTTCGCCGCGCGCATCGCAAAACTGATGGCAGAAAGCGCTGAAGCAGAGGTTAGGGCGGCACAGCTCACGCCACAGGCCGTTCAGTCGGCAACCCTTAACCGGCCTTCAGATGCTGCGCAATTGCCCTACTACTATGAGGCGACAGGAATCCGGAAGATCCTGTGTGACCGGCCAGGGGATCCCCTACATCCTGAATCGTACCGGGGTTGCCGGAGACTCCATTTCTTGAGAGAATGGAGTCATGACAAAACCGATGCGGTATTCGCCAGAGGTGCGCGAGCGGGCCGTTCGGATGGTCCTGGAGCACCAGCATGAGTATGGTTCCCAGTGGGAAGCCATGGTCTCGATTTCGGCCAAGATCGGCTGTACCCCCGAGACCCTGCGCACCTGGGTCCGACGGGCCGAGACCGACAGTGGCCGAGGAGAGGGCCTGACCAGTGATGAGCGGGCCCGGCTCAAGGAGTTGGAGCGTGAGGTTCGCGAGTTACGGCGTGCCAACGAGATCCTACGCAAGGCGTCGGCATTTTTCGCCCAGGCGGAGCTCGACCGCCGACCGCGGTGATGGTGGCCTTCGTGGATGAGCATCGTGGGGAATGTGGGGTCGAGCCCATCTGTGAGGTCTTGCCGATGGCCCCGTCCACCTACTATGCCCACAAGGCGCTCCAGGCGGATCCGGAGCGTCGGTCGGCCCGGTCGCGTCGTGATGCGGAGTGGTGCCCCCAGATCGAGCGGGTGTGGAAGGAAAACCTCGAGGTCTACGGTCCCCGCAAGGTCTGGAAGCAGTTGCGGCGTGAAGGCCATGGGGTGGCCCGTTGCACCGTCGAGCGGCTGATGCGCCAGCTGGGGCTTCGGGGGGTTACCCGAGGCCGCCGTTTCAAGGTCACCACCGTGGCCGGTGCCACCGCTTCCCGTCCAGCCGACCTGGTCGGGCGCAACTTCACCGTGCATCAGCCCAATCGGTTGTGGGTCGCCGACCTGACCTACGTGGCGACCTGGCGGGGTTTCGTCTATGTGGCCTTTGTCGTTGATGCCTTCTCCCGCCGGATTGTCGGTTGGCGGGTCAGTCCCACCCTGCGCAGCGACCTGGCCTTGGACGCACTGGAACAGGCCTTGTGGGCACGGCCGACCACCGAGGGGTTGGTGCACCACAGCGATCGTGGCATCCAGGATGTGTCGATCCGCTACACCCAGCGGCTGGCGCAGGCCGGGATCGAACCCTCGGTCGGCAGTCTTGGCGAGTCCTATGACAACGCCCTGGCTGAGACCATCATCGGCTTGTATAAGACCGAACTGATCCATCATCGCGGTCCTTGGCGTCATCTTGAGCAGGTCGAGTTCGCCACCCTCGAATGGGTGGGCTGGTTCAACCACCGGCGCCTACTCGAACCCCTCGGATACCTTCCGCCGGTCGAGTTTGAGAAGCACTATTACCAGCACCACATAACCCCGGCCAGAGAGCCGGTACCCAACTAACCGAGTCTCCGGAATACCCGGTACGATTCACTGCCGAGGGCGCCGGGGTGTTCAAAGGAAAAAAGCCGGCTACCTCCCTAGGGCGGAGGCGTCGGCCCGGCAGCGCTGGGCAAGGGCGGCATCCTGGTTGTCGCGGATCACAAACACACCGTGGTCGGGGTGGGTGCAGATGGGCTTGCCGTGGACCCGGACCAGGTCGGTGAGGGTCTCCCGCAGTCGGTGGTCGGAGAGGCCCACCTGGCGGGCCAGGATCGCGGGGGAGATCCCGGCGCGGTGGCCCTGATGGAAAGCCCGCAGGCAGGTCCACAGATGGGCTTCGGTGGTGGTCGGAGGGCGGCGGATTGGCCGCTTCTTTGCTTTGGCCATTGGCTCAGGCTGCGGAGGGCACCTCGCCGACCAGCGCCCGCAGGGCGGGCGCGCGGTGCGGGTGCCGCAGCTTGCTGAAGGCGATCTCCTTGATCTGCCGCACCCGTTCCCGGGTGATACCCAGGCCGGCACCGATCTGCTCCAGGGTGAGCATGCCTTCCCCCTCCAGGCCGAAGTACAGGCGGATGACCTGCATCTCCCGGTCGCTGAGGCTGCTGAGCACCCCCTGCAGTTGCTTCCTGGCCGACTCGAGCAATACCGCCGCATCGGGCGACTCCTGGTTGGTGTCCTCCAGGGTGCTGAGCAGGGTGTTGTCGTCATCCTCGTTGAAGGCCCTGTCCAATGAAAACACGGCCCGGCCACTGAGCAGGGTGCCTTCCACCTCCTCCGTGGACAACCCCAACTCGCCGGCGATCTCCTCCAGGTCCGGCGCATGCTCGCGTCCCTGGCCCAGCCGCTGTGAGGTCTTGTTGATGCTGGTCAGCAGGCTTTGCCGGTTGAGCGGCAGGCGCACGGTGCGGGCCTGCTCCGAGATCGTCTGCTGGATCGACTGCCGAATCCACCATACCGCATAGGAGATGAACTTGAACCCCTTGCCCCCGTCGAAACGCTCGGCAGCCGTGATCAACCCCAGGTTGCCGGCACTGATCAGCTCACAGAAGGGCAGACCCCGGTTCTGATAGCGCTTGGCCACATCGACGACAAAGCGCAGGTTGGCCTGCACCAACTCGTCTCGGGCCTGAAGGTCGCCCTGCTGGATGCGGACCGACAACTCCACCTCCCGCGCGCGCGACAGCGGCATCGAGCTGGTGATGTCGTGGAAGTAAAGACGCATCGTGGGATCTTCGTCGCCCGGGACGGCTGGCATGGCATCCCCCATCGGGGTTAGGAGGGGCGGTGCTGCGGCTCTCACATACAAGAAGGTGTGGCGCCCAATATACCTGGGAAGGGGGGCTTTACCTAAAGCAATATTCCATGGCCTATTCCATCCTTGAGAAAGCGCTCCGGAATCCGTTAATTACCCCTACCTCCCCGCCCAAACCGCGCCCGGCGCCGAAAGGACCCACCCTGATGCCGCTCGATGATCTGATCCGCGAGGCCTTGGCTATTGAGGCCGAAGCTGCGCGTCAGGCCGGGGCTCTGGGGTTTATGGCCCGATCCCTGGTCCAGGCCAGCTTGCCCCACAAGAAGCCAAAGGGCGTGGAGTTTACCCGCACCAACGGCACCTTCACCCTGTCGATGTGGGCGCCCTCCAAAGTGGGCCTGCCCTATGGTTCCATTCCGCGGATGCTGATGGCCTGGCTGACCACTGAGGCGGTCCGCACCAAGGAGCGGCACCTGACCCTGGGAGACACCTTGTCTTCCTTCATGCGCTCGCTCGATATGGTCCCCACCGGCGGGCGCTGGGGCACCATCACCCGCCTGCGGGAACAGAGCCGCCGGCTCTTCACCACCTCGATCTCCTGCTTCTACGAGGACGAGCACCGGCAGTCCGAGGTGGGCTTCCGGGTGGCGGACAAGCACACCCTTTGGTGGGAGCCCAAGGACCCGGAGCAGACCTCCCTCTTCGACTCCTTTGTGGTCCTCTCCGAAACCTTCTTCAAAGAGGTGATCGCCAGCCCGGTGCCGGTGGACATGCGGGCGCTCAAGGCCCTCAAGAAGTCCCCGCTGTCCATCGACATCTACTGCTGGCTGACCTACCGCATGAGCTACCTGAAGGAACCCATCGAAATTCCCTGGCCGGCGCTGCAGTTGCAGTTTGGCGCAGATTACGCCACCGCAGGGCAGGGTCCCCGCGACTTCAAGCGGGCTTTCCTGAGGGAGCTGCGGAAGGTTCGCGCCGTATATGGTCACGCCAAGGTCGAGGACGGGAAGGACGGTCTCCTGCTCAAACCGGGTAGACCCCATATTTCGGCCAAGACCCGCTGAGCTGTGGATAACCCTGTTTATCAACAAGTTATTCACGCATTAACTGTCTTGCCATTTACGCATTAACAGTCTTGAATTTCGCCCCTTTTTACGCATTAATTGTCTTGCGCTACAATATAGTACCTGTAGTAGTACCTGTAGATAAGCCTGTAGTTAAAAATCGCTGTTATTGTGGATATCCTTTTAAAAGACTTTGGGATCTCTTAAAACCCTCCCTGCTTCACCGCTCCCCACCCCTCCCCTTCCACGCTGGTCGCTTCTTCCACGGTAAATCGGTACAGCCCTCGCCATTCCGGGGTGTTCCACCAGTCCCAGTACCCACTCCCATCAGCAGCAACAGGCAGAAACAATATGCCCTTCACCTGGTGGGTGCCCAACTCAGCGGTCTCGAAATAGGGCCCCAGGTCCACGTTGGCCCGGCCGTGGGGAAGGATGACCACAGGTGTCGGCAAAGTCCTTGGAGCCAGAACCCCCGCTAAATCCAGGCGGAGGACGGGGCCATTCTGCAGGCGGTCCCTTCCAGGAAAGTCGCCCATCACCTGGACCTCAAGGGGGAGATCCAGGCCGTTCTCCAGCTCCATCTGCAAAGCCAGGAGGGCATGGAGGGCAAACCGCTCCGGGCCGCGGAAGTGGACCTGGATGGGAGACCGACCCAAGGCAAGGACCTGGGTCAGGTACCGGTACAGTGGTTGCATCTGGTAGTCGCCGGGCATACCGAGGATGGCCGGCTCGACCAAGGGCGGGCGGTAGGGGCCCTCTTTCTGGGTCGGCCCCAGCATCAGGAGCAGCCGTTTCCCAGGCTGGAAGGGTTGGTACATGTAATCGCAGGAGGTGCGGCCAAGCTCGGGATCAAAGGTCAAATCGATAGCTTCAGCGGCCAAGTCCCCCTTGAGGGGTTCCTCGATCCTGAAACGGGCACTGGTCAGCGCCCGGATCTGGTTATCTCCCTCCTCCCCCCTGACAATTTCCCCTTCGACAGACTCGACCACCCCCACGACGATGTTGGGGCTTCGAGCAACCATAACCTCGATGGAGTAGATCTCTACCGAACATGGCCAAAGGGCATCGGCCAGGAGCAGCAGAACAAGCAGTCCAGATTTCATGCGCATCTCCCAAAAAGGGCAGGTCAGGTATTCAACCTGCTGCGTTGTTGAGTTGCTGAGTACTCAACAACTCAACCTGGCAGTCACTCGGCAGGCTCCAGTGAGGGGGTGGCTGGATCGGGCTCCCCGCCATTGGCGCCGATGGTGAGGTGGACGGCCATCTCGGCGGTGCGGGTGGTGACGCTGCCCCTGCATTCAGGACAGGAAGGGCCAGACCGCTGGAGGGTGTGGGGCAAGAGGACGCCCTGGACCAGGCGGTAGTTCAGGTAAAGGGTAGTCCACACCGGTGGAAACTGCCGGTGGTTTTCGATGTACCACTGCTGCTCGGCCGGAATCAGGCCGTCCCGGCTAGCCACCAGCAGACCGGTCTCCTGGTCGAAAAACGCCTCGCTGTGGCTGCCGTACCGGTAATCCTCCACCTGGATAACCTCCGCCTTGTGTTCCCCGAGCGTCTCGGTACTGATATAGGTGATCTCCACATTTGCCCCGAGGAAATGCTCGATAAACGGCCACCGGAAAGATTCCCTCTGCTCCCGGAGTTGGCGTTCCTTTGTGGGGAAGAATGCCCATCGTGTCTCGAACAGGCTATCATACCTCCTCTTGGAGTGGGAGGGGTTTCGGGTGAGGAACGGGTTGTCGGGAGTAAGGGGCGGTGAGTGGATAGGCGTGTCCACAAACCCAGCCGGCCCAAACTGCCAGATGGAGACCGGAAAGGGAAACGGAGGTTCTGGAAGTACCTCAACATGCACCAGCCGTGTACCGCTGTAGATCTCGATCACGTTCTCTAACGCTTCCATCCATACCCTGGCCTTCACCTCCCGGATCTGCCCCAGCGCCTCCCTGCCCCCCATCGCCGCGAGTGCCCGCTCCACGATCTGCCGAGCCCGGCTGCGCCGGCGGGATCTCTCGTCCGTGGTATCCGCATCGGGTAACTGGAAGTGAGCATATTGCTCCCGCTCGGCCAGCTCCTGGCGCAGCTTTGCCACCAGCAGGGCGTCGAAGTCTACCTCCGGCAGGGGCGGCACCGGAAAGGCCGATGCCTTTTCGCCCAGGATGCTACCGGTACCCGATGCGCCCAGGGGTAGCCCCTCAACGCCCTCTGCGGCGGGTCCTGGGTCGTGCCCCTCAGTTCCACCCTCCATGCCCAAAGAGGGGCTCTGGCCGGGGCCGACAACCCCGCCCCGCGAAAACGTGGGGATGGGCAAGCGGGAGGGGGCAAGGGATTGGAGAGGGTCTGCGTAGGTGGACGTGGCGGGTGGTGGTTCCAGGATGACACGGTAGCTCTGCGGGGCACCTGCCAGAGGGTTGTAGACCAAGGGGCACCTGCCAGAGGGTTGTAGACCAAGCCCATGAGCACAAAGCAAAGCAGGTGGACCAGTGCAGACAGGGCCAGGGCGATGCGCGCCCAGCGCCGCCAGTCCGGGCCTTCAGTCCAAGGGGACTGTGCCATGCCGTACCCCTTCGCTGGTGGATACGCGGGTACCTGGTGTGTTGCGTTGCTGAGTACTCAACAACTCAACCGGCCAGCCTATTTCGTGACATCCGGCTCGGTCCGGTCGGGTTCGTCGCCATTGTAGGAAATCTTGAGGTGGATGGCGACGAAAATCGGGGGCTCGTTGCTGCCGCGCACCAGCCGGTGCGGGGTGAGCACCCCCTGGACAGGCTGGTAGTGCCCGTAGGTAGTCATCCATACCAGCGGTTTGCGGGCGTACTGCATCATGAACCAGCGCTGCTCCTCCGGGGTGAGCCCTTCGCGTAGCGCCAGCAACAGACCTGTTTCCTGGTCGAACAGGGCTTCCTGAAGGTGCCCGTAGCGCTCGTCAACTACCTGGACCACGTCCACCAGCCGGCCTCTGCCCCGGTCCTCCAGATCCGTCTCGTGTCGGGGGTACGGGTTATGGTATTCCTCGCTGGTGAGGTAGTAGACTTCTACGCCCTCACCCAGGAAGTGGTCGATGAAATGCCAGCGGGCGGCCTCGCCTTGCTCGCGCAGGAGCCGGACCTGTGGGGAGAAGGAGCGCCAGCGCGATTCGTAGAGCTGGACAAACTTGGGGATGGTGTATTTAGGGTACCGTACCAACTCCATGCCATTGGGGACGTTGGGATCGAAGGATGCCGCGATCACTACCGGTTTCCGTTCCCAGTGCTGGGCGCGGAAGTGCCAATCCGACGTGGGGTAGGCGTAGGGCGGGAGTTCCAATATCACCTCTTTTACCACCCGACTGCCGCTTTTGATCTCGACCACGTGCTCCGTGGTCTCGATCCACACCCGCGCCTTCATCTCTCGGATCTTCCGCAGCGCTTCCCGGCCCCCCATCGCGGCAATCGCCCGTTCGACAATCTGCCGGGCCCGGCTGCGGCGCGGGGACTTGTCGTCGGTGGTGTCGGCATCGAGGACGTGGAACCGGGCGTATTGTTCCCGTTCGGCGATCTCCTGGCGCATCTTGTCGATGAGCCGGGCGTCGTGGTCGAGGATGGGCACCTCAGGCACCACAAACGCCGGTGCCTTTCCGGCAAGGTATTCCCCTCCAGGGAGCCCCGAGGCCACCCCCGGTTGGCTGGCCACCCCTTCGCCCTGTCCTGTAGCTAGACCTGGTACCCCCAATGCAGGGGCCCGGCCCATGGCGCCCATCTCTGCCGCGTGTGGCGAGGGTATGGGCAAGGGGTTGGGCGCCAGGCTCGGGACGGGTTCGGAGAAGGAACGGGTGGTTGGGGGTTCCAGTTGTATTCGGTACCTGGGTTCTGGCAGCGCCAACGGGTTGTAGACCAGGTCGACGAATAGAAAGAGGAGCAGATGGAGGAGGACAGAAAGGCCCAGGGCAATTCGCGCCCAGCGCCGCCAGTTCCGGTTGCGAGATAGGGGCGCGTCCGGCATTTACGGCCCTTGTGCCTGAGGTTTGGGGAGGGGGTACGCCGAATCTACCCTGGAAGGTGATCCCAAACAACAGATTTTCCCCGATGGAGGCTCTGGTAACTATTCAGCGTGTTGCGTTGTTGAGTACTCAACCACGCAACACGCCAACACATTACCCCCCGGCCTTCCCCTTTTTCTGGACCCACTGGGCGAGCAGCAACTCGACCAGGGTGCTGAAATCGTGGTCCGGCTCGTGGATCAGGGCGACCTTCACCTCCTGGTGCAGGGCACGGGGGATATACGCGGTCACCTGCCGGTAGTCGGGATGGGTGCGCTTCCCCCGGAGTTTGGACTGGCGTTCCTCGGGCACCTCGGCCTCGGCCGGCCGCTTCTGAGCCAGTACTGCCGCGAACTTGCTCTTCTGCTTGCTCACTTCATCAACTCCTTCCCGACCTTCTGGTAATCCGCCCAGGCGTCCTTGGCGCGCGGATCAGCCACCTGGTTAACCGGCAGGCCCTGGAGGGCAGCCTTCTGATGGGCGACAAAGCGGCGGATGACCGTCTTGAAAACCGGCAGTTTGGCCTCCTTCAACATGGTCACGGCTTCATCCCCGTCTTTGCTGGGTTTGGGCGGGACAATGGTCAGCAGGATCTTGAAGCGCCCGCTGCCCAGCCGTTCCAGGGCCTGGACCATGAGGAAAAGGGCATCCAACCCGAGCGCATCCGGGGTAACCGGGACGATCAACAGGTCGCACCCCTCGGCCAGGGCTTCCAGGTCCTCGGGGGTAGGGCGGGCCTGAGTGTCGATGACAATGTGCTCATAATCGCGCGAGAAGCGGGCAGCCTGGCGTTCGTCCACCACCTTGAAGGGCAGGCCCTGCCGGCGCGCCCAGCCGGTGGCGCTGTGGTTGGGGTCGCCGTCGATCAGCAGGGTGGGCTTTTTCTCGTTGAGGTAGGCGGCCAGGTTCACAGCCGTGGTCGTCTTTCCCACCCCACCTTTGAAGCTGGCGATGGTCAGGATCATGGGTTGCCTCGTTGGTGTGTTGAGTTGCCGAGTACTCAAGTACTCAGCAGGTTGAGTTGTCGCGTTGTTATCCCCAAGGAAAGAACAGACGAGGCCTTTGTCAAATAAGGGTTGAGGTGGAATATTCCGCTTGGCATTGTGTAGCGCACTCGCTACATTCCAGATAGGCTGGGAGGAGGAGACCCATGAGCAGGAAGGCAGTTTTGGCCAGTACGGCCCGATTCGAGAAGCGCCCGATAGCGTCGCTCAAGGACCTTGGGGAGGCCCAGGCCTATCTGGAGGTCGCCCTGGAGGGCTACGAGCAGACGGGAGAAACCGAGGGGTTATTGCTCGCCCTGCGGGATGTGGCTGAGGCCCAAGGGGGCGTCGGGGAGCTTGCCCGCCGTGCCGGCGTCAACCGCGAGCACCTGTACCGGGTACTCTCGAACCGGAGCAACCCGCGCATGGACAACCTGCTGGCCATCATCTCAGGGTTGGGGTTTAGGGTGCGGTTGGAGCCTCAACGCGTACCGGTGCAGTGATGGAACCCTGCATCTGGCGCGATCGTTTAGTGATTCTAGACTACGATGGACAAGGCATCGCCGCCTTCGTAGAGATCTTGGATGCTTCCCGGCCCGTCAGCAGGGACACAAAGTAAGCGATGGGCGGTGTCCAGAGGGAACAACGGATCGTCATCATAGCTGGCCCGAACGGTGCAGGCAAGACGACCTTTGCCCGCGAGTTCCTGCCCAATGAAGCAGAGTGCCCAGACTTTATCAACGCGGATCTGATCGCCGCTGGCCTGGCGCCATTTCAGCCAGAGACGGCTGCGTTGCGGGCAGGCCGGTTGATGTTGGAGGAGATCAATGCCCGAGTTCAGGCGAAACGCAGCTTCGCCTTTGAAACCACCCTGAGTGGGCGAACCTATGCACACGCGATTCCGGCATGGCAGCGAGCCGGTTACCGCGTGAAGCTGATCTTCTTGCGCCTTTCGGGGGTGGATGTTGCCATCGCCCGTGTCGCCTCGCGGGTTGCCCAGGGCGGCCATGCTGTCCCCGAGGAGGTCATCCGCCGGCGGTTTGAGACGGGATGGGACAACTTCGAGCAGCTCTATAAACCGCTTGTCGATTCGTGGATGCTGTACGACAATTCGTCAGAGGCACCCCAGTTGCTTGAGAAAGGAGGCATCCCATGAGTACTCAGTCTGTTGCCCATGTGGACCGGGACATGGAAGGAGTAGACGCAGCCCTGCGCCGCGCTGCCCGTAGGGCCCGCGAGCTGGGAGAGCAAACAGGGACGCCGGTCTATGTGGTGCGGGATGGGAAGATTGTCGATCTCACGGCAGAGAACCGACTCAAGAAGGCAGAAGAAAGTGGTCAGGAAAGGCTGTAATTCCTGTGGCAGCGACCGCTACGAAGAACGGCGAATCGAGTACCTCTATAGCCTGGAAATACCTACTGGTGCCCAATACGCCGGTCGAGATCTGCCAGGACTGCGGCATGGTGTTCTACGCCGCGACCGTGCTCAAGGAGATCGAACGGCGTTTCTTCGCCATCCAGGATCGCAGCGAAGTAGAACCCCGATGATCAGAGGACACGACTGCATCGTACTCACCCAGGACATCCGGACGAGGGCCTGCAGGCCGGCGGCGTGGGAACGGTGGTGCAGATCCACCAGGACGGGGCCGCATACGAGGTGGAGTTCGTCGCGCTTACGGGTCAGATTGTGGCCGTGGTCATGGTGCTGCCGGCGCAGCTTCGACCGGCGGGCCGGCAGGATGCCCATGCCCGTGAACTGGCGGTCTGAACCGTAGAGGCACGTGGAATTGAGCCAGACAGCAACCTATCGAGGTAGCCTGCGTCCCGCATTCAGTAAACTCCTCACCATGGTGTTTATGGAGGCGAGAGGGGAAAAGCCCCTCCTGGGGGGCAGTTGTGCGCTGAGTGGGTACTATCTTGGTCACCGCCACCCCAATGACATTGATCTTTTCTGGAAAAGCACTGCAGGAATGGAGTCACTTGAGTCACGCATCGGGAGGACCTATCAGATCGTGCCCGACGTGAATGAACAGAGGGGCCTCAGACGAATACTTGTCCAGACCGAGACCGAGGACGTAGCGATTCACAGCGCCATACTCAAGCAGCGCTGGGCTGACCCACGGGTTTGGCAGTGTTTTTCCGTAACCTGTGGAGATGTTTCGCTACAAACATTGGACTATCTGGGCTTGGAGAAATTGGTCGCGCTTGGCAACATTCGAGATTCGGTCGAGGAGCGCAGTCTAAGTCTGTACGATCTACTGATGATGCTGCGAGGCGGGCTCGGCATAGAGGACTTACTGGAAACCGTCCAGGCGCTTCGACCGAGGATTCTCTTGAAGAGCATCATCAGCAACTTGCCGGGAGGTGCGATAGTGGAAGGCCGCAGGATCAACTTCGAGGAATCGCTTGCGGGATTCCGGGATCGCCTGGTCACGGAGTGGGAGGCAAGGCGCCTGACGCAATTGATCGGTCCGGTTGAGGACTGGTGAAGGGGAGCAACAAATTGGTCGGTACGAAAGAGACAACCGCCATGACACAGATCGTTTCCATACTCTTTGCGGATGTGGTTGGCTACTCTAAGCTGGAGGGGGATGGGCTTGCGGTTCGTGTTGCCGAATTCATTGACGACTTCCTCCTGAGGGACCTAACCCCAGCGAACCATTTCCTACAAAAAACCTGGGGCGATGGGCTGCTTATAGCCTCATACGATCCAGTTGATATCGCGGAGATCGCCCTTGCCCTACGGGACAGATTCCGCAACGCCCAATGGAAACGTCTCGGGTTTTCATCCCCACTCTCCGTTCGGATTGCCACACACGCAGAGCGCGTGCAGATAAGGATGAGGGATGGAGAGCCCGTAGATATCGTTGGCGGTAACGTGAATTCTGCGGCCCGGATCGAGCCTGTTGTCGAACCAGGATGCATCTTCTGCTCGGAACTGTTCCACCAGCACCTGAAGAACACCCCACAAGTTGAGTATGGGTGGCGCCCCTTGGGTGTCAGACCACTCGCCAAGGGTTTCGGCAAGATGGCGCTTTTCGAGCTTTTGCGGGTGCATGAAACCTCGATCAGCCCTGAGTCTGGCAGTGAGCGTCCAGTACCGGCATTCGAGATTCCACAGCCCCGGATTCCCCGCGAGTTCACAGACAGAGAGCGAGACGACTACCTGGTTGAGAGCTTCAAGGTAATCGCCGATTACTTCGGTGAGGCTGCCAGTCAGCTGAAATCTGCTGCGAGTAACATCGATGTCAGGTTTTCATCAGACAGCAGCCAGGTGGAGTGCGTTGTTTACCTGGGAGGCAGGGAACGTACTAGATGTCGGATCTGGATCGGTCAGGAACTCCAATCACGGAGCATCTTGTTTTCCGAGGGACAACCTGTGGGCTCGAACTCATACAATGAGTACATCAACGTGGTTGACGACCGGTTCCAGTTGTCCCTGAGAATGATGATGGGGATGATGGGAATAAGTGTTTTGGGTAGGAACGAAAAGCCGGCAACCCCGGCGGAGGTAGCAAAGGCGCTTTGGGTACGGTTCACCCGGATTCTCGAACAGTAGGAGACAGGGAGGGTATCTCTCCTACTGGTGCGGGTGGAGTGCACCGGCAAGGACCAGACCGAGGCCGGCAAGATCCACGCCAACGACGTGCGGAATTACCTCCACGAAACCCTGGGGGCTAAGAAAGGGGAGGTTGCGGAGAAAAGCAGCGCCGAGGATGAACCAACGGTACACGACCTGCTGGACGAGAACTGCCCGGTGCGCTTCATCATCACCAAGACGTGCAAGCGGTCCGCTGGTGGCGCCATATTGCCGTGCAGGCCGATTGGCATCTAGATGGGTGGAAGAGAAAGCGGGTTTTCCCTGATTTCCTCGTAGCCCTGGAAGAGGAGCAGGGGAAGCCGGCCAGGCTTGTGGTCGTAGAGAGGGAGGGGCTGCACCTCAAGAACGAGGATACGGATACAAACGTCGGCTCTTTGAGGCCCTGGAACGCCACAGTACTGGCGGCGTACCCGTGGGAGAGTTGGCCCTTGGAGATCAGCCTACCCCGATGCGTTTCCGTCTGGTTTTCGAAGGCGACTGGAAATCACAGGTAGATGCGGCGTTGGCCCCGACGGAATCGTAGGCCCCTCTCACGCCGCCTCCGCCCCAATCGCCGCCCCCCGGACCTCCTTGGCGCACAGCCGCGTTCAGATCTCAATTCGTTTTCCCAAGCACTTGCCGGTCCCCTGCCTGGCGGAAAGGGCTCTGCCGACGAGCCATGACCTTACTACCCCTCGTCCTCTTTCTGAGTCTCTGGTGCTTGCCGGCCTGGGCCGACTCCCCGTTCAACACCCCCCCGATTTACCTGGGCAAAGGCGAGGTCCGCTCCGCCCTCTTCTCCCCGGACAGTCAGGTGCTGGTGGTGGTCCATGCCGGCGGCATGGACCTGTACGACGCACGGTCCTTGGACCGGGTCGCCGCCCTCAATGGCCAGGACCTGAGCCTGGCCTCGGACGCGACGCCGGCGGTTCTCAGTCCCGATGGCCACCTCCTGGCGGTCATCAACCGGGACTCTACCATCGGCGTGTGGGATCTTGCTGAACGCCGGCTGGTCGCGACCCTGACCGACCACAAGGATCGGGTGACGGCGCTGGCGTTCAGTCGGGACGGACAGCGCCTGGCCTCGGGAGCAGCCGATGGCGCCATCCTCCTCTGGGAGGTGGGGTCGTGGCACCCCCTGGGCACGATGCGGGCAGAAAATGTGCGGGTATTGGCGTTCAGCCCGGATGGCCGGCGTTTGGCCTCGGGGAATGGGTTCCGGGCGGTGCGTCTGTGGGACCTAGCGACGCTGCAACAGGTGGCGCTCTTCCGGCACGAGGACAACGTGACCCACCTGGGTTTCGATCCCGAGGGGAGCCTATTGGCCAGCGGCAGCCGGGATGGCACGGTGCGGCTGTGGGACATGCAGAGCCTGGCGGAAAATGAACGGGTACTTTTCCGCGGCGAAGGGGCGGTGGGGGCCCTGGCCTTCAGCCCTGACGGCAGCCAGGTGGCCTTTCAGACCGCGAGCAGCTTCAGTGGGCGCGTGTACCTGGGCCAGGTCCAGCGGGGCACATCGCAGGTGCTGGCGCGAGAGGCTGGTGAGGACCTTCTGGTGGGTTTCACGCCCGACAGCCAGACCCTCCTCACGCTGAATACGGCGTGGGGTGCGCTCTACCGGTGGCGCACGCCTTCAGCCACCCTGGCGGATAGCCTGGTGCTGGGTAGCCTGGCGATGCGCCCAGTTGGCACGCTAGCGCCGGATGGCCGGCAGATCGTCGTGCGCATGGCGGATCAGCAGCTCGGGGTGTGGGACCTCGACGCCAACCGAGCCCAGGGGAAACTGACCGGTTTTGCTGAGCCGATCCGGCAGGTGGCTTTTTCCCCCGATGGCCGTTGGGCGGCCACCTTGGGAGAGGGTTGGATCAGCGAGATTCGGTTGTGGAGTCTGGGGGATTTCCAGCAAGGGGCGGTGCTGCGCAGCCGCGAGGGACTCACGAGAATTGCCTTCGCCGCCGATGGCAGCCGGCTGCTGGTCGGCACCTTCAAGAGCGTCTGGTCGTGGGATCTTCGCTTCCTCGGTGAGAAAGAGGTGGGGCCGGATCTGCCCTTACCCGAGGGAGTACGGCCTTTGGTCCTGGCAAAGGATCTGATCGAACTTCCGCTGGTCCAGGGACTCCTGCGGCGACGGGGAAGTCAGAACGTGCATAACCTCACCTCTTGGACGCAGAGTGCCGACGGGAGGACCTTGGCCTTGGCTTTGCAGGGGGGCTACATCCCGCAGACTGAGAACTACGCTCCCGGCGGCGTGGTGCTCCTGTGGGATGAGCTGGCTGGGGTGCCGCTGTCGCTCCTGGAGGGCCACCGGGACGACATCTATGGGATGGCCTTCAGCCCCGATGGTACCCGCCTGGCAACGGTTGCTGCGAGTGTGGACTCCTTCGTCCGGGTGTGGGATGTCGGGACGGCGCAACAGGTCCTATCCCTCCCCACCTCGCGCTATGGCGGGTTCTCCCTGGCCTTCAGCCCCGACGGGCAATACCTGGCCCAGGGTGGGGTTGTGGCCTTCAGCCCGGGCGGCGACCTGCTGGCCGCCAGCAGCGGTCAGACGTGGCTCTGGAGCCTGAAGGACGGGGTTTTGGCCAATGCCTTTGATGCCGGATTATCCGCCACCTTGCTGATGGACCTTGCCGACGGGGCTACCCTAACGCCCCTGGAGGTGCCCAGTGGGTACACCAGTGCGCTGGCCTTCAGCCCGGATGGTGCCCTGCTGGCTGAAGGCAAGGCAGGCGGCTTGGTGCTGCGGCGCCGAGTAGAGATGACGGCGGTGGAATCCACCAATACGCCGGGTCAACCCACGCCAACCACGACGCGATTGTGGCCCAGCTTCCCCAACCCCTTCAACCGCGAAACCGTCATCCACTACGATCTGGCCCAGCCAGGTCCGGTGCGGTTGGAGGTTTACAACCTCACGGGCCAGCGAATCGCCGCGTTGGCAAATCAAGTGCAGGAAGCAGGCCGGTACGGGGTGATCTGGGGCGCCAGGGATGATGCAGGGCGAGCGGTGAGCAGCGGGGTATACCTTCTTCGTCTGGAGGTTGCCTCGGGCAGGCAGACGCGCCGGCTGATGCTGCTCAAGTAGCGGACACTCGTGGCCCTTTACGCCGCCTCCGCCCTAGTCGCCGCCCCCCGCACTTCCTTCACCAGCGCGTACCCATGCCGGCTCTGCAACCGGCTGATCTCCCTCACCTCCTGCCAGATGGGCGTCAGAGGGTGCGCCCGGCTTCCCGGGTGCGGGCGAGGTAGTTCTGGAGGGCCCTCTCTGCCTGCAGGAGTTGCTCCACCTGCCCGTGCTGGGTGCGGTACTGCACCAGCAGGTCCAGGGCCTCCTGGGAGGCGCCCTTGGCTTGTAGGGTGGCGGCTAATTCGGAGTAGGCGTCCCAGCGGCCGGGGTTTTTTCCGATCACTTGGCGGTATATCTGTGCGGCCTGGTCAAATTCGGTGTAGTCGTTCACCAGCATGCCGGCCAGGGCCAGGGCGTTGTTGTAGGTCGTATCTGGGTCCTGCTCGTATTCGTCCAGTACCAGGTTGCCGGCCTTGGCGGTGTATTCCGCCCCCATCGCCTTCTGGTCGGCCTGCCTGAGCAATTGGCCAAAGCGGTAGTAGTGTTCCCAGGTGAAGGGCAACTGCTCCTCAGTCCAACGGCAGAGCTCCCCTAGCTTCTGCCCCTGGCGGTGTTGGCGGTAGTAGTCGGCCAACTGCAAGGCGCAGCCGTAGTAATTGCCCATTAACCGCAAGGTGTCCTCGTCCTTGTACACGGCCGGGTCCTTCAATCCGCGGAACCGGTAGACCTCCCGCAGATTGTGCTCCATCGCCGCCACATCTAGGTCCGCATCGCGCTGGGGTACCAGGCGCAGGGTCATGCCCACGGTCTGCAGGTAGGGCTCCAGGCCCAGGCGGTTTTCGGTGCCCACGGTGCAGGCGAAGTGGATGGGCCTTTCCCAGGCATTCCAGCCGATCATGCGGATAACGGCGATGTCCTGTATACGCAACAGGGTGTTTTCAGGCCGGGCCGCCAGGGGCACCTCCAGGCCCTTGGTTCTGAAATCCAGGGGGACCTGGGTCTTGGGCCAGAGCCGTTTGTACAGGTCCTCGTCCTCGGTATCGGTGAGCACAGAGTCGATGAAGGTGTCGTCCCAGTGGAGGGCCACCTTGGGCTCCTGGTCGCGCAATTGTTTGAGGTACCACTCCGTATTCAACAGGGGCAGGCAGACCACGCGCACGTCGCGGCGTATACCCTCCACCTCCTGCAGGTACCACAGGGGATAGGTGTCGTTGTCGCCGTTGGTGAACAGGATGCTGTCCCGGTCGCAGGATTGGAGGATATTGTACCCGTAATCGTAGGAGACGAAGTCGTCGGTGCGGTCTTCGCGGTGATAGAGCTCGAAGGCGATCCCGACGGGCAACGCGAGCCCCAGGCTGGCCAGGGCCGTGCCCAGGGTCAGGGAGAGCCGCAGGCGCTGGCGCAGGAGTTCCACCAACCCCACCCAGCCCAGGCCCATCCACAGGGCAAAGGCGAAGTACATCCCCCCAAAGACATAGTGCCGCTCGCGGGGCTGGCCCTCAGACATGTTCAGATAGAGCGAGAGGCCGCAGCCCATGATCAAGAACATCGCGAAGAAGGCCAGAAAACGCTGCCAATCCCGCCGGGCATGCCATAGCAGACCGCCGAGCCCGATCAGGTAGGGGATCATCGAGATGGGCACCGGATCGGGCGACAGGTCCGTGGCCTTCTGGAAGGGCACCACCTTGTCGAGCCAGGGGAAGGGGAATTGCTGGAAGAAGTACTTCATCTGCAAGTGCCAGAACTGGAAAAGGCGTGAGGCTTTACCCGAGAGCATGTTCAGCAGCATGCTCTCCTGGCCGTATTGCTCCCGGTTGAGGTAGCTGCGCAAGCCCGACCAGGTCTCCGGGTTGTTCAGGTCAATGGTTGGGTTCAGGCCGGAGCGGATATAGAGCGTGGTGTAGGTGGAGTACCCCAGGGCAAAGAGCAGCAGGGAGCCCAGCAGCAGGCCGGCGGCGCGCCGGTCCGTGCGGTAGAGATAGTAGAGCAGGCCGACCAGGCCCAGCGCAATGAGGGCCTGATTCACCCCAGGGCTCAACGCTCCCTTGGCAGCCAGCCCCATCGAGGCAACCACCCACAGGGCCATGCCCCCGAGCAGCAGGATGAGCCGGCGCAGTTGCGCGTCGGCAAACCAAGCCAGCAGGAGGATGGTGGGGATGGTCAGCAGGCACAGCATGTGAATGCCCGCTCCCAGGCCGAAGACGTAGGCGATCAGGAAGAGCCAGCGGTCGTTGCTGCGGCCATGCCCCGTGCCCTCCCAATAGAGGATCAGCCATACCCCCAGGCAGGCGAAGAAGATGGAGTACCCGTAGACCTCGGCCTCAACGGCGTTGAACCAGAAGGTGTAGGAGCAGGCCAAGCTCAACGCGGCTAGGGCGGCACCCAGGATCACGCTGATGTCGCGCCTATCGCCAAAGGGGGCCAGCGACAGCCCTCCCAGGGCGCGGCGGGCCAGGATCGCCGTGCTCTGGAACACGCACCAGATCGCCAGGGCGGAGAACAGGGCGGACATGAAAACGATCCGCGAGGCCACCTCGCCCACCGGGAACAAGCTGAACACCCGTCCCAGGAGAGTATATAGGGGCGCTCCTGGGGGGTGGGGGATCCCCAGGATGTAGGAAGAAGCCAGGAACTCGCCACAGTCCCAGAAGGAAACCGTGGTGGCCATGCTCTTCAGGTAGAGCAGCAGGGCGGCCAGAAATACGCCTAGGCCGGCCAGGTGATGCAGCTTTTCGGGGGTTTTCATGGGGGCTTCTGCTCCTTGCAGGTATTGCCTGGTGGAGGAAGGCTCCAGAGGGGATGGGAAGGTCAGCTATTTCAATATCACCAGGGGGGTGTGCGGGCACCAAAAGTTTTTACGGAAGCCAGCCCCTCCTGGTGGTTTCATGTCCGGGCCATCCCTTCCCGCCCTTGCCCGCCCTCTCCAGCTTCCCAGCCTGCACCTTTCGCGGATCCGCCGTTGTTGCAGCCTCGGCGGCAGCCGGGGCCGCTACTGCCGGCTTCCCCCGGAGCAATACTCCCTATAGGGAATCGGCAATAAATTAGTTTTTCTCTTGCATTTTTCTTTCCTCTTCGCTAATATATAAGCGATGGTGCATGGACAACCGCATCCGCGGTCCATACCATCCGGAAGGAGGAGGTGTTATGCCACGAAAACCGGACGAAGGTCTGACGCTGCGGGAGGGTCAGATCATGGAGGCGATCTGGAGGTTAGGGGAGGCCACGGTTGAAGATGTGGGAGCGCAACTCGAAGACGATCTAGCCGACTCCACGATCCGTACCCTCCTGGGAGTGATGGAAAAGAAGGGGTATGTCGGCTCCCGCAAGAGCGACAAAGGCAAGGCAAAGGTTTACCAGCCCCTGGTCCAAAAGAAAGAAGCCCAGGGCTCGGCCCTGCGGCAACTCACCCAGCGCTTGTTCGAGGGCTCGGCGGATCTGCTGGTGGCCCGCCTGGTCGAAGATCGCCAACTCAGCCTGAAGGAACTGGACCGCCTACGGCGGAAGCTGGAGGCACAGCAGCGGGAGGAAAAACCATGAATCCCACCTGGTGGATCCATACGGCCCCAGAGGCCGGGCCTTTCCTGTTGGAGATGACGCTCAAGTCGGCCCTACTCATCGTGGGGCTCCTACTGGCCGACCGTTTCCTCGGTGACCGACGGGCTTCCTGGCGCAACCTGCTGTGGGTTGCCTCCCTGGCCGGCCTGATCCTGATCCCGCTGGCTTCGGCGTGGGGGCCGGCACTGCGGGTGCCAGCGTTTGCCGCAGCCGAGCCCATGGTGGTGGCGGTGCAGAGTCATCCCCTGGCATTGGAGGTGCCCGAGGGGACAGGTACTCCCCTGCAGGCTGCTCCCCCAGCCAGTTCACCTGGAGTGGTCAAGGTTACCGAGTCCCGCGCTGTGACCTGGGGATGGGCCAGTAGCCTGGTGCTGGTCTACGGAGTCGGCGTCTGCTTCTTCCTGGGCCGGCTGGGTTTGGGGTTGCTGTACGTCTCCTCCCTGCGCCGGCATTCGCAGGAGGTGCGCGATACACGACTCTGGCCGGTGCTCCAGGAACTCCGAGCCCGGTTGGGCATCCGGCGGGCTGTGCTCCTGGGAACGAGTGAAAAAGTGGGGAGCCCACTCCAGATCGGGGTATTTTCCCCGATGGCGATCTTGCCTTCACGGCTGGTGGACCGCCTGGATGACCAGACCTTCAGGGCCGTGGCCGCCCACGAGTTGGCCCACATACAGCGCTGGGATTACCTGATTCATGTCTTGGCCATGGTGGTGCTGGCCTTCCACTGGTTCAACCCCCTGGCCTGGCTGGCGGTGCGCCGGTTGCGCCAGACCGGTGAGCATGCCTGCGACGAATGGGCCGTGCGCCTGATCGGGCGGTACGAGGTCTATGCGCGTGCTCTGCTCGATGTGCTCGGGGATATGCGGGGCCAGCGGCTGCGGTGGGGCCTTGGCATGGCCTACCAGGCCGAGGAGCGGCTGGAGCGGATCATGGAACTGAAGAACGCCATTCCGGCGAGCGTGGGGCGGTGGGCGGGAGGGCTGCTCCTGGCCTCGGTGGCCATGGGCGCCGTGGTGTTGGGGTGTAGTACGGCACTAGCCAGTAAGCACTCGCCATTCCCGGGCGGCGGGAAGATTGCGTTTACGCTTCTGGGTGTAGACAGCTCCCCGCCCAAGATGGACCGTCCGCCAGGTATGCCCATCCTGATGGGTACGGCGCTGGTGAACGCCGATGGCACCGGTCAGGAGATGCATGCGGGTTTGCGCGGAGGCGTCATGCATGCCTGGTCTGCTGACGGCAGCACGGTGGTGTTTACCACGGTGGGCGAGCACAATTCGTGGTCGGGAGATATCTTCCTGATGAAAGCCGGTGACCCCGAGGTCCACAATCTGACCCAGGGCAAATACCCGAGCTACAGCAGTCCCTCCATCTCGGCCGACGGCAAAAAGATCGCTTTCACTGGGCCGGCCGTCGCGCCTTCTTCAGTGCTTCGGGTGGAGGTGTTTGTGATCGACGCCGATGGCAGTAACTTGCGCAATCTCAGCAACAGTCCCAAGACCAACAACAGGATGCCGGCCATCTCCCCGGACGGCAAATGGGTTGCCTTCTCATCGGATCGGTTGTACAAGGTACCCGGCGCGTTCTCCGCCAGGGGAGGGGTGATCTTTCTGGTCGATACGGAGGGAAACAACCTGCATCCCCTTACCAGCACAACCGGGATCATTGGCTACGAGCCGTATATCATCCCCAACTTGGATTGGGACCCTGCCTGGTCGCCCGATGGCAAGCAAATCGCCTGGTCCAATGGAGGCGATATATGGATCATCGACGCTGACGGCACCCAGCCGCACCGCCTGACGACCAGTTGGAAGGCCGATCTGGGGAGGCCTGTTGGGGCCTTCACGTCGCCCGCCTGGTCACCAGATGGCACCAAGATCGCCATGCAGGTCAGGATGGAGCGCGACGGGAACGGCCCTTGGGCGGATGGGGATTTCGGTATCTGCGTAGTGGATGTGGATGGCAGCAATCTGCGCCTGGTGACGGGCAAACAGGATGCCCACCGCCCAAGTTGGATGCCGGTGATGGGTAACCTCCTCGGGCCACGCTAAAGCCAGATCCTGGCTCTTCGCGTTCTGCTGGGGCTGCGGAGGGTGCTCTGCAGCCCCAGTTCCTAGCCGGCTGGCCCTCTGAACGCTAGCGCATCCTCACGCCGCCTCCGCCCCAATCGCCGCCCCCCGCACCTCCTTCACCAGCGCATACCCATACCGGCCCCGCAACCTGCTGATCTCCTGCACCTCCTGCCACACCGCCTCCGCGGGAACGGCGGTACTCTGGATTGAGCATATTATAGATACCGCCCAGTTCGCTGTGAAACTCTCTCTTAAGAGATGGGTCAGCGGACCTGGTCACGGTGATAGCCCGATGGGAAGCCATACGCTTCGGAGGAGGGTGGCATGCGAGGTACGATCGTGCGGTGTGTGGCCTTGGTGTCCGTGATCTTGGCGCTGACCGGATGTGGTGAGGACTCGGTTACGGCGCCCGAGACCGAGACCAAAGGGGGTGAGGACGGCCTGCTGCGCGTGGGCATCCTGACCTGTGGCCCGTCCAGCCACGTGGCCGACATTTGGGGACCGATCCTGAATGCCACCGAAGGGCGGACCCGCATGACCGGCATGCGGATGACGCAGGTGTGGGACATCGTCCCCAAGGACGCGGAGAGTTTTTCCAGGCGGTACGGTGTCGAGGTCGTCGCCAACTTCGGCGACATGGTTGGCAAGGTGGATGGCGTGATCCTCTCCGATTTCGACGCGGTGCCGGCGTACGAAAAACTGGCGCGTCCCTACCTCGAAGCAGGCATCCCGATCTTCATCAACCGGCCCTTTGCGTACAGCCTGGCCGAGGCCCGGTCCATGATCGACCTGGCCGTAGCACACGGCACGCCGATCATGAGTGGTTCCTCCTTCGAGTATGTCAAGGAGGTGGAGATCATCCGCAGCCGCCTGGCGGGGTTGGGTCCCATCACCGGGTTCGTGGCGGACAACTCGATGTCCGAACCCCTCCCATGGCATCCATGGGCTATACTTCGTCTACGCGTGTCTGGGGGGCGGTGTCAGTCGGGTGTCGTACCTCACGCAGGATTGGCGTGCCCCCAACGGGATAATCGTGCTCGAATACGCGGCAAGGAAAGGGGGCAAACCGTTCTACGGGTCGGTCCAGGAGATTGCGGGGGCGGGGCCGAACGCGTGGATCAAGGTGTACGGCAAGGGCTTTGCTGAGCAATGGATCTGGTGGGAGGCGACCCAGCGGGATCGAGACACCTTCCTGTGGTTGCCGATGCTCCATCGCATGC
>JADZBP010000208.1 GCA_020852055.1 Candidatus Latescibacterota bacterium
GGAAATATCCCAGTTGCGTTCTGCAGGGCGATCACAGTGTCGGCGAGTTTTACTCCGTCGCCCTCACCAACAACTATCAGCAGGCCGACACCGGCACCAAGATGATCCACCTGGGCAAGAATACCCGCAGCAACATCGTCTCCAAGGGCATCTCCGCCGGGCGCGGCCAGAACACCTACCGCGGCCAGGTCAAAATTCTCAAAAACGCCCACGGGGCGCGCAACTACACCCAGTGCGACTCCATGCTCATCGGCGACCAGTGCGGGGCCCACACCTTCCCCTACATCGAAACGCGCAACGCCAGCGCCCAGATCGAACACGAAGCCTCCACCTCCAAGATCGGCGAGGACCAGATCTTCTACTGCAACCAGCGCGGCATCTCCACCGAAGACGCCGTCTCGCTGATCGTCAACGGATTCTGCAAACAGGTGATGGACGAACTGCCCATGGAGTTCGCCGTCGAAGCCCGCAAACTGCTGGGCATCAGCCTCGAAGGAAGCGTAGGGTAAACATGCTCGAGATTCGCGATCTACACGCCAGCGTCAACCACACCCCCATCCTCCGGGGGATCAGCCTCAAGGTGAACCCCGGCGAGGTGCACGCCATCATGGGACCCAACGGCTCGGGAAAAAGCACCCTGGCCCAGATCCTGGCCGGCCACCCCGCCTACGAGGTCACCGGCGGGCAGGTGCTCTTCCAGGGCAAGGACCTGCTCGCACTGGCGCCTGAGGAACGCGCCCGCGAGGGCATCTTCCTCGCCTTCCAGTACCCCATCGAGATCCCTGGGGTCAACACCGCCTACTTCCTGCGCTCGGGCCTCAACGAGATCCGCAAACACCGCGGTCTCGAGGAGATGGACGCCATCGATTTCCTGGGCCTGATCCGCGAGAAGATGAAGCTGGTCGAGATGGACGAGCGTTTCCTCAAACGCGCCGTCAACGAGGGGTTCTCCGGCGGCGAGAAGAAGCGCCACGAGGTGCTGCAGCTGGCGGTGATGGAGCCCTTGCTGGCCATCCTCGACGAAACCGACTCGGGCCTGGACATCGACGCCCTGCGGGTGGTGGCCAACGGGGTCAACTCCCTGCGCAGCCCCGAGCGCAGCGCCATCGTTGTCACCCACTACCAGCGCCTGCTGGACTATATCGTGCCCGATTTCGTACATGTGCTGGCCAAGGGCCGCATCGTGCGCTCGGGCGGCAAGGAGTTGGCCCTCGAACTGGAGGCCAAGGGCTACGACTGGATCAAGGAAGAAACGGCGAGCGTCTGACATGAGCGCACCCAGCACCACCACCGAACAGTACCTGTCCAGCTTCAAGGCCTTCGAGCAGGGCCTCAACGGCCAGGCTGCCACCCCCTTGCACCAGTTGCGCCGCCAGGCCATCGACCAATTCGCCGCCCAGGGTTTCCCCACGGCCCAGGACGAGGAATGGCGCTACACCAGCCTGGCCCCGCTGTTGCAGCATACCTTCCAGTTGGCCCCCCGAGGCGCCGTCCTCGCTCAGGCCGACCTGAAGCCCTGGCTCTTCGCCGGACCAGAGAGTCCGCGCCTGGTCTTTATCGACGGATACTACACCCCCGCGCTCTCGGCCCCCGGCAGCCTGCCCCAGGGGGTAAAGCTGCTCAATCTCGAAGCCGCCCTGCAGCAGAGCCCCGACCTGGTGCTCGCCAGCCTCAACCATCAGGTGGACGGCGAACACCAGGCCCTGGCCGCCCTCAATACCGCCTTCCTCCAGGATGGGGTTTTCCTCCATTTGCCCGAAGGCGCCCAGGTCGAGCATCCTATCCATGTGCTCTTCCTCTCCACCGGGCCTGCCACACCGGCCTTTTCCGCACCGCGGCTGCTGGTCGTCGCCGAGGCCCGCAGCCGGGCGACGCTGGTCGAGACCTGCGCCGGCCCTCAAGGCCGGATCTATCTGACCAACACCCTGGCCGAGGTGGTGGTGGGAGAGGACACGCATTTCGAGTATTGCAAGATCCAGCAGGAGGGGGATGCCGCCTTCCATCTCGACCACACTCGGGTACACGAGAGCTGCCGCAGCCATTTTACTGCCCACAGCATCTCCCTGGGCGGCCGGCTCAGCCGCAACCAGCTGGACACCCTGCTCGACGGCGAAGGCATCGAATCCACCCTCAACGGCCTGTACCTGGCCGGCGGGCAGCAGCACCTGGATCACCACACCCTGATCGACCACGCCCAGCCCCACTGCTCTAGCCACGAATTGTACAAAGGGGTGCTCGGCGGCCGGTCCACCGGGGTCTTCCGCGGCCGGATTCTCGTGCGGCCCCACGCCCAGAAAACCGACGCGTACCAGGCCAACCGGAATTTGCTGTTGTCCGCCGAAGCCGAGATCGACACCAAGCCCCAACTGGAGATCTACGCCGACGACGTCAAATGCAGCCACGGCGCCACGGTGGGCCAGCTCGACGAAGACGCCCTCTTCTACCTGCGGGCTCGCGGCCTCGACCTGGCCCAGGCCCGCGGCCTGCTCACCCAGGCCTTTGCCGGCCAGTTGCTCGAGCGCCTCGGCGATGCCGCGCTGCGCGCGCACCTCGAAGCCGCGGTGACCGCCAAACTGGCCGCCCTGCACGGAGACCAGCCATGAGCGCCCCGCTGGCTCACCCCGCGCCCTTGGACGTGGAGCGGCTGCGCCGCGATTTCCCCATCCTCAGCCAGCGGGTGCGCAACAAACCGCTGGTCTACCTGGACAACGGCGCCACGACCCAGAAACCCCAATCGGTGATCGACGCCCTGGTGGGTTATTACACCACCGAGAACGCCAATATCCACCGCGGGGTGCACTATCTCAGCCAGCAGGCCACCTTTGCCTACGAGCGCACCCGGGGCCGCATCCGCCGCTTTCTCAACGCCGCCGACAACAGCGAGATCGTCTTCGTGCGCGGCACCACCGAGGGCATCAACCTGGTGGCCCAGTCCTTTGCCCGGCCCCGCCTGCACGAGGGCGACGAGATCATCGTCTCCCAGATGGAGCACCATTCCAACATCGTGCCCTGGCAGATGGTGTGCGCCGAGCGCGGCGCCCGGCTGCGGGTGATCCCGGTGGACGATGCCGGGGAACTGATCCTGGAGGAGTACGAAAAACTGCTCAACCCGCGCACCAAATTGGTGGCCGTCGCCCATGCCTCCAACGTGCTGGGCACCATCAACCCAGTAGCCCGCATCACCGCCCTGGCCCATCAGCACGGAGTGCCGGTGCTGGTGGACGGGGCCCAGGGCATCCCGCATCTGCCAGCCGACGTGCGCGAACTGGGCTGCGACTTCTACGTGTTTTCGGGCCACAAGATCTTCGGTCCCACCGGCATCGGGGTGCTCTACGGCCGCCGCGAGTTGCTCGAATCCATGCCGCCCTACCAGGGCGGGGGCTCGATGATTGTCAAGGTCTCCTTCGAGGGCACCACCTATGCCGAGCTGCCCAACCGCTTCGAGGCCGGCACCCCGCACATCGCCGGGGCCATCGGCCTGGAGGCGGCCATCGACTATCTCAACGAGGCCGGCCAGGAACGCCTGGCCGCGTACGAAACCGAACTGCTAGGCTACGCCACCCAGGCCCTCTCGCAGGTCAAGGGCCTGCGGGTCTTCGGCACTGCCCGCGACAAGGTGGGGGTGCTCTCCTTTGCCATGGAATCGGCCCATCCCCACGATATCGGCACTGTGCTCGACAGCGAGGGCATCGCCATCCGCGCCGGCCACCACTGCGCCCAGCCCCTGATGCAGCGCTACGGCGTGCCGGCCATGGCCCGGGCTTCCCTCGCCTTCTACAATACCCGCGAGGAGATCGACGCCCTGGTCGATGCCCTCCTCAAGGTCAACGAGGTCTTCGCCTGATGTCAGAATTGCGCGAACTCTACCAGCAGGTCATCCTCGACCACAACAAAAAACCCCGCCACTTCGGCAAGCTGGAGGGGGCAAACCGCCGCCAGGAGGGATACAACCCCCTGTGCGGCGACCACCTGCACGTGTACCTCCAGATGGCCGGGGATCATATCGAGGACATACGCTTCGAAGGCTCGGGCTGCGCCATCTCCAAAGCCTCTGCCTCGCTGATGACCACCCTGGTCAAGGGCAAGAGCAAGGCCGAGGCCCTGGAGTTGTTCGACCACTTCCACGACCTGGTCACCGCCCCGGCCGACACCCCGGTGGACGAGGCCCGGCTGGGCAAACTGGTGGTCTTCTCGGGGGTGCGCGAGTTCCCCATGCGGGTCAAATGCGCCACCCTGGCCTGGCACACCATGAAAGCCGCGCTGGCCGGTCAGGACCAGCCCATCTCGACGGAGTAGGAGAAGGTTGATGCTGGAACAGGAATTCCCCCCGGACAGCCTCGAAGCCAAGGTGGTCGAGGCGATCAAGACCTGCTACGATCCGGAGATCCCGGTCAACATCTATGAACTGGGGTTGATCTACGCGGTGCAGGTGACCCCCAAGGAAGAGGAGGAGGGCGCCGCCGCCCACGTCACCATGACCCTCACCTCGCCGGCCTGCCCGGTGGCCGGCTCCCTGCCTCCGGAGGTGGAGGAGAAGATCCGCAGCGTCCCCGGGGTCACCGAAGCCACGGTCGAGGTGGTCTGGGAACCGCCCTGGAGCCTGGCCATGATGTCCGAAGGCGCCAAACTCCAACTGGGTATTTTCTAGACTTCATGAAACTCAGCACTCAAGAGGAGTACGGCCTGCGCTGCCTGTTGCACCTGGGCCGCCACCGCCACGCCAGCCTGACCATCCTCGAGATCAGCCAGGCCGAAGGTCTCTCGCCGCCCAACGTGGCCAAGCTGCTGCGCCTGCTGCGCCAGGGCGGCTTCGTCGAGAGTGTGCGCGGCCAGCACGGCGGCTACGTGCTCTCCCGTCCCCCGGAGCGCATCGCCCTCAGCGAAGTGCTCAACGTGTTGGGCGGCCGGCTCTACGAGCCCTCCTTCTGCGAGAACTTCTCCGGCGCCGAAGACACCTGTCAGCGCTCCTCCATCGACTGCTCGGTGCGCGCCCTGTGGTCCAGGCTGCAGGAAGCCGTGGATCAGGTGCTCAGCCAGATCACCCTGCAGGATCTGCTCACCAGCGGCCAGGAACTGCTCTCCCTCGAGAGCGGCCTGCTGGAGATCTCTACCCCTTCGTAGGTAGTCCCTAGCGCTGCCCCTCGATGCAGCGCTGCATCCGGTCCAGCAACTCCATGGTCGGCAGGCAGGCCCGGCAACTGGTCAGGGGCCGCCGCCCCTGGTCGATGGCGTCGAAGAACTCGCGATCCTGCAACTCGGTCCCGTCCCCCGCCACCGGAATCTCCCGCCCTTCCTGATCCAGCAGTTTGCCCTTCTCGATGCGCAGGCTCGCCTCCTCGCCGATGAAGCGGTAGGAAATGTCGAGGGGCCCGTGGTTGTTGAAGGAATAGATCAGGCTGGCGATCACGCCGCTGGACGAGCGCATGCCCACCGTCAGGTCCATCGGCACCCCCAACCGGGGATGGGGCGGCCCGGCCTGCGCCCACACCTCCAGCGCCTGTCCCTCGCAGAGCCAGGAAACGAAGTCGACCATGTGGCAGCCCTGGTGCCAGAGCAGGGCGTCGGCCCAGGTGCGCGGCTTGCCGAAGCGGTTGATGTTCTCGCGGCGGAAGAAATAGGTCTGGGAGATGAGATGGTGCAGCTGCAGGCCGCCTGTGCGCGCCCGCCGGTACACCTCGCGGTGGGCCGGCGAGTAGCGCAGGGTGTGGCAGACCATACACACCAGGCCGGTCTGCTCCTCCAACTCGGCGATGCGCTCGGCCTCGGCCAGGCTCAGGCCCATGGGGATCTCCACCAGCACGTGTTTGCCCAGCTTGAGGGCCAGCTCGGTCTGCGCCGCGTGGACCTGGTTGGGGGTGGTCAGGATCGCCGCCTCCACCCCTGGCTGGCGCAGGCACTCCTCCAAGTCCAGGGACCAGTGGGGGATCTGCCACTTGCGGGCGAACTCCTCGGCGTCGGCCCCGATGCCCCCGGCCAGGCTGGCCACTTCTATGCCTTCGATCTTGCGCAGCGCCTCGATGTGGGTGAAACCCTGCGCCCCTTCTCCTGCCAGACAGATTTTCATCGTTTTCTCCCTCCGCATTTCGAGTTGGCTTCGGATCATCTCGCCAGGTAGATTACCTACTATACCCTGCACGCGGGCACCGAATGGTCTTGTTACCAGAGGTACAGGCAAATGCAAAACCACCGGCGCACCTCCATGGCCTGGGTTCGACTCGCGACCCTGTGCCTGTTTTTCGCCTTTAGCGCCGGCGCCGAAGAATCGGGCTGGACCCTGCTGGGACCAGGCAGCGGCCCCAGGCAATTTCACCTTATGGTCGTGGATCCGCAAGATGGCCGAGTGTTGTACGCCGGCGGCCAGGAGGGGCTCTACAAAAGTCAGGATCGCGGCGACACCTGGAAACAGGTGTTCGGCGGCGGGGAGCCGGTCTGGTCGGGGAGTTACTACGAAGGAGGGCCACGCTCCCTCGTGGTGGATCCCCGGGACAGCCAGGTGGTCTTCTTCGGCGGCGAGCCGGGGGTTTTCCGCAGCACCGACGGCGGGCAACACTGGCAGCAGATGTCGAAGGTCAATGCCCGGGCGCTGGCCATCGAGCCACAGGGACTCGACGGTGTTGTCGGCGCCAGCGACGGCCGCGCGATCTATGTGGGCGGCGACCACCGCATTTACCAGAGTGTGGACCAGGGCGAAACCTGGCGCCTGGCCAGGGACAGCCTCGATGTATACGCGCTGGCGATCGTCCCGCAGGACCATCGCATCGTGTACGCCGGCTGTATCGAGGGCCTGTACCGCAGTCTGGACCGCGGCCTCACCTGGGAACGCATCCATGCGTACAGTTTTTCCCAACTGGTCGTCGACCCGCGCGATTCCCAGGTGCTGTACGGCCTGCGCGACGGTTTCGCGGTTTTCAAAAGCACCGACAGCGGCCGGACCTGGGCCCGCAGCGGCGACGCCCCCCGGCAGGCCCGTTACCACGCCCTGCTGCTCGACCCCGGGGAACCCAGTACCCTGTACGCCGCCGATCTCAATGGGGTGTACCAAAGTATCGACAGCGGCAGCACCTGGCGTCGCATCCGCGACGCTTCGGGCTCGTACCTGGCCATGGCCCTGGATGCCCGGCAATCCCAGTTTCTCTATGTGGGAACTGAAGAGTGGAACAACGAGGGCACCCGGGTCTCCAGCCGTTTCTACCGCAGCGAAGACCGGGGCGCCTCCTGGCAGGAGCTTCCCCTGCACCTCCAGGCCCTGGCGCTGGCCCAGGATCCGCAATCGCCGCAGACCCTTTACCTCAGCACCGAGGCGGGCGTGTACCGCAGCGGGGACGCCGGCCAGACCTGGACCCTGGTCAACGCCACCCAAATCCTGCCCGAATTGGTCGCCGATCCTGCAGTGCCTGGCCGGCTCTACGGCGGAGGCGCAGGGATCTTTGTGAGCGCGGACAGCGGCCGGACCTGGGCCCGAAATGCCCGGATGTCCACCCATCCGGTCTCGGCGCTGCTTGTTGATCCCCGGCCGCCGGCCACGCTCTACGCCCAGGTCGAGGGCATGATCTACCAGAGCCAGGACCAGGGGCAGACCTGGATTGACCAGAGCCGCGGCCTGCCCCAGAACGGGGTCCGCGCCCTGGCCCTGGGTCCGGGCGACACCCTCTATGCCGGCGCGGCCACCGGGGTATACCGCAGTGCAGATCAGGGGAGGAACTGGGAACAGGTATCCGTACCCATACGCGTGGACGTGCTGGCGGTCTCGCCGCTGCCGCCTCATTCGGTATACGTCAGCACCACCCCTTCGGCTGGACATTCCACCAGCACCCTGCATCACAGCGACGACGGCGGGGCCAGCTGGTCGATCATCCCGGCCCCGCCGGGCAATCCCAACCGCCACCACAGCATGGATGAACCCTTCACCACCAGGGTCGTCGCGCTGGCCGTGGATCCGCGCAATGCCCGAGGGCTCTATGCCTCCACCCGATCCGATGGGTTGTACCGAACCAGCGACAGCGGCGGCGCGTGGGATTTCTACAACCCCGGCCTGCCCCTCTTCCAAGGCAGCGGAAACTCCGCCTATGCCGACCGGCTGCCGCGTTTCTTTTCGCTGCCTGCTGCCCCCGGTCTCCTCTACCTCGCCACCGACTGGGGTCTGTGCCGCATCGAGTTGCCCGCAGTGCCCCAACCCGAGCATCCCGATACCACCGCGACCGCCTCCTCGGTGTGGACCTCGACCGGCCCCAGCGCCCTGCTCTACGGGGGCTTCAACCTGGGCACCGCCGTCTCCACCCTGACCATCACCGCGCAGAATCCCCCCGTCCTCTTTGCCGGCACCGGCAGCGGTGAATTGTTCAGGAGAACCCCTGACGGGGTGTGGGCTCCGGCCAGCCAGGGACTGCCTGGCGCCACCGTGCTCTCCCTGGCCACCGATCCACACGACAGCCTGACCGTCTACGTCGGCCTGGAAGGCCGGCCCGCGCTCTACCGGACCCGGGACAGCGGCCGGACCTGGGAGCCGGCCAGCGGCAACAGCCTCTTCGGCTCCGTCTTCATCCTGGCCTTCGATCCCCAGGACCCGCAGGTCATGTACGCGGGCATGAACACGAATCTGATGAAAACCTCGAACGGGGGACAATCGTGGGAAAAGGTCCTTATCCTCAGCGAATTCGCCCAGTTCTCCGCTATCGCTGTCGATCCCAGCACTCCACAGACGGTCTACGCCGGGGTCCGGGACCCCAAGACCTCGTACGGGTACGGACAGCCAGGCACGTGGAGCCAGGTCACGGGGGTGTACAAGAGCACCGATGGGGCCAAGAACTGGCGCCGGGTTATGGAAGGGCGCGTCCTGGCCGTTCAGGTGGACCCTCTGAATCCGCAGATCGTCTATGCTTTGGTCGGCCAGACAGGCCAGACAGCCCCTCAGGTGTACCAGAGTGTGGATGGGGGAGCCGGATGGCAGAGGCTGGACACCAGTCCGATCCGGGGATCGATCACCGCCCTGATGCTCGATCCAAAAAAGGGCGCCCTGTACGTGGCCGCCGACAACCGGATCTTCACCAGCAGTGACCGGGGAAAGGCCTGGACCGCGTTGGAGACCGCCTTGCCCAACACCGCCATCCATGCCCTGGCAGCTGATCCCCGCAGACCGGGGTTGGTGTATGCCGCCACGGGACACGGGGTGTTCAGCAACGAGGGGCTGGAGAATCCGGACCTGGATACCGCACAGTTCCCCTCATCGGCGCTGGAACCGGATGCCCTCCCCCTAACCTGGGCCCCGGCCGGGCTTGGGGCGCCGGTTCACGAGCTGGTCATCGCCCCATCCAAACCCCAGGTCATGTATGCAGTTGCCAGAGGAGTCCATCCCTCGGCCTTTCCCACGTACGAAAAAGCCGACTTGTATCAAAGGGATGCCACGGGCACCTGGACACCGAGCAGTGCCGGACAGGTTTCGGGCTTTCTGCTGGTGGACCCCCTCGATCCTGCAGTCCTGTACACCGACGGCATGAACAAAAGCGACAACAGCGGGAGAACCTGGAACAAAGTCACCACCGATTGGTATTCTATGGGCATTGCCGCAGCTGCTGATCCGAGAGATCCCCAGGGGTTCTATATGGGCGGGTTCAACTATTTGAGGAGGAGCCCAGATGGGGGCAGGACATGGAAAAATAAAGAGTGGTTAGGCACCGTGGTTGAGCACTTCGCACTTGATCCACAGACTCCGCGAATCCTGTATGTGGCATCGCGGACCTCTGGGCTTTCCAAAAGCGAGGACGGCGGAGGCACCTGGAGATCGATCGCCCTCGGGACCAGCAACACCGTGGTTCTCGACTGGCAGGACCCGCAGCAGGTCTACGCGCTGATCGACAGCACCCTCTACCACAGCGACAACCGGGGAGAGCGCTGGTATCCGCTCCCCTTGGGCCTGGAGCACCCACCGCTCACTGCCCTGGCCCTGGACTGGCAACACTCCGGCACCCTCTATGTGGCGGCCCGGGGACAGGTGTACCAGAGCGTGGATGGGGGAACCCATTGGGTTGTGCTGAGAACCGGCCTGCCCGACACCACCATCAGCGCGCTGGCCGTAGACCCGCTGCACCCTCAGCTCGTGTACGCCGGCACAGCAAAGGGACTCTACAGTACCGGCACACCCGGCGCGGTGGTGGTCGATACCGCAGGCAGCGTGTCGGACACCACCGCCGCTACAGGGGGAGACACCACCGGCAACAACAGCGGGGAGGACGACGAGACCCCGGAAGAAGAGACCCCTCCTCTGCCCACCATCACCGCCCTGGGCCAGAGTTTTCCCAATCCCTTCAACCTGCAAACCTCCACTCCCTACCAACTGGCGACCAGCAGCGTCGTGCGGCTGGAGATCTTCGACCTACAGGGCCACCGGGTCAGAACCATCGAGAAGGGCACTCAGCCCCCGGGATTCTATCAGGAGATTTGGCACCGGCGGGATGATCAGGGACAGAAGCTGGCGAGCGGGGTCTATCTGGTCCGGCTGCAGGCGGGGAGTTACTCGGCGGTGCGCAAGGTGCTGCTGCTCAAGTAGCGAAACTGTACTTTTCCTCTCTTTTCAGTTGAGCCGACGCCTTATGGTGATTCTCCGGCGCTATCTGGGAACCGCGTTGCTCCTGCTGCTCTCCGCACAGGCGGGCGCCGCAGCGCCCGTGTGGACCGTGCTCGGTCCGGGCGGCGGCCCCAAGCGTTTCAGCTTTATCGCGGTGGACCCGCAGGACAGCCTGTCGATCTATGCCGGCAGCAGCGAGGGGATCTACCAGAGCCGGAACGGCGGGGAGCAGTGGCAGCAGCTGAGCCAGTGGGGAGTGGAATCCCTGGTCGTCGATCCGCAGGACAGCCAGGTGCTCTATGCCCGCGACCCGCAGGGATTCTACAAAAGTGCTGATCGCGGGTCGACCTGGAGGCGGACGGACCAGCGGATCGGCGCCACCCCCTTGCTCTTCGATCCGGCCGACAGCCAGGTGCTCTACGCCGGTGGATCAAAGGGTATCTACCGGAGCGAGGACCGCGGGGAGACCTGGAACCCCCTCAACCAGGGCGTGAGCGTCGGCGGTTTGGCCTTTGACCCACAGGACAGCCGGGTGCTCTACGCCGGCTGTGAGGAGGGCCTGTACCGCAGCGCCGACCGCGGCTCCTCCTGGGAGTTGATCTGCACTGGCAGATTCGGACTGCTGGTCATTGACCCTGTCGATCCGCAGTTGATGTATGCCGATGCCACCAGGTGGCAACCCCATATCGGGGAGAGCCTGACCACGGTGTACAAGAGCACCGATGGGGGAAAAACCTGGGCCCAGAACGGCTACGCCCCGCGGCGGGCGACCTTCCACGCTTTGTTCACGTGCCCGCCGGGCTCCCAGAGCCTCTATGCCTTCGCCGGAGGCGGCCTTTCCCGGAGTGCGGACAAGGCCTTGACCTGGGAGTATCTCAGCGCCCCCTACTGGGGGATGGGTGCCCTGGGTTGGACTCCGCAAAAACCGCGCGCCTTTTACGCTGGAATAGAAAATGCCACAGGGGCCGAAGACCTCAACTTTTTGACCCAGTTCATCCGCAGCGCCGACGGCGGCGACACTTGGCAGGAACTCCCCCTCCACATCCCGGTTTTCGCTGCAGCCCAGGATCCAGAGATGCACACCTTTTATGTCAGTACGGATCGCGGCATCTACCAGACTCCAGACGCCGGCCAGCAGTGGGACCAACTCAACACCGAGTACCGTTTCGCTGCCCTCATCGTCGATCCACAGGATTCGCACAGGCTGGTTGCTGGGGGCCAGGGACTCTACGAGAGCGAAGACCAGGGCCGCACCTGGACACCGCTGTCCGGCCTGGGCGAACGCACGGTCTCTGCCCTGCTCGTCGACACCCGCAGGCCGGATCGGTTCTTTGCCCTTGCCGATGCGGCCCTGTTTTCGAGTGCAGACCGGGGCATAACCTGGGCTGTCGCAGAGGGACCTCTGGGCGACGCACCCGTCTATACCCTGGCCGCTGCCCCTGACGATCCGCAGACCCTTTATGCCGGCACCGCCGCCGGGGCGTACAAGAGCGTCGATGGCGGCGCGACCTGGAACCCACTGCCCATTCCCACCGGGATCAATATCCTGGCCATCGCCGCTGTGCCTCCCCACACCATGTACGCCAACGCCTATCTCGCCGGCACCGGACTCCGCCGAATCTACCGCAGCGAAGATGGGGGCATGTCGTGGTCTACCTGTACCTTCCCGCCCGGCCACCGGTTTGCCATGGATGCTCCGGATGGACGACGGCCTCCTGACCTTGTCGACCTCTTGGCAGATCCGCGGGATGCCAGGGCACTCTATGTCTCCACCTTCCAGGACGGGTTCTACCGCAGCACCGACCAGGGCCAGACCTGGGAGTCTTTCAACCCAGGGTTGCCCCTCTTCCGCGACCGGTGGCCTCTGGCGCTCTACCACCAGATTCCCCGGTTTTTTCTCCCGCGTTCCTCTTCTGGTTTTCTCTATGCGGTTACAGATTGGGGGCTGTGCCGCATCGAACTGCCGTCGATCTCCGAACCCATCTCGGACCCCGGCGCCACCAGCGATAACAACGAGGAGGAGCAACCTGCCGAAACCAGATCCCCTCCCCTGCCCACCATCACCGCCCTGGGCCAGAGTTTTCCCAATCCCTTCAACCTGCAAACCTCCACTCCCTACCAACTGGCGACCAGCAGCGTCGTGCGGCTGGAGATCTTCGACCTCCAGGGCCACCGGGTCAGAACCATCGAGAAGGGCACTCAGCCCCCGGGGTTCTATCAGGAGATTTGGCACCGGCGGGATGATCAGGGACAGAAGCTGGCGAGCGGGGTCTATCTGGTCCGGCTGCAGGCGGGGAGTTACTCGGCAGTGCGCAAGGTGCTGCTGGTGAAATGAACTCCCCGTTCAGGGAGAGAGGTGCAGCACCTTTTCTTTTAGCTCGGTGTACCGCCTGGGCGTATACCCCGGCGTCTGGGTCTCGCGCAGGTCGAAGCCAAAGGCCCGCTTGCTCAGCACGATGATGGGCGGGGCCTGGATGCGCTTGAAGTAGCTGATCCGCAACTGCCGCTCCACCCACTCCAGATCCTCCACCCAGGCGGCGGCGGTAGAAAAGTAGGCGCGGAACTTCGCCTCGTCCCGCCAGCCTAGTCGCTCGAACAATACTCCGTCGAGGAACCACTGCAAGACATCGGTGGGATGGTGGCGGTACTCGATCAATTGGCGCAGCAGGGCGTCGTGGTACCCGTACTTGATCGGGTCGCCCAGCCCCCTGGTCACGTCCTGGGCCTCGGAGAGTTCGGCGCTGGGCACGGTGGCGCCGCTGAGGATGTTCTCGGGAATCACCTCGGCGCCAAAGACCTCTTCGTTGAGATACCGGGCCAGGGCAAAGACCTGCACCTTGTACAGATCGGCGACGGGGGCCACCGCTCCGGAGACGTCGCCGTACAGGGTGCAGTAACCCAGGGCCACCTCGGTCTTGTTGCCGTTGTTGGTGAAGAGCAGCCCGTACTTGGCGGCCAGGCCCGCCATGATGTCGGAGAAGCGGATACGCGCCTGGATATTCTCGTCCACCAGCCGGGTGTAGTTCCCCGGCCCGCGGGAGAACTCGGCGGCTTTGACCTGGGCCGCCACCCGGGTGTAGAGGTCCTCGATGGGCAGGGACAGATAATCGATGCCCAGCACCTGGCTGAGATGGAGGGCGTTGTCCTGGGTGACGGCCGCGTTGAAGCGGGTGGGCATGTTGACTCCGTAGACCCGCTCCGGGCCGAAGGCCTTGACCAGCAGGCAGGCCACCACACTCGAGTCGATGCCGCCGCTGAGGGCCACCAAGTATTTGTTCTCGCCGCCGCGGATGTGGTCCAGGTGGCGCAACCCGGTGAGCAGGGCCCCGTACACCGCCTCCACCTCGCCCTGGGCCGGGGCCGGCGGCTGGGGCCGGTGCGTCAACAGGATCTGCTCCTCCCAGGGCCGGGCTCTTTGCAGGATAAGCCCGTCCGGGGCATAGGCCGTGGTGTCGCCGTCGAAGACCAGGATATTCTTGCCGTTGTTCTGCGCCCCCACCTGGTTCACATAGAAGAAAGGCAGGGGCGAACGTTTGAGGATCTCGCGCACCACTCGGTTGCGTTTGTCCCCCTTCTGCCAGGTCCAGGGCGAGGCCGAGAGGTTGAACACCGCCTGGGCGCCGCGCTGGTGGTAGATCTTCAGCGTGTCGAGTATCTCCTGCCCATAGCTGTAATCCTGGCACCAGATATCCTCGCACAACTGCACCCCGAATTTGAGCATCCCCCCAGCGCGAGTGGGCACCTCGAAGGGCACCATCCAGTCGTAGAGCGGCCGCCCCTGTTCCTGGGCCAGTTTGCGCAGGGAGTAGAAATGGCGGTCGTCGTCGAAGAAGCGATAGTTGGGATGCAGGGTCTTGGGCTGCACCCCATCGGGCAGGCCGGGGGGTAGATCCGGGCGGGCCACATATTCTCCATCGGCGCAGACGCAGACCGCGTTGTATTTGCGCCGCCGGCCGTCCTCCCCGATCTGGGCCGGGTCGGTCACCACGTTGCCAAAGAGCACCACCAGCTCCTGGCTGGCCCGGCGGATCTGCTCGCTGTAGCTCGCGTAATCCTCGACCAGGGCGTCCACCTCCCACAGATCCCCGATCAGGTACCCGCTCAGACACAGCTCCGAGAAGACCACCACCTCGGCGCCGGCCTCGCGGGCCTGGGCGATGAGTTCGAGCATGCGGGCGGCATTGAGGTCGGGCCGGCCGGGCCGGACCTCCATCTGCGCCAGGGCGATGGGGGGGAGGGCGGATGGATTCATAGGGGCAAAATATACGAATCTTGACGCAGCGCGGGCAGCTTTCGTCTTTCAGAGGCAACACCTGCCCAGCGGAGGACATGCCCGTGAGCCATGTGCCCATGACCCGGCCGGAGGAACTCCTGGCCCTGCACCACACCCCCTACTTCCACGACTCCTCTTTTTGCCAGCTCGACGGCAACCGCATCCTGCACGCCTCGGGCGACGGCTTCAACCTCTCGGAGGACGGCGGCCTGACCTGGTCAGCCGAATACCCCGGCCACGACACCGAGGGCAACCGGGTCGGCACCAGCGGCACCTCTCTGGTCAGACTCGCCGGCCAGGGCCTGGGCCTGGTGGGCATGCGCGAAGATGCGTCGGCTGCCACCCCCGAGGAGCGCAGCCGCAGCAATCACCTGGTCTTCTGGCGCTCCGACGACCTGGGCCGCACCTGGCAGTCCCCGGTGCGCATCCCCCCGCCGGGCGTGGCCCACCACGCGTACCAGGACGTGCTGCTGCGCACCGCCTCGGGCCGGCTGGTGCTGCCGGTCTATATCGTCCTGGGCCAGCCCGACGGCCCGGACCACCGCGCCCTCCCCATCTCGGGCAAACTGGTCGAGAACCAGTGGGTCTCCACCGCCGCCCATTTCTACGATCCCCACTTCAGCGCCGTGTCGGTGTTCTACTCCGACGACGAGGGCCGCACCTGGCAGCGCAACCGCGACGGCGAGCTGATGATCCTGCGCGACTGGAGCACCCACTTCAGCTACGTCAACGAACCCTCGGTGGCCGAGGTGGCGCCCAAACGCCTGCTGCTCTTCATGCGCACCGGCCTGGGTCGCATCTTCCAGGCCTGGTCCAACGACGAGGGCGAAACCTGGACCCGGCCCCAGCCCACCTCCCTGGCCGCTTCGCCGGCCCCGGCCCAGATCCGCACCCTGCCCAATGGCCATCTGTTGTCGGTGTGGAACCAGGAGAGCGAGGAAGAGATCCGGCGCGGGTACAACCGCACCCGCATCTCCGCGGCCATCAGTCGCAACGGCAGTTCGGTGTGGGAATTCTTTCAGAACGTCGAGTCCCTGCACGAAGAGACCCGGGTGGAACCAGGGCCGCTGCGCCCGGTCTCCCCGGCCGAATTCTATCTGGCCCCGGGCCAGCCCGCCCCCGAGCGCCAGGGCGAATATATCCACGCCTGCGCCGAGCACGGCCGCTGGTCCTACCCCTCGGTCTTCGTGATGCAGGACCGGGTGCTCATCGCCCATACCTACTCGCGCTACGAGCCAGACCCGGTCCGGGCTCAACTGGTGCTCAGCCGCGTTCGTGAGGGAGGATTCAACCAGAAACTCAAAGCCCTCCCGCTGACCTGGTTCTACGGCGGCAAGGAACCAGCCGACAACCCCTTCCTCTCCCAGGCCTACGAGCCGGCCAAGCCCTAGTCCCAGTGTTTCCTCAGGAAGGCCAGGGTCTTGCGGTTGCTCCAGGCATGCGGGCCGGGGAAGAAGTCGCTCTCCAAACAGTCGCCGGCGCCCAGCACTTCGTACACCGGGCGCAGCTGCTGGTACGCCGCGCGGGTGGCGCGGATGGGGAAGATCCGGTCCTCGGTGCCGCTGATGACCAGCAAGGGACGCGGCGCCACCAGGGCCGCCACCTCGCGCATCTCGGCCCACTCCATGATGCCCGGCACGCAGTTGCACAGGCAGTGATAGATGGCATAGACCGAATCGCGGAAGGTGCAGTAGTACCCGGCGATCATCGCCAGCTGCACCCGTTTTTCGAGGGCGGCCCAGAAGAGGCCCACCATACCGCCGCCCGACAGGCCGGCCACGCCGATCTTCCGGCCGTCCACCTCCTCGCGGGTCTGGAGGAAGTCCACCAGGCGCGAGGCGTCCCAGCAGCGCAGGCCCACCGGGGTCTGGCCGATCATGAAGGCGTCCAGCACCAGGCGCTGACAACCCGTCTCGTGGGGGTCGATACTAATGGCCGTCTCGTTCCAGCCCCGCTGGATGGGGGCGATGGTGACATAACCCTGGGCAGCGAAGAAGGGCGCGAAATCGAGCGCCAGCTTTTTCGCCTTTTCCCGCTGCGCCTCGGTGCCCTCGCCGATATAGGGCAGGATACCGCTGTGGCCGTGCAGGCAGACCAGGGCGGGGGCTGGACGGCGGGCGCCCTTGGGCACATAGTAGTAGGCCGGCACCCAGTAGTGGGTTTCGGAGCGCACATAGATCTTGTGGCGCACGAAATCCGGGGTCTCCAGTTTTTCGGCCCATCGCACCGCCAGCGGGACCGGATCGGGCATACGCCCCATCAGCCGGCCCAGGCGGGGGCGGAAGAGGCGGCGCCACTGCTGGTGTGCGGCCGCGTCTTCGGCCTGCCAGGCCAGCTGCGGTTCCAGCGCGTCGCCGGCCTGCATCAGTTGCGCCAAGAGATCGCTGTTGGTTTTTGCCATACACCCACCTCTCCTTCTGCAAGGAGTTAGTTATGCGCCCCTGGGTATTTATCCAAAATCCACTCGAACGCTGGATGGCCGACTATCGCCGCACCTTCGACGCCTGGGAGGAGGGCGGGATCTGCGGCCTGTCCTTCGGGTACCTGAACTTCCGCCAGCCCGACGGCAGCCAGATCCCCATCTTCGATCCTGATCCCGAAATATACACCGCCCTCGGGGTGGCGCCACCAGCGCCGGCCCCGCGCGACCCGGAAAAGGAGAAGCTCCTGCACGCCATGCTCGACGACGCAGCCGGACGGGGCTGGGAGCTGCTGGCCTTTGGGGTGGGCGCGGCCGGGGGCCAGCGCCCGCTGGAGGAAGATCCCTATGGCACGGTGGGTTTTGCCGCCCAGGTCGCGGCCCTGATGAAAGCCTTCCCGCAGGTGAGCGGGGTGATCATCGACGGCCCCGGCGAGCAGCACTATGAACTAGCGTACCACCACGGCGGCGAACTCTTCGAGATCCGCGACTACTGGAAGGTGCGTCTCTCCCACCTGGGCTACGACCTCGACCGCCTCGACCGGGGCATCGCCCAGCTGCGGGAAAGCTTCCACCGCCTGACCCCGGACCGGGTGCGCTACCACGCCTCGGGAGGCATGCTGGGAGCGCTGCTGCTCTTCGACCTCACCGAGGACGCCCTGTACTGGCTGCGGGCGCGCCAGGAAAGCGGCATGGGCTTCAACCAGGCAGTGCGCCAGCAGCTCGATGCCCTCGACACCAAAGTGAAGCTGGGCGGCATTCCGCGCACCGCCGCCTTCTCCTCCCTCACCGCCCAGAACTATCAGCAGATGGGGCCGATCTTCGACTACCTCTTCCCCAAGCACTACTTCTGGCACCGGGGCTTCGACGGCATGTACGGGACCGTGGCGCGCTGGGTGCAGATCCTGGGGGAATGGAATCCGTCGCTGAGCGAGGCGGATTGCTTCGCGGTGGTCAACGCCCTCTTCGGCATCGACCTGCCGGGCATCCACTCGCTGCTGGACCTGGAACTGGGCTTTCCGCAGGAATTCTTCGATCAGGTGGTGTACAACGAGACCCGCCGCGCCCTCGACGCGGTGGGCGACCCGGAGAAGGTGATCGCCTGGGTCTCCACCGGCCGCGCCCCGCACGCCGGCGACGCCATGACCGCCCGCGACCTGCACTGCATCCTCCAGGCCTCGGCCCGGGCCGGCCTGCAGCGTTTCCTCTTCCACCCCGACCCCGACTTCGGCGCGGCCGAATGGCGGGTGATCTCGAATATGTGCGGCAAGCTCTGGCAGGAGGACCCCGACGGGTACTGGCCCTCCGACACCCCCAGGCCGGATCGCTTCAACAGCGGGAGGAGGACGCCCAAGCGTTAGGGCCTGTCTGAAAAGTCGCTTTTAGGCCCAAGCCCGAGCGAAAGCGGCGCGGGCAAGGCGCCCGAAGCAGGCGTATTGATCATAAATACGCCGAATGAGGGCAACGCCGAACGCGCCGCTTGCAGCCGGGCGACGCCAGAATGGAGTTTTCAGACAGGCCCTAGGCGTCGGCCAGCACCCCGGCCCGCGCCTGGCGGATACATTCGCCCAGCACCGGAATGCCCTCGCGAATATCGTCCAGGGAGCAGAAGCCAAAGGCCAGGCGCAGGAAGGGCACCAGCTCGTTGCGCACGTGGAAAGCCGAACCCCGCGCGTAGATCACGCCCCGCTCGGCGGCCAGGGCCGCCAGCTTTTGCTGATCCACGTCCGGGGGGAAGCCCACCCACAGGAACATGCCCCCCACCGGCCGGGTCCAGGTGCAGATGTCCCCCAGGTGCTCCTCCAGGGCCGCGAAGAGGGTGTCGCGTTTCTCCTTGAGGATGGCATTGGTGTGGGCCACGTGCGCCCAGAGCCGGTCCTTGAAGAAGGTGGCGCAGATGGCGGCGGCCAGAGCGCTGTTGCCCCCGTCGTAGCGCCGGTCCAAGAGGCGCTCCAGCAGCGGCGGGCGGGCCAGGATATAACCCAGGCGCAGGCCCGGACCCAGGATCTTGGAGAGGGAGCACAGGTACACACTCGGCAACTCCGGGTCCAGCGCGTAGAGGGCCGGCGGCACCGGCCCCTCGAAGTGCACGTCCCCGTAGCAGTTGTCCTCCACCACGATCACCTGGTGCTTCTTGGCCACCTCGATCAGCTGCCGCCGGCGCGGCGTGGACATCACCGCCCCGGTGGGGTTCTGGTAGGTGGTGAGGGTGTAGACGAAGGCCGGTGGCGTGCCCTGCCGCTGCAACTGCACCAGGGTGCGGTCGAGGGCCTCCACATCCATGCCCTGCTCGTCCTGGGGTACCCCCACCAGCCGCGCGCCCAGTCCCCTATACGCCCCGATGGTCCCCGAGTAGGTGTACTCCTCGGTGACGATCACATCCCCCGCCCCCCGCATCAGCGCCTCGGCCGCCAGGGTAACCCCCTGCATGGAACCGTTGGTCAGCACGATGTGCTCCGGCGAAACCGCCACCCCCTCGCGCTGCGCCTCGCGCGCGGCCATCACCTGCCGCAGCCCCAGGTGGCCCATATCCCCCGGGTACTTCACCAACTCGGGGCCCAACTCCAGGACGGCCTGACGGGCGGCCTCGGCCAGTTCGGCGGTGGGAAAGGAACCCGGATCGGTGCGACCGCTGCCAAAATCATAGATGCGCATGGCGATATTCTCCTAGCTACGGCCGCACCGGGGTGCCGTCGGGCAGCCGGCACTGGGTCCACCAGATGACCTCATCCTCGCAGGGATACTTGGCGGCCAGCTTCTCGTCGATGTCGATACCCAGGCCCGGCTTTTCATTGGGATACATATACCCCTGGCGCACCTCGGGCAGGCCGGGGAACATCTCGTACACGTGTTCGGGGAAGCGGCACCATTCCTGGATGCCGAAGTTGGGCGCCACCAGGTCCAGGTGCAGGTTGGCCGCGTGGCCCACCGGCGAGGTGTCGCCCGGCCCGTGCCAGGCGGTGCGGATGCCGTACATGTTGGCAAAGGCCGCCACATGCCGGGCCGGGGTGATGCCGCCCATCTGGCTGACGTGCATCCGGATAAAATCGATGAGCCGGCCCTCGATGAGGGGCTGCCACTCGCGCGGGTGGTTGAACAGCTCACCCATGGCGATGGGGGTGCTGCACTGCTGGCGGATGTTCTTGAACCACTGCAGGTCCTCGGGCGCCAGCGGGTCTTCGAGGAAGAAGAGCTTGAACTGCTCCATGTCCTTGGCAAAGCCCACCGCCTCGATGGGCTGCAGCCTCTCGTGGATGTCGTGGCACAGCTCGATCTCGTACCCCAGTTCGGCGCGGACCCGCTCGAAGAGTTTGATCTGGATCCGCATATAGTGCTTGCGGTCGAAGTAGGGGCCATCGGCCGCCCCCTCGGGTTTGTGCAGCTGGGCCGGCTTGCCCCCGTACCCGCCGCAGTCCACCCGCAGGTACTGGTACCCCTGCGCCATCAGCGCCCGCAGGCTGTCGATGGCCGCCTCGATGGTGTCGCCCCCGGCGTGGGAATAGCAGGCGGCCGCCTCGCGGCACTTGCCGCCCAGCAACTGGTACAGCGGCATGTTGGCCCGCTTGCCCTTGATGTCCCACAGGGCCTGGTCGATGCCGGAGATGGCGTTGTTGAGCACCGGCCCGTTGCGCCAGTACCCGTTGACCATCAGCATCTGCCAGGTCTCCTCGATGCGGTCCACGTCGCGGCCGATGAGGAAGGGTTTGAGGTGTTTCTCGATGGCCGCCTGCACCGCGTGGAAACGCTGGGTGAAGGTGGCGCAGCCCACCCCGTACAGCCCCGGCTCCGAGGTGATCAGCTTGACCACGATCAGCCGCGACCCGGCCGGCTGGGTGAGGATGACCTTCACGTCTTTGATGGTGACCGTTGACATCGCGAGCTCCTTTTGTCGGTGCGCACCAAGGGCGGCGGCGAGTAGCCCCCTCCGCTCATTCTCGCCGGCCATCCCTGGCCGGCTCCGAGGTCAGTCCTCCGGGGCGCAATCCTGCGCCCCCTGGAGGGCTGAAATCCGCTTCGGGGGCAACTCGCCACCGCCTCGATCAATCGTGAGCGGTACGGTATCCCTTGCAGGTGGCCTTGTCAAGAGAGTGCTCCGGCCTTAGTTTTGCGCCCAATCTGATGACTACCCTACAAGCGCTGATCCTGGGCCTGGTCCAAGGGCTCACCGAGTTCATCCCCATCAGCAGCACCGCCCACCTGCGGCTGGTGCCGCACTTCCTCGGCTGGAGCGACCCCGGCGCGGCCTTCTCCGCCGTCATCCAACTGGGCAGTCTGCTGGCGGTGTTCACCTACTTTGCCACCGACCTCTGGAAACTGGTCCTCGCCGCCCTCGCCAGCCTGCAACACCGCAACCTCAACCACAGCCCAGACGCCCGCCTGGCCTGGTCCATCGCCGTGGGCACCCTACCCATCTCGGTGCTGGGGCTGGCCTTCAAACACTTCATCGAGAACGACGCCCGCCAGTTGACCATCATCGCCCTGGCCCTCATCGTCCTGGCCCTCTTCCTGCTGCTGGCCGAACGGCTGGGGCGGCGCACCCGCTTCATGCACGAACTGGGTTTCTGGCAGATCCAGCTCATCGGCCTGTGCCAGGCCCTGGCCCTGATTCCGGGCTGCTCGCGTTCGGGTTCCACCATCATGGGCGGGCTCTTCCTGGGGCTGCGGCGCGAGGAAGCGGCCCGCTTCTCCTTTCTGCTGGGCCTGCCGGCCATCGGCGCCGGCGGTGCGCTCGAACTGCTCGACCTACTCAAGGACGGCCTGGGCGAGGCCGGCCTGCTCAACCTGGGCGTGGGCATCGTGGCTGCGGCCCTGAGCAGCTACCTGTCCATCGGCTTCCTGCTGCGCTTTTTGCAGCGCCACGGCACCCACTGGTTCGCCTATTACCGCATCCTGCTGGGCCTCTTCATCCTCTTCAGCCTCTCCTGATCACCAGGCCGATCCGGCCTCCCTCCTCGCCAAGGAGCCCTTATGTATCCCCATCCCCTCAAACAAAAGCTGCAGCGCGGCGAAGTCGTCCTGGGCTCCGGCCTCTTGACCCCCTCGCCCCACCTGACGGGTATGATCCTCTCCACCGGCCCTGATTTCCTCTGGATCGACACCGAACACCTGCCCTTTGGCAGCGAATCCCTCGACTACATCCCGGTCCTGGCCCGTATGCGCGGCACCGCGCCGATGATCCGGGTGGCCAACAACGATCCTGGCCTGATCAAGAAGGCCTACGACGTGGGTGCCGTGGCGGTGATGGTCCCCCAGGTCAATACCCCCGAGGAGGCGGCCCGCGCCGTGGAGTACGCCCGCTACCCGCCCCTGGGGCAGCGCGGTATCTCGCCCATGTGGACCTTTATCGCCGGCGAGCAGTGGAACCACGTGATCAAGACCGCCAACGAGGAGACCGTGCTCATCCTCCAGCTGGAGAGCCAGCAGGCCTACGACAACCTCGACGAGATCATCAAGGTGCCCGGCTTCGACGTGCTGCTGGTGGGCCCCCTGGATCTGTCGGCCTCGGTGGGGCGCATCACCGAAACCGGCTCGCGGGAGGTGCAGGAGATCATGCGCGAGGTGCCCAAGCGGCTCAAGGGCTCTGGCATCGCCGCCGGCACCACCCTCATGGAGGTGGCCGAACTCCAGGAGAAGATCCGCTGGGGGTACCAGTTCCTCAACGTCGGCAATGTGGCCAGCTACGGGGTGCAGGTGCTGGACAGCCACCTCAAGACCCTGCGCAGCAATGCCACGGGAGAAAAATGACATGTCCGCGCCAGTGATTCCCTGGGCCCCCCGCGTGATCCTGGCGGGCCGCACCTTCCGCCTGCCCGTCCAGGCCGCCCAGGCCGCCTTCGAAGTCCAGGCCCCCGGTTTTGCGCTGCTCGACCAGCGCTGGTCCACCCTCGATACCGCCTGGTATTGTTATGTGCGCGCCCCCCAGACCAGCGGCGATTACCCCTTGCGCGTGGTGCAGCAGGGACAGGCGGCCCAGGTCACCATCCAGGTCCGCAGCCTGGACCAGTTGCGGCAGCCCCACACCTTCAACGGGGTGACCTGGCCGCGGCGCTGGCCCCTGGACACCGCCTGGGCCACCACCAAGACCCGCCAGACCCTGCAGGAAGCCCCCCTGCAGGCGGCCGATCCAGCAATCCTCAAATGGTGGCTGGCGCAGGACGACGACACCCTGTGGCGGCAGTTGCCGCCCGCCGAACTGCCCCGGGCCCACTTCGTCAACGTGCATCAGGGCTGCCCCAGCTGCGGCACCGCCGTGTACCGCTACGGCGGCTTCTACCCCTGGAAGCGCAACCACCTGCCCTGCGATTTCCGCTCCACCTGCCCCGCCTGCGGCAGCGTCTTTCCCAGCAACGACCTGGCCGGCGGCGACTTCACCAGCGGCCAGTACGCCGACGACGGGTACGGCTACTTCGACGCCGAGGGCCACCTCTTCCTTTTTGCCGCCACCTACCACCGCGACCAGACCCGGGCCTGCTGGGCCGGCATGGACCAGTTGACCCGCCAGTTGCGCGCCCGCTTCGAGCCCGAGACCGCCCGCGTGCTGGGCCTGATCCTGCTGCGCCAGGCCGTGGAGGAGGTCTACCTGGGCGCTGTGCCCCAGTTCCGCTACGGGCCGACCCTGGGCGTGGAAACCCCCTGGGAGTGGGGCCAGCCCGACTGGGGCGCCCAGCCCGACCCAGTGGCGGCGCTGCACCGCAAGGGAACCGTACACTACTGCATCGATATCCCCTATGTGGTCGATGTGCTGGCCCTGGCCTACGACATCCTCTGGCCTTTCCTGTGCCAGGACCAGGCGCTGGTCGAGCGGGCCCAGCGTCTGGGCGTGCCGGTGCAGACCCCGGCCCAGGTGGTGCAGTTGATCGAGGAGATGATGGCCTGCCTGCTCCAGTGCGGCCTCGACGGGGGCGCGGTCAGCAACCTGCCGCGGGTCAGCGAAGCCCTCCTGGTGCTGCTGCGCAGCCTGGACCGGGCCGATGCCCAGCCGGTGCTGGAGTGGCTCGACGACCGCGGCCCGGACCGGATGCGGGTTTTCGGCACCAACGATTTCTACCCCGACGGCACCCCGCCCGAGGCCACCGGCGGGTACAACAACATCCACAGCCTCGGCCTCTTCTCCCTGGAGCACCACCTGCGCCAGCTGCGCCAGCTCCACCCGCAGGCCTATCCCGAATCCGCCTTTCCCTCGCTGGTGGCCGACCCGCGCGCCGCCCGTGTGGCCCGCGCCCCGTACGAGATCACCCTGCTGGGCAAACGATCCTTCCAGATCGGCGACGGCGGCGGCCCCGGCCAGGAGCCCTTGCCGGCCGATGCTTATCCCGCTCCCCTGTCCGCCGAGATCCTCGACCACGCCGCTGCCTTTACCGGCGATCCGGTGGTGGCCCGGATCAGGGAGGCCGCTGCCCAGAAGCAACCCCTGCCCCTGGGCAGCACCACCATCCACGACGGCGGCGGCATCGCCATCCTGCGCACCGGCGAGAGCCCGGAGCGGGCCGCTGCCGGCATCGCCTATGGCGACTCCACCGTACACCGCCACCTGGATCTGCTCGACACCCAACTCTTCGCCTTTGACCAGCCCTTCCTCAGCGATCTGGGCTACCCCCAGTCCTGGGGCAGCATCGAGTACTGGGAGGCCCACTGGTCCACCCACAATGCCGCCTGGGGGGTGGTGCCCGGCCTGAGTACTGGCCGCCTAGGGGGTCGGGGCCGCCTGGTCCGCACCCTCTTCGCCGAGGGCATCAAGGTCCTGGAGGTGGAGGCCGAGCGCTGGGCCTGGGATGCCGAGGGCAAGCGGTGGTACCAGCCGGGGGTGAGGTTCCGCCGCCTGCTGGCCCTGGTCGAAACCGGCGGCACCGGGGTGGCCCTGGTGGACCTGTCGCGGGTCTGCGGGGGCAGCGAACACTGGCGCAGCTGCCGGGGGCTGGAAGCGGATGTGTTCACCACCGACCTGGCGGGCAAGAAGGTCGGGGGAACGGTGGCCGACGCACAGGGAAAACGCGGCCAGCAGGAAGGCCTGGCCCATCCCGACTACGCGGGCCTGGCCTGGATGGACGAGGTAGAGGTGCTGGAGGAACGGCCCACCTGGAAGGGCACCTGGGCCTGCCGCCTGCGCCCCGACGCCTGGCTCGACCTGCACCAGGTACACGCCACCCCCGGCACCCGGCTGCTGAGCGCCCGGGCCACCGCCACCATGGGCACGCCGGAGCAATCCACCTATGCCTTCCGCGCCCTGCTGTGGCAGCGCCCCCCCGGCCCGGAGGAGACCACCCGGGTGGAGCTGGTCTTCGAGCCGCGCCTGGGGCCGGCCACCCTGGCGGCGGCGCGCCCCATCGCCGCCGACCGGCCCGAAGCCAGCGGGGTGGAACTGGTGGGCCAGGACGGCCACACGCTAACCCTGTACTGGAACCCCGAAGCCGATGCCCAGACCCCCACCCGGTTCGCCGACGGCGCCCTGCTGCAGGGCAGCCTGGCGGTGGTCTCCAGGGGTAAGATCCAGGCGGTGGGCGCCTCCTTCTTCCAGCTCCAGGACCGGACCCTGGCAGTGCCCGTGCCGGTGCAGCGCAGCCGGATCACCGCCGTCGACCCGGCTTCCTGTGTGGTCGAGGTGGAGGGATTGCAGGATATTGCCGCGGGAGACCGGGTGCGGCTCAACCCGCAGGGGCGGGGCCACAACTACCTGGTCGAGGAGGTGCGGGAAGTGGGCGCTGGCCGCCTGCGGCTGCGCCTCGATGTCACCACCCTGCTGGGGCGGGCCCGGGTGCTGGCGACCAACAACCGCCGGGTCGAGTTGGAGTACTATATCATGACCCGCACTGGCAACTTACACGCCACCCGCGTGGTGCGCGAGGCCGATGGCGCCTGGGCCCAGATCACCGCGGCCCACAACCCCGACGCCGACCACACCACTGTGGACCTGGACCGGCCCCTCGGCCAGCTGCAGCCCGGCGACTGGGTGAGGGTGGTGGATGCGGTGGCGGGGGACGAGATCATGTTCGAGCCGGTGTGCGTCGGCGCCTGAGCGCGCCCAACCTTTGCCCGAGGAAACCGCGATGCCCAGCCCCGACCGCCAGTTGCTGGAGGAACTCCGGCAGTTCGACTCCCCCACCCTCTTCAATGCGGTGACCCGCCTGCGCGGCGCCCCCGGCGAGGAGTACACCGACCACACCATCCGCTGCCTGCTGCCCGAGCTGGGCGCGGTGATCGGCTACGCGGTCACCGCCGAGGTCACCACCAACGACCCCGACTCGCCGGCCCTCGACTGGCTCGACTACTACGACCTGCTCGAAGCCACCCCCGGCCCCCTGGTTGCGGTGCTCAAGGACGTGGACACGCGGCCAGGGCGGGGGGCCAGCTTCGGCGACGGCATGGCCACCCTGCACCAGCGCCTGGGTGTGACCGGGGTGCTGGTCGACGGCACCGTGCGCGACCTGCCCGGCATCCGCCGGGTGGGCCTGCCGGTTTTTGCCTGGGGCACCGTGCCGGGCCACGGGGTCTTCAATCTCACCCGCTTCAACCAGCCCCTCAGCGTGGGCCAGCTGCGGGTGCGGCCCGGAGATCTATTGATGGCCGACCAGGACGGCTGCGTCAAGATCCCCGTCGATCAGGCGGCCGAGGTCCTGCGCCTGGCCCAGCAGGTGCGCACCGACGAGGAAGCCATCTTCGCCGCCTACCGCGCCCCGGATTTCAGCGTGGCGCAACTGAGAAAACAGCGGGGGCACTGAACCACCCTAACCTTTCGCCCTTTTGGTGTAGAACCACACCGCGCCCGAGCGGCGGGCAATGCGGATGTCGAGCCCTTCTCCCAGCGCCGCCCCGTCCCGCTCGAACTGGTCGCCGGTCTCGGGGTTGGTGAAGCGATATACGCAGCCGGCGTCCACCCGCAGCCGGGCGAGGAAGGACTCGTCGGCGCACTGGCTGTTGCGCACCACCTGCAGCAACCCCTCCCCCCGCTCGCTGTCCTCGAACTGCATGGCATAGTAGTCGGCGGCCGACTTGCGGCACTCGCTCAGCGGATAGTAGTCCCCCCGCAGCATCAACTCGGCGGCGCGGCGCCACAGGGCCGTCATCTCGCGGGCCAGGGCCATCTCCTCCTCGGGCGCCTGGCGGTTGGTCATGTCGGTGAGGGAAGGGGCCAGGGCACAGTGGTAGGAGTACCGATCCACCGGGAAGCTGCCCTTGCCGTATTCCCCTGCGGCGTCGCACCAGTTCATGTTGTGGGCGCGGAAATAGGGGATCCACTCGAACATGTAGCGGTGCTGCTTCTGTTTGATCGGGTGCTCGCCGTAGCCCACATCGGTGTAGTGCAGGGGCACGGCCCGGCGCATGGTCTCCAGCTCGTTGCGGCGCCCGCCCGAGGCGCAGGAGTCGATCCACAGGCCGGGGTTGCGCCGGATCAGTTCGTCCCAGTAGCGCAGGTAGCCCTGGACGTGCAGGTTCTCCAGCGCCCCCACCCGGTCGGCGGCCTCGTTGCCCACCCAGTTGGGCAGGGGGTCGTAGTTGAAATCCTGCCTATAGACCCGCACCCCGTATTCCTTGATCAACCC
>JADZBP010000209.1 GCA_020852055.1 Candidatus Latescibacterota bacterium
TCCCCGCCACTCCCCAGGGAAAAGCCTTCGGGGTCATCTCCCCGCCGCGTTATCGCCAGAGTCGGGGTACGGGCACCGGGACTTCGGTGACCTCCCAGTAGCCCGAGTCGGCGGGGGCTTCCTGCCAGTCCGGGCAGCTGAGGCCGTGGCGGTCCCAGACGATCTGCCCGTTGCGCAGGGTCAGCATACACTCCAGCTTCTGCCGCCCCTGGTTGCGGGTCCAGCCGCAGTCGCGGAAGGTGAAGTTCCCCTCCAGGCATTGCAGCACCGCCACGTCGGCCGCGGCGCCCACACTCAGGGTGCCCAGGGCTGGCCGGTTGATGGCTTTGGCCGGGGTCACGGTGGAACGGTAGATCACCTCGGGCAGGGGCATACCCATACTCAGGCACTTGGACATGGTGTCGAGCATGCTGTGCACACAGCCGTGGATATTGGCCAGGTGCAGGTCGGTGCTGATCGAGTCGGGCGGGAAACCCTGGGCGATGGCGCGGGCGGCGTTGCGCCACCAGAAGCTGGCCGCCCCGTGGCCCAGGTCGAAGTGGATGCCCCGCGCCCGTGCCTGGTGCATATGTTCGTATACCTTGCCCTGGGCATCGATGATGGGGAACTGGCGGGCGAAGACATGGGTGTGGATGTCGCCGGGGCGCAGGTGTTTGAGCAGCAAATCGGCGTAAGCCCGCTCGGGCGGGCGCGGCCAGAAGTCGACCATCACCGGCATGCCGCACAATTCGCCGGCCTCCACCGACCGATCCACCGAAGCCCAGGCCGGGTGCTCGGCGTCGAAGGGATGCACGGTCCAGTAGTGCGCGGTCTTGATGCCCACCACCACCTCGCGGTGCTCGCGGGCGGCGGCGGCGGCCTTCTGCGCATCGAGGGTGGTCACCACCTGCTCCGATTCCCCCATGCCCGGCCCGGAGATGTTGACGTAGGCCAGCACCCGGGTGAGGGTCTTGTCGATGACCGTTTCGCGGAAGTGGGCCATCTCCTGCCAGCCGGCGCTGCCGGTGTCGACGCAGGTGGTCACCCCTTCCTTGAGGAAGTGGGCGTCGGGGTGCAGGCTGCCGCCCCACTTGCCCTGGCCGCCCTCGGTCTGGCGGGTGTGGTAGGCGTGGATGTGGATATCGAGCAGGCCCGGCACCACCAGCAGGCCACTCACATCCACGCGGCGCTGGGCCTCGGCGGCGGGGATCTGCGGGGCCACCCGCGCGATTGCGCCATCCTTGATGCCCAGGTCGAGCACGGCGTCGAGCTGGTTGGCCGGATCGATGACCCGGCCGCCGCTGAGCACCAGGTCCAGTTTGCCTTCGGTCGTCATATACGCTCCTCTCGCGTCAATGCGGTGCCCAAGATAACCCCCCCTCCCAGGTGCGTCAATCGGCCGCCCGACTGCTGGTTGGCGCGGGGAAATTTATGTATTGTTGTTTGATTGAGTTGGATACCGTGGCCCCGGCGGCCAGAGGAAGAGGAAAGGGATATCGTGGATATCGGAACCGTGATCGGGACCCTCGCCTTGATCGGGGCGATCGTATTTGCCGGACACCAGGGGCTGCAGGCCCTCTATTCCCCTGAAGCCATCGCCCTGGTGGTGGTGGGCACGGTGGCCTGGGCCCTGGTCTCCTATCCGCTGAAGACGGTGGCCGGCATCGGCCGGCTCTACCGGAACACCTTTTTCAACAAGACCAACGACCCCCATTTGCTCATCGGCAAGATCGTCGCCTACGCCGAGACCGCCCGCCGCGAGGGCATTCTGGCTCTGGAGCAGGCGGCCAGCGAGGAAGACGACCCCTTTCTCGCCCAGGGGGTGCGGCTGGCGGTGGATGGGATCGAGCCCAACCTGATCATGAACATCCTCGAAACCGAGCTGCGCATCCTCAACGAGCGCCACCGGGTGGGGCAGGATATGCTCTTCAACATGGGGGAGACGGCCCCTTCCCTCGGCATGATCGGCACCCTGATCGGGTTGATCCTGATGCTGCGGGATCTGAGCGATCCGGCGATGATCGGCCCGGGCATGGCCCTGGCGCTGGTCACCACGCTCTACGGGGCGATTCTGGCCAACGTGGTCTACAAACCCTTCTCCGAAAAGCTGCGCAACCTCAACAACCACGAGATGCTGATGAAGCGCATGGTGGTCGAGGGCATCATGGCCATCCAGTCGGGTGACAACCCGCGTATCGTCGAGCACAAGCTGATGGTCTTCCTGCCGCCCAAACACCGGCGTGGCACCCTGACCCGCTGAAGGAGGAAGGGTGGCCTACGAAGACGATACCCCCAGGCCGGCGGTGCCCGCCCCGCCCTGGATCACCACCTTCGCCGACCTGATGGGCCTGCTGATGGCCTGCTTCGCCCTGATGCTCTCCTTTTCGACCATCAGCAAGAAGGAGGATTTCTCCAAGGCCGCCGGGTCGCTGCAGGGGGCGCTGGGGGTGTTGCACGGCGAGCCGGTGCTGATCTCTCCCATCGAGTTCTACGCCCCCATCGCCCGTGGCGAGGGCCGCGAGGCCATGAACCAGGCGCGGCAGGAATTGCTGGAGATTGTCGAGGCCGCCCATCAGGAAGAGAACATCGAGGTGAGCCAGAGCAGCGAGGGCATCATCATCCGTATCCGCGACCAGGCGCTCTTCGGCAGCGGCCAGGCCGACATCAAATCCGACGCCCTGCTGCTCAAACTCGGCGAGGTGCTCATGCGGGTGCCCAACCCCATCGAGATCGGCGGGCATACCGATGACGTGCCTATCCACACCGCCCAGTTCCCCAACAACCACTGGCTCTCCAACGCCCGGGCGATGAAGGTGCTGGACCTCTTTGCCGAAGAGGTGGGCATCGACCGGGCGCGCCTCTCGGCCATCGGCTACGGCGAATACCATCCCCTGGTCCCCAACGACACCCCCGAGAACCGCGCCCAGAACCGCCGGGTGGAGATCAAGGTGCGCTACAAGCCGGGCACCGAGGACGCCGGTCCGGTGCAATTCAGGGAGATGGTCCAGTAGGCACCGCTGCCTGCCGACGTGTATATTGTCACTGAAACCCCCACGTCGCCCCGGAGAGGCAGAAGCATGATGAGTTTGGCGCGCCTGGGTCTGCTGTTGTTGTTGCTGTGCCCCCTCGCCGCCCAGGGGCGGACGGTCTACCACGTGCAGGTCCACACCGGGCAGGGCATGATCGACCCGGGGGTGGCTGCCTTCGTGGTGCGGGCCATCGCCGACGCCGAAGCAGCCCAGGCGGCGGCCATCGTCTTCGACATCGATACCTTCGGCGGCCGTATCGACGCGGCCACCGTCATCCGCGACGCCATCCTCGACGCCGAACCTCTCACCATCGCCTTCATCAACAAGCGCGCCATCTCGGCTGGCGCCCTGATCTCCCTTGCCTGCGACAAGATCGCCATCGTCCAGGGCGGCTCCATCGGGGCGGCCACCGCGGTCGACGCGGCCACCGGCGAGAAAGCCAGCGACAAGGTCATCTCCTACTTTCGGGCGGAGATGCGCGCCACCGCCGAGCGCACCGGCCACGATCCCAAGATCGCCGAGGCCATGGTCGACGAGAAGGTGGAGTTGCCCGAGTTGAGCGCCGAAACCGGCCGGCCCGCCACCTTCACCACCAGCCAGGCCCTCAAATACAAGATCGCCGACCAGGGGGTCGAAACCCTGCCCGCCCTGCTGCAGGCCTACGACCTGGCCGACGCCCAGGTGGTGGAAGTGGCGCCCAACTGGGCCGAGGATCTGGTCGGTTTCCTCACCCATCCGGCCATCAGTTCCATCCTGCTGGCGGTGGGCATCTTTGGCCTGATCGCCGAGGCCAAGGCCCCTGGCTGGGGGGTGGGCGGCACGGTGGCGCTGATCTGCCTGGGGCTCTTCTTCGGCAGTCACTACCTGGTCCACCTGGCCGAATGGGACGAGGTGCTGCTCTTTGTAGTGGGGGTGGGGCTCCTGATCGCCGAGATCTTCTTCATCCCCGGCTTCGGGGTGGCGGGTCTGGCCGGCATGTTGTGTATCGTCGGCAGCCTGCTGCTGACCCAGATGGGGAACTTCGACCTGTGGAGCCTGGAGGACTTAGCCGGGCTGATCAGCCGTCTCGCCGTCTCGCTGATGGCGGCCATCGGCCTGGCGGCGCTCTTCCTGCGCTCCCTGCCCCGGATCGGGGCCTTCAATCGGCTGGTGTTGCAGCGCGAGGCGCCCTCCTCAGAAGGGTTTGTTTCCGCTTCCACCGAGCACGATCAGGAGTTGGTGGGCCTGGAGGGGGTTACCCTCACCTATCTGCGGCCGGTGGGGGTGGGGGTCTTTGGCAGCCGCCGTCTCGACGTCATCGCCGAGGGGGAGTTCATCGAGGCCAACAAACCCATCCGTATCGTCGCCGCCCACGGCAACCGCATCCTGGTGAGGTCGCGGTGAGTTTTCTCACCCCCGAGACCCTGCCCTGGGCCTACGCCATCGGCCTGCTGGCCACCGGTTTCATCCTGCTCTTCATCGAGGTGTTCGTCGTTCCGGGGGTCAATGTCTTCGGGGTGCTGGGTTTCCTCTCCCTGCTCACCGGGATCGTCTACTCCTATGTGCGGCTGGGTGCCGGGGCGGCCCTGGCGCTGGGCGCCTGGACGGCGCTGGCCACCGGGGTGCTGGTCTGGCTGGTGCTGCGCAACCGGGCCTGGCAGCGGCTGGTGCTGCACCGCGGGAACACCACTAAAGAGGGATTTCGCGCCACCCCGGCCGACCTGGCCGACCTGGCCGGGCAGACCGGCGAAGCGCTCACCCCGCTGCGGCCCAGCGGCCGGGCCCGCTTCGGCGAGCGCATCGTCGATGTGGTGAGCCAGGGCACCTTCATTGCGCGCGGCACCCCGGTCGCCGTGCTCGAGGTGGTTGGCAGCCGGGTGGTGGTGCAGGAGCACACCGAAACCACGGATACCAAGGCGTGAAACGACAACTCCACCTGTAAAGCGAGGGCTCCATGGAACTCATGATCCCCATCCTCATCCTCTTTGGCATCATCATCTTCATCAGCCTCTTCACCTACTTCATCCCCGTCGGCCTGTGGGTCACTGCCTACTTCTCCGGGGTCAAGGTGAGCATCTTCAAGGATCTGATGGGCATGCGCCTGCGCAAGGTGCCGCCCCAGGCCATCGTGCGGCCCAAGATCAGCGCCACCAAGGCCGGCCTCGACGTGAGCCTGGACCGCATGGAGGCCCATTACCTGGCCGGCGGCAATGTGGAAGCGGTGATCCTGGCCCTGATCTCGGCGGACAAGGCCAATATCCCCCTCACCTTCGAGCGGGCTACGGCCATCGACCTGGCCGGGCGCGACGTGCTGGAGGCGGTGAAGGTGAGTGTCAATCCCAAGGTGATCACCACCTCACCTATCGCCGCGGTGGCCAAGGACGGCATCCAGGTGAAGGCCATCTGCCGGGTGACGGTGCGGGCCAATATCGAGAGACTGGTGGGCGGGGCCGGCGAGGAAACCATCCTGGCCCGCGTGGGCGAGGGCATCGTCACCACCATCGGCTCCTCGGCCACCTACAAAGAAGTGCTGGAGAACCCCGACCGCATTTCCAAAACCGTGCTGGACAAGGGGCTCGATTCGGGCACGGCCTTCGAGATCCTCTCCATCGACATCGCCGACGTGGATGTGGGCGACAACATCGGCGCCAAGCTGCAGATCGACCAGGCGGCCGCCGACCTCAAGATCGCCCAGGCCCGCGCCGAGGAGCGCCGCGCCATGGCCGCTGCCCGCGAGCAGGAGATGAAGGCCTTGGTCCAGGAGATGAACGCCCGGGTCAAGGAAGCCGAGTCCGAGGTGCCGCGCGCCATCGCCGAATCCTTCCGCAGCGGCAACCTGGGCATCATGGATTATTACCGGATGCGCAACATGCAGGCCGATACCGATATGCGTTCGTCCATCTCCGGGGCCGGCGACGAAGGCAAGCCCCCGCAGCCGCAGGCCTGACGAGGAACTGAGCGATGGATCAGCTGATCTATCTGGCCATTTTCGCCCTCTTCAGCGCCGTTTCGGCGATCCTGGACCGCCGCCGGCGCCGCCAGTCCCTCGAGGAGGCGCGCCGCCGCCACGAGGCCGCCGCCAAAGAGCGCCCGGCTGCCAAAA
>JADZBP010000210.1 GCA_020852055.1 Candidatus Latescibacterota bacterium
GCCTCGGCCATCGACGCCTATGCCGGCTTCGGCTCCCCGCTGCCCGGCGCCCTGGTGGGCGGCGGCAAAGCCCGTTCCCGCGGCCTGGAGTTTCTCGTCCAGAAAAAGCTGGCCCAGTCCCTGTTCGGCACCTTCGGGTACTCCTATTCGGTCAGCCGCTACACCGACCTGCTCGGGGTGGAGCGCAACCGCGACTTCGATAACCGCCACCTGCTCTCGGCCATCGTCGGGTACCGCCCCTCGCCCACCTGGGAGTTCAGCGGCCGCTGGAGTTTTGCCGGGGGCCGGCCGTACACCCCCTTCGATGAGGAACTGTCGCTCCAGACCGGCAAGGGTATCGTCGACCGCGAAGGGCTCAACAGCCAGCGGTACCCGGCATACCATCGGCTCGACCTGCAGCTGGATTACCGGCGGCACTACCGCCACTGCAACCTGGTCACCTTCTTCAGCCTGCTCAACACCTACAACCGCGCCAACATCTACACCTACTACTGGGACAAGAGCGAAAACCGCCGCGGCCGCATCGACCAGTGGCGCTTTATACCCGTGGGTGGTTTCGAGCTGGAGTTCTGATCGGGGCCCTGGTCCGCCCTTTGCTTTTTGTCCGCTCTCAGGACGGTGAATCCCGCGCCGCCCGCGCCGCGCGAACCGGGGTTATCGCGCTGTTTTTCCAGCGCCTTGCCCGGTTTCCGCCCGGCGTGGATATTTACAGCCAACAAGTCGGTTCCCCCGGGCGGACCCAGAAATATCTTCCATGAGCGCCAAGACCCCGATCCTGATCCTGCTGGGTATGTGCCTGTCCTTCAGTCTGGTGCTGGCGGTGGTCATCGCCTTCAGGCCGCAGACACCGCCGCCCAAGCGCCGGCCGCAGGTGGCGGCCCAGCACCGCGCCCCGACCACACCCGAAACGCCGCACCGCGCCACAACGCCATCACCCGAGCCAGCGGCCAGACCCGAAACCAGGCCCGCAACCCCGACGGTGGGGCTCAAGCCGATGGACCTGACGCCCTCGGCCGAGGCGGCCCACGAGCTGGACCTGGCCAAGAAGGAGTTGCGCGAACAGATCGCCGCGCTCAAGAAGGATCGCGACCAGATGCTCAACAACCTGGCGGGCCAATTGGCCACCCTGCCCCTGGCCGAGGCCGCCGTCCAGCTCAACGACCTGGACGACGAGTCCGCCGCCCTGGTGCTGGTGCGCCTCAAACCCGACAAACGCCGCGCGTTGCTCGGCCAGCTCGAGCCGGCCCGCGCCAAACGCCTGACCCAGGCCCTCACCCCCCTTTCCCACTGATCGGAACCCCATGGCCATCCTCAAAGTGAGTCGGATGGGGCACCCTGTGCTCCGCCAGCAGGCCCAGCCCCTCACCCCCGCCCAGATCCGCCAACCCGCCTTCCAGCAACTGATCGACGACATGGTCGACACCATGGTCGATTACGAGGGGGTGGGCCTGGCCGCCCCCCAGGTGTACCAATCGGTGCGGCTGATCGTGCTGGGGTATCCGGACGCCGACCCGGAAAACCCCGACGACCTGCCCTTGACCCTGTGTATCAACCCGGAATGGGAATCGCTGTCGGAGGAAAAGGAACTGGGCTACGAGGGCTGCCTGAGCATCCCCGACCTGCGCGGCCTGGTGCCGCGGTCAAAGGCAGTGGTGGTGCGCGCCCTCGACCGCAAGGGCAAACCCTTCACCCTCAAAGCCGACGGCTTCCTCGCCCGGGTGCTGCAGCACGAGGTCGACCACCTCGACGGCATCCTCTTCCTCGACCGCATGCAGGATCTCAGCAGCCTGAGTTTCCTGGAGGAATACTACCGCTACTGGCACAAGAAGGAGGACTGAGCGGACGGGGAGCCACCTCTACCAAACGGGCACTCGCCGCCTTCAGGTGAACTCGTCGTAGAGCTCCTCTAAGCGCGCCGCCTGGGTGGCGGCGTTGTAGTGTTCCTGCACGTGTTGCCGACCCGCCCGCCCCATACCCGCCCACCTTTCCGGCGCTTCCACCAGCTGCAAAATACACTCGGCCAGCCCCTCTATGTCCCCCTCGGCGGCCAGCAACCCGCTTTCGCCCTCCCGCACATATTCGGGGATATCCGCGTGCCGGGTGGCCACCACCGGCAGGCCCGCGGCCTGGGCGTCGAGCAGGATCACCGGCGCCCCGCCCTCCGTGTCCCCGTCGCTTGCCCGCCGGCTGGTCTGCAGCAGCAGATCGGCCCGGCCCAACTCCTCGATCACCCGGGCATAGGGCAGGGCGCCCCGCATCACCACCAATCCCTCCAGCCCCGCTTCCCCGATGGCGGCCAGGATCTTCGCCTTTTCCGGCCCCTCCCCGATGAGCACCACCTCGCAGGGGAAAGCCCGCCGCCGCCGGGCCAAACCCAGGGCTCGCAGGGCATCGGGGATCCCCTTCTTCTCGCGGAAGGGGGCGCAGATCAGGAAACGCACCACCTCGCCCCGGCGCCCTTCGGCAAAAGGGATGCGGTCCAGATCCACCCCCAGGTGGTGCAGGCGGATCTTTTCCGGCGGACAACCCGCCTCCTCCAGACAGCCGGCCAGGGCGCTGCCCTCCGCCAGAAAGGCCTCCCCTGCGGCGAAAAGGCGCTGATAGAAGGCCCGCCAGTACGGCAGGCGGGCGTACTGGGTGGCGTCGGCCCCGTAAAAGGTGGTCAGCATTGGCAGGCCGCTGGTCCGGCGGGCCCGCAGGCAGCGGCAGCCCTGGTAGCCGAAATGGGCGTGGATCAGGCAGGCCCCCTCCTGGCGCAGCAGCCGGGCGTAATAGGGGTACTCGCCAGTCAACTTCAGCCAGAGCCGGTTGCCGGCCCGTTGCCACAGCGGGTAGGCGCGGGCCGTATACAGCCGGCCCACCGGGAACTGGTCGAGGTTTTCCTCCTCCTGGGTCAGCACCACCGGGCGGTAGCGCTGCAGCCGACTGAGCTGGCTGTGCACCCAGGAGCCGTTGGCGTGCAGGTACGGGGTGGCACAATGCCCCACGGTTTTCACCCAGGACTCCTTTGGCCCAACGGCGCGGATGTCGTGGCTGGTGCTTGACATTTGTTCGGGCTGGCTCTATAATCTCTGCGGTTTTCCGGCCCTTGACAAACCCCGGTTCCCCCGAGCCCACCCTCCCCCGCCGGCTCCGGGTCCACAGCCGCTGAAGACATCGACGAAGCCGACTAGCGCCCGTCCTATGGACCCCAGATTCCAGCAAGAAAAAGGCACCGGCATCTACACCGGCAACGAGCTGATCGTCAAGGGCGCCCTGGAAAGCGGCGTCGGCGAGATCACCGGCTATCCCGGTTCCCCGCTGGCCGAGGTCTTCGAAACTCTAGAAAACATCTCCGAACTACTCAACGAACACGGCATCGTCGCCCAGATCGCCAACAACGAGGCCCTCGCCGCCGCCCGCCTCAATGGCGCCCAGATGGAGGAGATCCGGGCCCTGGCGGTGATGAAGAGCGTGGGCCTGCATGTGGCCGCCGACGGGCTGGCCCTGGGCAATATGGCCGGGGCCCGCGCCGGCGCCCTGGTGGCGGTGGGGGACGACACCTGGTCCGAGGGCACCCAGGTCCCGGCCGACTCCCGCTTCCTCTCCCAGCACCTTTATATGCCGGTGCTCGAGCCCTCCACCTTTCAGGAGATCAAGGACTGGGTGGGCGAGGGCTTCGAGCTGTCCAGCGCCTCGCGCCTGTACCTGACCCTGCTGGTGACCTCCAACCAGGCCGACGGGGGCGGCAGCGTCGAGGTCCGGCCCAACCGCTTCCCCCGGCTCAACACCCGCCATCGCACCACCCTCGACACCCGCACCATCTCCTCGGACGCGCGGGTCATCATCCCGCCCATCACCGCCCGCAAGGAGCAGGAGGTGGTGCACGAGCGTTTCCCCCTCCTGCTCGAGGTGGCCCGGCAGCGGGGCCTCAACCAGATCCTTTACCCCGAGGCGCGCCAGCCCCTGGGCTTTGTCACCTCCGGGCTGGCGTACGCCTACCTGGAACACGCCCTGGACCTGCTGGGCCTGACCGGGGTCTTTCCCATCCTCAAGCTGGCCCTCACCTACCCGGTGGACAGCGCCCTGGTGGCCCAGTTCGCCGGCCGGGTGCAGCATCTGTGTGTGGTCGAGGAGAAACGCGCCTTCATCGAACCCCAGCTCGCCGGCATCCTCACCCAGCTGCATCAGAGCGGCCGCTGCCTCGACACCCGCCTGTGGGGCAAACGCTTCCCCGGCGACCAGGCCGGTTTCCCCGAGACCATGGGCCTGCACCCCTCGCTGGTGGTGCAGCACCTGGGCCGGCTCTTCGCCAGTCTCGACGGGCTGGGGCTGCCGGTGCACACCCAGCAACTGCAGCGCGAGCTGCGCCAGGCGCAGGCCGCCGAACTCGAGATCACCCCGGTGCCCGCGCGCACCCCTTCCTTCTGCCCGGGCGGCCCCCACCGCGATTCGGCCAGCGTGCTGCAGCGCACCGCCGAGGATTTCACCGATCCGGCCTATATGGCCAAGCAGGGCCGCCAGCCCTCCGACCTGGTTTTCCACGGCGACATCGGCTGCTACTCGATGCTCAAGTACGCCCCCTTCTCGCGGCTGATGCACAACCTGTCGGGCATGGGCCTGGGCGGCGGCACCGGCGCCGGCATCGATCCCTTCATCGACAACAAGCAACTGGTCTTCATGGGGGATTCGACCTTCTTCCACAGCGGCATGGCGGCGATCTCGGATTCGATCAAGAACCACCAGGATCTCACCTACGTGATCCTGGACAACAAAACCACCGCCATGACCGGGCACCAGCCCACCCCCGGCACCAACACCGACCTGCTGGGCAACTCGACCTTCGCCCAGGACATCGAGCGGGTGGTGCGCGGCATGGCCGAGGGCAGCGGGACCTTCATCGCCCGCATGGACCCCTCGCAGCGGGACGAGTACCGCCGGCTGATCGAGGACGCGGTGTTGCGCCCAGGGGTCAAGATCATCATCGCCGACAAGGAGTGCGGCATCACCTACCACCGGCGGGAACGATCCAAACGCAGCGCGCTGGTGAAGGAAAAAGGCTACCTGCCCAGCGAGCAGCACATCAATATCAGCGAGGATGTCTGCGAGTAC
>JADZBP010000211.1 GCA_020852055.1 Candidatus Latescibacterota bacterium
CAGCCCCCACCGCTTGGAGGGCAGCCGCACCACCCTTATCCGCCCCCGGTGCGGCGCTTCATCTCGGCAGCCAGGGCCGGCATCATCCGGCCCAGTTGCCGGCGCACGATATAGGCGGCCAGGAAACCGGGCACCCGCCGGTACCCCACCCGTGCCTGGTAGGAGACCGCGGTGTACTCCCCCCGTGGCTCCAGCAGCCAGACCCCCTCGTATCCCTTCAGTTGACCGGCCACCTGATGAAACCGCAACTCACTGGGCTCCAAGGGTATGTACTCAAGGATGAAGGCGAAGGTCCAAGGCCGGACCAGCTGGCTGCTCACCACCTCCCGCACCAGGACCGAGGAGTCGGTGCGGCTGAGCACCCGGCTGCTGTCGACATTGGGCATGAATTCTGCCAGGCGCCCGAAGTCGGTGAGGAGCTGCCAGACCTGTTCCCGGGTGCCCGGGGCTTCGATCCGGGCCTCGATGCGGAGTACGCCCTCGTTGGCCCTCACCTCCATCGGCGCCTCCGCAGCCCGGGCGGCGCGGCAACACGGCAGACCACCCAGACAGCAGACCCCACTGACCAGGACGAGTGAGTGCAGCCGCTGGCGGAGGGAGCGCCCGGCCACGCCTAGGACGCCACCTTTACCGGCTTCCCAAGTGCGGCAGACTTGTAGGCGGCCTCCGAGAGTCGGGCCACCTCCAGGGCGAACCAGGGCTGTTCGTACCCCTTGCCCCCGTTGCGCATCCAGCGGAAGAGCGCCGCGTCCGGGTTGTCCTCCTTGATACGCGGGGGGATCTCCAGGGGCTGGTCGTTGAGGAGAACGGATTTGATCTGCCACTGATGGAGATGGAAGACCAGGCACCCCTCGCTGCCGTGGATGGCGAGGCGTTCGTCGTGCCGGCTGGCGCTGCCAAAGGTGTTGAGGGTGCCCAGGGCCCCGTTCTTGAAGCGGACATTGACCACAGCCTTGATGTCCACGTCCTTGCCCTCGTTGTCGACGAAGGCGCTGACCTGGGCCGGCTGGAGCCCGCTGATCCACAGGGTGGAGGCCACCAGATGGCTGCCGGTGTCGAAGAACATGCCGCCCCCCGACAGCTCGGGCACCAGCCGCCAACCGCGCACCCCGCTCCAGTTCTGGGTCACGTAGGCCACCACACCTCTGATCTCCCCTAAAGCACCCTTGGCAACCAAGTCTCGTGCATAGGTATGCGGTGCGTAGTAATTGCGCTGATAACTCACCTGCAGGAAGCGTTTCCTTTTCTCCGCCAGCGCGATCAGCGCCTTGGCCTTGGCCGAGGTGATGGTCAGGGGTTTCTCGACCAGCACATGCAGGTCGTGCTCCAGGGCGGCCTTCACCTGGGCGTAGTGCGAGGCATGGGGAGAACTGATAAAGATGGCATCGAGTTTTTCCTTGCGCAGCAACGTCTTATGATCGGTGTACCAGGGCACTTCCCGGCCGTATTTCTCCATCAGCAGGCGGGCCGGCGCTTCCTCGGTATCCACCACCGCCACCAGCTCCACCTTGCCGTCCTCGTGCAGGCGGGGCACATGCGCGCCGCGCATATTGCCGCCACAGCCGATCATCGCGATCCGTATCTTGTTCTTGGCCAATTTTTTATCTCCTAGGTATTGTAGATTTTGAACAAGGTAGTGATGCCGCCGAACATACCCGGGAAACGGAAGAGTTCCGGGTCCTGCCGGCCGATACGGGCGATGACCTCTGGGCTGAGCAGGGCCTGCTGGCGGGCGAAGAGCTCCTCCTCCCCTTCAGTGGCATATGCCCCCTCCTCGCGCGCCTGGGCCTGGGTCAGGCCCACCTGCGGGTCGGCCTCCACCTTGGCGGCCATGCGGCTGAAGAAAGCCTCCAGCACCTGCCGGTAGGCAGCCTGGTCCTTGCCGGCCAGGCCCTGGGCATATACAAAGGCCTCCTGGGCTTTGGTCAACCGGGCCGCGTACTCGTCGGGCGCCTGCCCGTCCAGGGTGAAGGGTGCGGCATTGCCCAAGAGCGGGGTGCGGTCCTGGGTCTGGAAGGCCACCAGCACCCGCCGCCCCGGCCGGGGCCTGGCCCGCAGACGCACCACGCTGCGCGGGCTGATACGCACCAATTTCCCCTCGCGCAGCGGCAGCTCATGGGCGCCATCCTCACCCAGCACTTCCAGCCAGCCATCCTCTAGGTTGTACACCTTAAGATGTTCCAGCGGAAGGTCTTCAACTCCACATCTTCCAAAGGGCACACAGGTGGCCCACACTCCGGTTTCTCCCTGGACCGGCGCCGTGGACTGGCCAGTGAGGGCCGCCAGTTCACCGGCCAGGTCCGCGGCTTCGCGTTCCGGACTGGTCTCCAGGGGCAACAGCGCCCCCTCGCCGGTGAGCCGGGCCCGGTACGGCACCCCGTAGCCAAAGAGCCGGGCCCGCAGTGGATCAGCCATGGCTCAGCCCAACCCCCCGGCCTGTTCGGCCACCTTGCGGTATGCCGCCGCGTACTCCTCGATCAGTTCGGGCCGGAAACGCTTGAACCAGGGGATCCAGAAGCAGCGCTCCGGGATGCTCTCGCTGACCGGCAGGCTGCCCTTGGGCTGGCGCAGGTCGCGGTCGCTGTGGGCGATGCGGGTGGGTTTGCCGTGGCCGTACACATCGGCGTCGTTCAGCACCGGATGCAGGTGCATCAGGGGATTGGCCCCCGGATTGCAGGCCCCCACCCCCTCGGCCCGCACCGCCTCGCAGAAGCGGGCGATGGGCAGGCCGCCCAGTTCCTCGGGCACATAGATCCCGTGCGCCGCGTACCACCCGCCCATGGTGCTGCCCGAGTCCTTGGCCGGCCGGTGGGCCCGGATGCCGGGTACCCCCTCGAGCAGGTCCCAGAAGTAGTTCATGGCCTGCTGGATCTCGGCCATACGCTCGCGGTACTGGCGCAGCTGCACCCGCCCCACCGCCGAGGAAAGCTGGTGCATCCGGTATTTGTACCCGCCCAGCGGCATGCCGGCAAAGGGTTTGACCTCCGGGTCGGTCAACTCCGGGCCGCGCTCGTAGTGGCCAAAGGCCGCCGCCCGCTGGTAGGCATGCTCGTCGTTGGTCACCAGGAAACCGCCCTCGCCGCAGGCCAGGGACTTGCCCGACATGATGGACATGGCCCCCACGTGCCCGATGGTGCCCAGCAGCCGGCCCTTGTACAACCCCCCCTGGGCGTGGGAGACGTCCTCGATCACCTTGAGCCCCCGCCGATTGGCGATCTCCATGATCGGGTCCATGTCGGTGGGATGGCCGCAGTAATGCACGGTGATGATGGCCTTGGTGCGCGGGGTGATGCGCCGCTCCACGTCGGCCGGGTCCAGGGTGAGGGTGTTGGGATCGGTCTCCCCGAAGACCACCGTGCCGCCCAGGGTGAACACCTGGAGCACCGAACCCCAGTAGGTCAGGCTCTGGCAGATCACCTCGTCGCCGGTGCGCACCCCGCAGGCCCACATCGCCGCCTGGATGGCCGCGGTGCCGGTGTTGTGGCACAGGGCGTATTTCATGCCGAACCACTGGCTCAGGTCTTCCTCGAACTTGCGGGTCACGTCGGTGGCCGACATGGCGCCCCGGCGCAGCACCTCCAGCACCGCCTCCTCATCCTCGCGGGTGACGATGGGCCAGGTGAAGGTGTCGCCGGAATCCCGTTGCACGGCCTTGGGGCCACCGTGTATGGCCAGTTTGCTGTCTTGGGCTACCGTGGTCATTGGGCACGCTCCTTTGCGGTGGGTACTGCCTGGTGCGGCGGGGCTGCCGCCGTGGTTTGGATCGAGATCTGGGCCCGCAGGCCGGCGGCCACCCCGGTCCCGCGGAAGGTCCCCTCGGTGGGCCTGGCCTGCTCGTGGGTGGGGCCGGCGGCCAGGGCCACGTGCCGGTCCACCACCGACAACCCGCGGGTCGGGTCGTAGCCGCGCCAACCCGCCCCCGGCAGGTAGACCTCGGCCCAGGCGTGCAGATCTTGCCGCTCCTCTTCGGGGGCATCCGCCTGGTACCCGCTGACAAAACGGGCGGGTATACCCATACAACGGCACGCCTCCATGAAGAGGACCGCCAGGTCGCGGCAGGCCCCCTGGCCCAGGGATAAGGTACGCTCCGGAGGCAGCGGATCGCCATCGGGCCGAAAAACCTGGTCGCAGGTCCGGTGGAGGTAGGTGTTCAGGGCGCCGAGAAAGGGCAGGGTTCCGCCGCCGGCTTCCCGGGCCAGGCGGCGGGCCAGCGCGGCCACCTCGCCTTCCGGCTCTCCGGCAATACGGTAGGGAGCCAGCAGGGCAGCGAGGCGGTCCGGACAGCGCAGGGGCAGTTGGAGGGCAGCGGGGTCGAGGAAGAAATCGAAGGGATTGCGCGCCGCCGTCTCGACCTGCGAGGTGGTGGTAAAGGTCAGGGCCGGGTGTTCCCCCTCGAACCACAGGCGCACCACCGCGTTCCCGTCCAGGTCCAGGCACTGGGAGATGCCGGCCGGCTGCGGCACCACCTCCAGGTCAAAGTGGCTGAGGTGCTGTATGCCGTCGCAGCGGGGCCGCAGGCGCAGGAGGTGCGGTTCCAGGAAGACCGGGCGGTCGTAGGTGAAGCAGGTGGTGTGCCGGATCGCGAAGTGCATGGCCGCCGGTATCAGGAGCGCGCGCTTCGGGCTCCCGCGCCCACCAGCCGGCCCGGAGCCCGCGAGAACACCTCGTCGATCCACCCTGCCGGGGCCTGGTCCACCAGGAGGCGCAACTGCTCCTGCCACCAGTCCGAGGTGGAGATCAGGGCCTCGCGCTCGTAGCAATGCTCCACCAGGGCAAAGGAATCCCGCGGGTACACGACAATATCCAGGGGGAAATCCACGTCGGTGGCGCTGGTCCGGGTGGCGTCGAAGGCCAGGTAACCGATCTTGAGGGCCAGCTCCATCGGGGTCTCGTACCGCAGGGCCCGGTCGAGCAGGGGTTTGCCATAGCCGGTTTCGCCGATGATGTAGTACGGGGTGCCCGGACCGATCTCCACCCAGTTGGCCTGCGGGTAGAGCAGGTAGAGCTTGTGCTCGGCGTCGTTCTCCAACTGGCCGCCCACCAGGGCGTGCAGGTTGAAGGAGAGGCCGCTCTCGACCAGCGCCTGTTTGTCCTCCCGCGCCGCCCGCCGGATCTGCTCGGCAAAGGCGTTGACCGCCTTGTAGAGTTTGTCGAAGTGCTGGTCGCTCTCCTGCATCACCTCCTCGAAGTAGGTGAGCGCCTTGTCGCGCACCGAGCGCAGCCCCGAGGTCATCACGAACATCGAGTGGCGGCCGTTCTGGTGGATGGAGACCTTGCGGGCGGTGCTGTGTTCGGTTCCCGAGGTGACGCGGCTGTCGGCGATGCCGATCAACCCTCCCGCCACCTTGATACCCAGACAAAAACTCATTTGTGCTCCTGATGGGGTGCCTGAACCCTGCCGGTGGGCCGGAGGGCGAAGAAGGTGGAGAAGATGGCCGTGTCGATGCGGTTCAGCCGGAGCTGGAGATCGTCGAGGAATTCGTGCAGGCCCACCCCGATCACCTCCTCGATCTGGGCATAGCTCAACTCGGCGCGCAGCCGGCCCAGTTCCTGCTCGGCCTCGTTTTGGAAGGTCCCCGGCCGCGAACCGGTGAGGGTGCGCAGGGATTCCTCGCCCTCGATCAGGCAGTGGAGAATGGCGCGGGGGAATTCCCGGTCGAGGATCAGGAAGTCCGCGATCCGGTCCGGGGCGATCAGGCCAAAACGCTTGCGGTACATCTCGAAGGCGCTGGCCGACCGGAGCAGGGCGGCCCACTGCACGTTGTCGATGGGGGTGCCCACATCCGCCGGGTCTGGCAGCAGGATGAAATACTTGACGTCGAGGATACGCGAGGTCTTGTCGGCCCGCTCCAGCACCCCCCCCAACTGGCCGAAGTGCCATCCCTCCCCGCGCGACATGGTGGCATGGGCGACCCCCACATAGAGGTGGCTGGCCATCTTGATCTCGGTGAAGAAGTCGTGCGGGGTTTCCAGGGCCCGTTCCCGGGCCGCCTCCTTGACCAGCAGGTAGAAGCGGTTGATCTGCTCCCACATCTCGGAGGAGATGATCTCGCGCACCGAACGGGCATTCTCCCGGGCCCGCGACAGGCAGGAGAGGATGGAGTTGGGGTTTTCCTGGTCAAAGGTCAGGAACTCGATCACCCCTTCCCGGTTGGCCCCCCCATACCGTTCGGCAAAGACCTCGTGATCCCCGGTCACCAACACCAGGGGCTCCCACTGCTCGCCGGTGGCGGCGTGCTGATCGAGGACCAGGTGCAGGTTGACGTGGATGAAGCGGGCGACGTTTTCGGCCCGCTCCAGGTAGCGGTTCATCCAGTAGATGGCTTCGGCAACCCGGCTCAGCATCTGGGCTCAGCCCTCCGGCGCCGGGGTCGGCCCATCGTGCAGCACCCAGGTGTCCTTGCTGCCCCCGCCCTGGGAGGAGTTGACCACCAGGGACCCCCGCTTGAGGGCCACCCGGGTCAGCCCGCCGGGCACGATATAGCTCTCCTTGCCGCACAGCACAAAAGGCCTCAAGTCCACGTGCCGGCCCTCGAAATGGTCCTCCACCAGCACCGGAACCCGGGACAGGTCCAGGGTGGGCTGGGCGATGTAGTTGCGCGGATTGGCCTGGATGCGGCCGGCAAACTCCCGCCTTTCCTCGGCGGTGGCGTGCGGGCCGATCAACATGCCGTATCCGCCCGACTCGTTGGCCGCCTTGACCACCAGCTCGTCGAGGTGCTCCAGCACATAGGCCCGCTCCTGGTCGTCCCAGCACCCATAAGTGGGCACATTGGGCAGCAGGGCCTCCTCCCCCAGGTAGTACTTGATGATCTTGGGCACGTAGGCGTAGACCACCTTGTCGTCGGCGATCCCGGTGCCGGGGGCGTTGGCGATGGCCACCCGACCGGCTTTATACACCTCCATCAGGCCCGCCACCCCCAACATCGAGTCTGGCCTGAAGGCGAGGGGGTCGAGGAACTCGTCGTCGATACGCCGGTAGATGACATCCACCCGCTGGAAACCCTGGGTGGTGCGCATACAGACCGACCCGTCCAGCACCACCAGATCGCGGCCCTCGACCAGTTCGATGCCCATCTGCTGGGCCAGGAAGGAATGCTCGAAATAGGCCGAGTTGTAGATGCCCGGCGTGAGCAGGACCACGGTGGGATCGGCCACGTACTCAGGGGCCAGGCTCTGGAGGGTGGCCAGCAACCGGTTGGGGTAGTCGTCCACCGGACGCACCTTGAGGGCCTCGAAGACCTGGGGGAACATGCGCTTGAGGATACGCCGGTTCTCCAGCACATAGGAGACCCCCGAAGGGCAGCGCAGGTTGTCCTCCAGGACGTAGAACTGCCCGCTCCCGTCGCGCACCAGATCGATGCCGGCGATGTGGCACCACAGGCCGTGGGGCGGGGCCAGGCCCTCGCAGGCCTTGAGGTATCCTTTGGCCGAATGGATGACATGGCCGGGAATGATGCCGTCCCGGACGATGGCCTGCCGATGGTAGATATCGTCGATGAAGAGGTTGAGGGCGCGCAGGCGCTGCTCCAATCCCCCTTCGATCAACCGCCAGTCCGCCGCCTCGACGATGCGCGGAATGATATCGAAGGGCCACACCTTCTCGATGCCGGCATCGCTGCCGTACACGTTGAAGGTGATGCCCATGTTGACAAAAGCCCGTTCCGCCGCCTGCTGCCGGCGCAGTAACTCCCCCTCCGAAAGGGAGGCGAGGCGCTGGATCAGCAGCCCCGCCCCCGGCCGCGCTTGCCCCGGGCCGGCGAAGAGTTCGTCGTAGAAATCGCCCGGATCGTAGGTGTCGAAACGCATGCTCGTGTCCCCTACCAGTCGATGGCAGCGCCATCGACGCCGCTGCGGGCAACTCGCTTGGTGCCTTGAGCTATGGTCATGGATCGTTCCTCCTACCAGTCGATGGCCGTGCCGTCGTCGGGGTGGTAGGTTTCCGGGTTTTTCCAGTCGTGGCCGATCTTGTCGGCCATCAGCGCCTCGTCCAGCTCGATACCTAGGCCCGGCTTGGTGGGCAGATCCACGTATCCATCCTTGAGCACAAAGGGATCTTTGAGATACCCCACCCCCATGCTGGCGTGTTCCTGCACCAGGAAGTTGGGGATGGAGGCGTCGAGCTGGATACAGGCGGCTAGGGCGATGGGCCCCAGCGGGCAGTGTGGGGCGATGGCCCCGTAATAACTCTCGGCCATGCCGGCGATCAGCCGACCCTCGAAGATACCACCCGCATGGGAGATATCCGGTTGCAGGATGGTGGCCGCCCGCTTCTCGAGGATCTCGCGGAAACCCCACTTGGTGAAGATACGCTCCCCGGTGGCGATGGGGATATGGGTCTTGCGGGCCAGTTCGGCCATGCCATCCACGTCCTGGCACTGGATGGGTTCTTCGAAGAAGAGGGGCTGGTAGGGTTCCAGGGCCTTGATCAGCAAGCCGGCGGTCTGGGGCGAGATGGCGCCGTGGAAATCGATGGCGATGTCCAGCTCCTTGCCCCCGGCCTCCCGCATGGCGGCGAAGATCTCCACCGCCCGGTGCACAAAGGCCATGTTCTCGACGATGCGGGCCGGCCGCCCGCCCGCCGGGCCGGTCTTGATGGCGGTGAACCCCTCCGCCATGGCCTTCTTCACCGCCTCGGCTGCCGACTCGGGGGTGCCCCCGCCGCAGCCGCGGTACATGCGAATGCGGTCGCGCAGGGGGCCGCCCAGCAGCTGATATATGGGCATGCCGGCCGCTTTACCAGCCAGATCCCACAGGGCCTGCTCCACCCCCGACAGGGCGCTGGTGAGGATGGGACCGCCCCGGTAGAAGGCGTGTTTGTACATGGCCTGCCAGTGGTGCATCACCCGGCGCGGGTCCTTGCCCAGCAGGTACGGTTCCAGTTCGGCCACGGCCTGGGCGCAGGTCAGGGCCCGGCCCTCGAGGATGGGCTCGCCCAGGCCCACCAGTCCTTCGTCGGTGTGTATCTTCAGGAAGAGCCAGCGCGGTTTGACCAGAAAAGTCTCGACCTTGGTGATCTTCATGCTCGTCCCTTTCCGTATGGGGTGACAACACCCTCTATAATGAGGAATTTACCCCCTCCAGTAAAAGCCTCTTTTGCCCCGCGTGGGAAATCCCGCTTGACAACCGGGAGCACCGCTTTTATCCTTGGTACTATAAGCCATTTTTTTACAATGATTTGCCCCCTTACCAGCGCCGAGGTACTCCGCCTTGTATCGCGCGCACTGGGGTCTGCGGGAAAAACCCTTCGAGAATACCCCCGACCCCCGCTTCCTGTATAAGTCTCCGGCCATCGGCGAAACCTACGCCCGGCTGCTCTACGCGCTCAAGGGCAACCGGGGCGCCGTGTTGCTCACCGGGGAGTCGGGATGCGGCAAGACCCTCATGGCCCGCGCCCTGATCCAGGACTTCAACCCGGAAAACACCGAGTTGGCCCTGCTGACCAACCCCTGCCGCACCCCCGACGAGTTGCTCGGCGAGGTGCTGCTCCAGCTCGGGGTGGACAGCCCCCAGCCCAATCGCATCCAGCGCCTGCACCGCCTCAACGAGGCCCTGTATGCCAACTTTTCGCTGGGCAAGGACACGGTGGTGGTGATCGATGAGGGGCAGTTGCTGGAGGACCCGCAGATCTTCGAGGAATTGCGCCTGTTGCTCAACTTCCAGCTCAACGACGCCTTCCTGCTGACCCTCTTCATGGTGGGCCAGCCGGCCCTGGCCGAGCGAGTCCGCCAGCACACCCAGCTCGACGAGCGCATCTCGGCCCGCGGGGTGATGCGCGCCCTCGAACGGGAGGAGATCGCCGCGTACGTCGCCCACCGGCTCAAGGTGGCGGGCCGCGACGAAGCGATCTTCTCCGCCGGCGCCCTCGAGCTGATCGCCCAGTACTCGGGCGGGGTGCCGCGCAAGCTCAACCACATCTGCGACATCTGCCTGGTCATCGGCTACAGCCGCAAGGCCGCCCAGGTCGACGAGGAACTGACCTACCGCCTCATCCTCCACGAGGAGGACAGCCGTGTTTAGAGGGTTTTCGCATGGCCTTTAAGCCGCGCCAGATGCTGCGTTCCTCCCAGCAGGTGCGCAGCGCCCCGGTCGCCAGGGAAGCTGCCCCGGCCAGCCAGGGCGAACCCGAACGCCCCGCCGAGGGGGAGCCCGCGGGAGACACCCCGCTTTTTGCGGCGGTGCCCATGCCCGAGGAACCCCACCCGGCCCCGGCAGCCCAGCCAGCGCCGTCTCCGACCCACCCCGCGGCCCAGACCCCATCCCAGACCCAGGCGCAGGCCCAGACTCAGGCCCAGGCCCAGCGCGGCGGCCAGGCCCCCTGGCTGGTGAACGCCCCACCGCCCCAGGTAGACGAGGAAACCACCCTCGACCTGTACAACAACCTGATCGCCGCCGCCCAACTGGTCTACACCGCCGCCGCCAACAGCACCCCCCTGGCCATCGACGCCCTGGTCAAAGCGGTCAAGGACGCCCTGCGCAGTTTTGCCACCGGCGACCAGTTGCTCACCGAGGCGGTGCGGCAGCGCAGCAATGCCTCCAATCTCTCCCAGGACCAGATCGACCGCATGCTGGCCGACCCCGCTGCCAAGGAGCCGGACCAGCAGCCCACCGCCAGTTATGCCTGGGCCCAGCGGGCGGTGAACGGGGCCATCCTCTCCATGCGCCTGGGCCAGGAGATCGAGTACGACGAGCGCCGCAATCTGGCCCTGGGCCTGTGCGGCCTGATGCACGATGTGGGCATGCTCCGGGTGCCCGAGGAGATCCTCAAGGCCTCGCGCCTCACCCCGCAGCAACTCGAGGTGCTGCGCAACCACACCCAGGAATCGAAACAGATCGTCGAGGGTTTCGGGCAGGACCTGGCCTGGATGGGCGCCATCGTGGTGCAGGTGCACGAACGCTACGACGGCAGCGGCTACCCGCAGAAACTGAAGGAAGAGGAGATCCACGAGTTCGCCCGCATCCTCGGCCTGGCCGACACCTACGAGGCCATGGCGCATCCGCGGGCGGACCGGGCGGCGCGGGTCACCTACACCGCCCTCAACGAGATCATCGACATGCGCAACAAGCTCTTCGATCCGCGCCTGATCAAGGCGCTGATCCGCATCGTCTCCATCTTCCCCCTGGGCAGTTTGGTGAAGCTCAACAACGGCGCCATCGGGCGCGTGGTGGGCGCCAACCGCCTCTATCCCACCCGGCCCCTGATCGAGGTCCACCTCGACCCGCGCGGCCGCAAGGTCAACCCCTCGTACCTGCTCAACCTGGCCGAAGAGCCCATGCTCAACATCTCCGACCCGGCCATCGACGAGTCCATCCTGAGCAAATAGCTCCCCGGCCCGGCAAAAGCGGGTGACGGGGCGGCATGTCGATTGGATTTACTGCGCGCAGCGGAAGCCGACGAAGCGGCTGTGGTGCGAGGGCGGCTGGTGCTCGCGCTGGGCGCCGCGCAGATAGCGGGGGTGGCAAATCCACGCGCCCCCGCGCAGGACGCGGTGCTCGCCCTGCTCCGGACCGCGGGGGTTGTGGGCCTGGCTGCGGCCGTAGAAGTCGGCCCCGTACCAATCGGCCACCCACTCCCAGACATTGCCCGCCAGATCCAGCACCCCGTAGGGACTGGCCCCGGTCGGAAAGCTGCCCACCGGCGAGACGCGGTTGTAGTCGTTGCCCAGCACGCTGGCGCGGCGGGCGTCGAAGGTGTTGCCCCAGGGGTAGACCCGGCCCTCGGTGCCGCGGGCTGCCTTCTCCCACTCGGCTTCGGTGGGCAGGCGTTTGCCGGCCCACTCGGTGTAGAGGCGAGCGTCTTCCCAACTGAGATTGACCGCCGCCAGGTCGCGGCTGCCGGCCACCGGTTTCCAGTGGCGCGGCTGGTACCCGGTGGCGGCGACAAAGGCGCCATACTGGGCATTGGTCACCGGGTTGAGGTCCAGGTAGAACCCGTCGAGGTCCACCAGATGGGCCGGCCGTTCGTCGCGGTTTCCCGCCCCCGAACCCATGGTGAACTTGCCGGCCGGAATCCACACCGCCACCCCGCCGTCGGCGGCATTGCGCACCACCAGGGGCTGATGGCCGGGCACCTCGATGACCAGGGCAAGCAGCCGGGCCGCATGGGCTGCCCACTCCCCCTGCAACTCGGCGGGTACCGGGGCCACCCGCTCGCCGGCGACCAATTGCCAGGCCGCCGCCGCGTTGCGGCGCTGGTCATCGACCAGGCCAGGGATGGTGGAGAAGAGCGGGCCGCTTTCCTCGCGGACAGGTTCTTCGATCAGCGTGGCCGGGGCCGGTCCTCCTGGTGGCGGCCCTGGCGGAGCGGCCGGGAAGGCCACCCCCTGCCACAGATTGGTCTCGGGCTGCGCCTCGGCCGGAGGCATACGGGTCAGGGCTGCGGCCGGCACTACCAGCGCCACGCCTACCACCACCGGCGGCAGGGGCAGCAGCAGGGGCCGCGGTCCCTTGGCAGGGACCGGGGCGCCGATGAGGGCTTCATGGGCCAGATCGAGGCTGCGGGCCGCCTGGGCCGACTGCAGATCCTGGCGGGCCTGGTTGAGATGGGCCGGCACCGTGTGGGCCACGGCGCAATCGAGGGCCTTTTCCTCGGCCTCGGGTTGCTGCAGCCAGGTAGCGGCGCGCAGCGGTTGGGCCAGCGCCTCCTCCACCCCCTGCAGGGCCCGGTACCGGCGCCCGCCATCCACCGGCGCCGCGCGGCCGGCGGCATCCACCTCGATGGCCTGCAACCTCTTGGAAAAAGCCCG
>JADZBP010000212.1 GCA_020852055.1 Candidatus Latescibacterota bacterium
CACCTGCGCGTCGGTAACCATCTAACCTCCCGTCTTGGCAAAAGGTTAGACTAGGTTACCGCCTACGCCGAAAACCGGGAATTCTAATTGTCGTCGGCAGGAGATCTAATTGTCGCTAATCAAACGCGTCAGGGGGATGGTACTGATAGGTCTCCCCCCAGGCCTGGTGCAATGCCGTGCGCAGTTCCTCGGGGAGACGACTGAGAGCGGTCAAGGAAGAGGGGAACTCGTTGAACGCCTCCAGGAACTTCCCCACGGCTTCCTGGTACTTTCCCTGCTCGGTGAGGGTGCGAGCGGTGTGCAGCAGGCGCTGCACCAACACCTCAGCCAGCTCCTGGTCCTGACGGATAGTATCCATGATGACCTCCTTGAGTTTGGCCCGGCCCCGGGATAGCTGTTGTCTGGCGTTGGCCTCTGAGATTCCCAGGCGCTGAGCGATGCCCCGGCTGTCCAGCTCCTCGAAGTAGCCCAAGCGCAGGATCTGGGTCACTGGTGCCGGCAATTGCTGCAGCGCGCTTTCGATCACTCCGACTTCGCCTATGGATTGGGTTTCCAGGGCGGCGGCTTCCACTGCCCAGGCGCGCAGATGCTCCTGCTCCCGTTGGGTTACCCGGAATCGTCCCAGGGCCAGGCGACGGGCAATAGCACAGATCCAGGCCCCGAAAAGATCTGCCTGGCGCAGCGATGGCAGAAAGACCAGGGCGCGCAGGAAGGTTTCCTGTTCCAGATCTGCCAGTTCCTCAGCGTCCTCGACGAAATAACGCAACGTCTTTTTCACCAGGGGACGGTGTTCCCGGATCAGTGCGGCGAGTGTCGCCTCATCCCATTCCACGCAGGGTTCTCCTGTTCTTTCCCTTATGGTTCACCACCTGGGCGTCCGCCACGGAGATTGCCAGTGCCATTTAAATCCCCGGAAAGAACACTCTGGGGCTCATCGTTTTTCCCCTCCTGTTGGGACCAATGCTCCTAAACCCTCCTATGGAATAGCCGCCCTGAAGGCCTGTTCCATCGGCCATGGAATCCTCAGTAGTATAGATGCCGGCAAGGGCTCTCCCTGTGACAAGGGGCGGAAAATATCCCTGCTGCCTAACCTTTTTCCTGCTCGCAGTCCCTTTATAGAATAGAGACCCTCTGCGGAAGGATATGGTGATCGACCGACTACTCATTCAGCAGGCCATGGCCGGTGCGCCTGCCGCCCTCCAGATCGTTCTGGAAGGCCTGCAGGAACAGGCCTGGGCCATCGCCAGCTGGAGCCTATGGTTGGGATGGGTCTGTTGGGGGAGGTGCCGAAGGAAGTCCCCGGGGCCTGGGGACACTGGGCGTGGCGAGGATCTGTGCGCTTGATGCGTCGAGAAAACGGAATCAGGAAGACCTCTCCGTGGGAGTCGGCCGTTCCCGCAGGTCTCAGCACAAGAGGCCTATGGCTTGATCGACCTTGGATTTTCCACAGCCTGAGCTGCCATTTGCTCCAGGTTCCCATCCACGCGCACCAAAACCAACTCCTCTGGATCTAGGGACACTACATATAAGCCGCAGATGGCTTGGTGGTGGACGCGGCAGAACACCCAGGTGATCTCGCCCTTCTCCCGGGATTTGATCACTAGCTCCCAACCCTGATCCTTCAACGTGTGTTGCAGCCGGGGAGGCAGCTGAAAACTCGCCAAAGAGGGGCTAGTCAGGGTGCGATAGGCCACCACCTGTACCTGGTCAACCTCCCCCAGGTACCCTCGCGCTTCGCCGCTGTTGGGGGCTAGCAGGCAGAGCGATCTGATGCACCACATACTCAGGGGACCAAGGCCCAGCTCGACCTCTTTCTCGAAGCCGATCTCTGGTAACTCCTGCTCGATTTCTCGCTGCATCCGGGCCAACTCGGCCGCTCTGAAGCAACCAGAGCACAGCACGGCCACCAGTAATCCCGGAATGACCCTGGACAGTTCTTTCCGTGACATGGCTTGAAACCTCCTTCTGCTTGCTCCCCACCTTCCGCGCCAAGCTATTGCCGCCCCTTATCCGCACGCATACTGTCCAGCGGCGGGATGTTGAATTTTCCCCCCAGCCGGCCCAACTCCGATGGGTCGATGTCTCCGACGAGGTTGACAAAGGTGAGCCCTTCCTTGGCCTCGATGGTGACCACCAACAAGCCCGTGATCACCTCGCCCTCGGTTTTGAGGTAGATGCGGGTCTGCTCATCGGCCTCACGCACCCGCACTACCTTTTCCCATCCCTGCTCTTCCAGACGTTGTGTGGTCTGAGCAACCTGCGCCTCAACCTGCTCCCGTTCCTGGCTGCTCAACGGGAAGACCTCGACGCGGATGAGCTTCAATTTGGCGAGCATCCTGCCCAACTCAGGGTCTTCGTCCCGGCTGGCTTCTGAGACCAGCTTGAGCAGGGGGCCTTTGAGGTATACTTCCACGCTGCTCTCCGATTTTTTCGATAACCCCAGGCTGCTGAAATCGACGTACCCGGAGAGTTTGGCCAAGTCCTCTTCGGCCCAGGACCGGCTCGGGGCCAGGATCAATACCGCGATGAGCAGAAAACCAGTGAGTCTCATCTCGAACCTCCTCATAGGGCCTTTGCTGCCATGGTCTTTTTCAGGGGTTCCACCACCCGGACCCGGAGGACCTGGTCGCGCACCGTGAACCCGGTGCGGCGGCTCAGTTGGCCCAGGTACCCCAGGGTCCACCGGACCTGGAGTTCGGCACGGGCCAGTTCGGCGGGACTCACCTCAGCCCTCGGTTCCTGATGGCGGATCAGCAGGGTTGTCGCCACGATCAGCACCCGGGCGGCCCTGGCCACCAGGGCCGGACGCCAAGGGTGAAGGCGCCAATCCTCTAGCCAGATCTGCAACCGATGCCGGCGGGTAACACGCAGATCCTGACGGGCCCTGTTCCACGCGGCTTCGGCAACCCGGTCCGGGCAGACCTGCAGCGGCAAGGCCCGCAGCATCTCCTGGACCTGCCGGGCCTGTGCCATGGCACGAGTGCAGACAGCACACTGCTGCAAATGCCTGTCCAACTCTGCCCTTTCTCCAACAGGCAGATCCCCGTCCAGGTGGGCTTCGAGCCGCTCCTGGACCCAGATACACGCTCTCGTTTCTTCAGTTGGGGTCATGTTCCTGGCTCATCTTCAGGATTTCCCGCAACCGTTGCCGGCCGCGATGGAGGTAGACCTTCATGGTATTCAGAGGTAAATCCAGGGTCGCGCTGATCTCTTCGTAGTCCCTTCCCTGGACCTCCCGCAGGATGAGGATACTGCGCTGCAACTCAGGAAGGAGTGCCAGGGCCTGGTTGAGACGCTGGCGCAACTCAGCCACTTCCGCCAGCTGCTCAGGGTCAGGATCAGTGCCGGGAACCCGGGCCAGCACCTCCTCATTGTTGGCTGCGCCTCCCAGGATGCGGGCGCTCTGCCGCTTGCGGAGCGCGTCGAGGCAGGCATTGCGGGTGACGCGGGTGATCCATGCTGGCAGTCCCTCCCCTTCGACCTGCTGCCCACGCTCCCACAGGCGGATCAGCACCTCCTGGGTTACATCCTCTGCATCCTCGCGGTTGCCCAGGTAGTAATAGGCAAAGGTGTACACCCGGTGCTGGTGCTGGCTGCATAGTTTTTTGAAACGCCGCATCATACACCTGAATAACGGCTAGAGTGGCGAAAAGGTTACACCCAGGGCAACATGAGCTGGGGCAGGGATTGACAGTAGTATCGTATTAGTGTATTATTTAAATAGAACACTAACACGATCGGCAATCCCTCTCGACCTGGAGCTTGGCCTATGAACACCGAATTCGACCCCACCCGGCCGATCTACCTGCAGATCGTCGAGGAAGTGAAGAAACGTGCAGTACGGGGCCAGTACCCACCTGGCTGCCAGCTTCCCTCGGTGCGGGAGATGGCCAAGGCTATGGAGGTCAATCCCAACACCATGTCGCGGGCTTACATGGAGCTAGAACGGGAGGGGTTCATCTCCACCCGGCGCGGCCAAGGCTCCTTCGTCACCGAGGAGGCCCGCCAGGTGAATGAAGAACGGCAGCGGCTAGCCACCGCAGCTCGTGACCGCTTCATCGCCGAGGTCCGCGAACTGAGTCTGGAGCCTGGGCAAGTGGATGACTTGTTACGTGATATCCGGGAGGCCGTGAGATGATCGAACTGGAAAACGTCACCAAGAGGTACTTCCTGACCAGGGCGCTCAAGGACCTGTCGCTACGGGTGGAAACAGGCCGGGTGATCGGCGTGCTGGGCGAGAACGGCAGCGGCAAGAGCACCCTGCTCAAGATCCTGGCCGGCGTGGCCCGGCCCAGTTCCGGGCAGGTGCGCCTGATGGGCCGGCCAGTGGGCATCGAGACTCGGAGATTCACCTCATACCTGCCTGAGATCAACCCCTTCTATGGGTGGATGAGGGTCGGTGAGCAGCTGGACTTCCTGGCGAACTTCTACCCAGGATGGGACCAGGGCAAGGCTGCTGCGCTGCTCAGCTTGATGGGGCTGTCCACTGAGGCGAGGATCGGCGAATTGTCGCGCGGCCAGCAGGCCCGCCTTAAAGTGGTGTCGGCTTTTGCCTGGCCGAGCCAGCTGGTGCTGATGGATGAGCCCCTGAGCAGTATCGATCTGCCATCGCGGCGGCGGATCATCCAGGCCTTGTTCGAGGAATACCGGGCCGGCGAGCAGACTGTGCTGATCTCCACTCACCTGGTCAGCGAGTTGGAGGAGGTGGTGGAGGACGTGGTGTTCCTGCGCCGGGGTGAGATCGCCCTGCAGGGGAACGTCGACCAGCTCAGGCAGGAAAAGGGCAAGTCCTTGCTGGACATCTTCGAGGAGGTGGCGATATGAAGCTGTGGTATGTACTGTACGTCAAGGAACTCCGGGACAACCGGAGCATGTTCCTCTTCCTGCTAGGGGCGACCCTGGTCTTTGATCTGTACAGCTACTTCAACTGCACGAGTGACGGCAGGCCATCCCTCTCCGGGGCATTGGCCCTGATTCCCTTTGTCGACGTGTTCGTATTTCCTTTTATCCTACTCCACTCCTTCGCCCAGGAGTTCAAGGGCCAGACCCACTACCAACTCCTGGCCCTGCCGGTACCGCGTGCTGCAGTGGTGGCGGCCAAGTTCCTGGCAGTGCTCACCGCGGGGGGTGCGCTCTTCGTCTTGGCTATGGGTGCAGTGCATCTCGTTTCCCTGGATTACACCATCCTGACCAGGGGATTCTCTGCGTATCGGGCAAGTGATCTGTGGTTGTTCGCGGGCCAATTCTACTTCACTTCGCTCCTACTGTTGATGGGCATCGCCACCGCCATGGCCGGCCTGAAGCTGCTGATCAAACGCTTCCAGGGACTGGCGATGACCGCCTTCCTGGTGGCTAGCCTGTATCTGTACGGCCAGGTATTGAGGGTAGCTGTCCTGGGGCCCATCTTCATTATCATGGGCGACATGGGCAGGGCTGGGCACCTGTCCAGCCTTCTCCCGGTGACGTTCTTCTCGGTGTTATTCTCGCTGCTTTTCGTGGGATTGGGCATTCTATTGTTCGAGCGGTTCGCCGAAGCCTGAGAGGACGACCTTGCCGCGGAAACTCATCGATGGACCTCCGTGGCTGGCGTCAGGGCCAGCGTTTCGTAGGTCTGGCAAGAGGCTCCTCCTCGATGGGATTACCCGCACTTTCACTACATAAGATCCGCCAACCAGGGAAACGTGAACTGAAAAATAGCCGGCCCATTCCCACGGACCGGCCGGCTGAGGCCTAACCCGAAAACAGGTTGGCCCAAAAGCTGATGGGGACGGGATTTATGAGATCTTGTAAAGGGGCATTAGGGGCTGCTATTGCCTGGAAACAGGCCTTCCCCGAGCAGGTTCGGATAGCGTGCTATATGTAGCGTTTGAGGGGGAGGTAAAAAAGCCCTCTGCATAGTAGGGGTTCATCCTCCAACCCTGAGGTTAATCAGGAACTCTGTAGGCCCCCCGTCCCGGCTCTCCAGGGAAAACTCGAAGCCGTGGCGGCTGAGGATCTCTTGCACCAGGGTCAGGCCGATGCCCTGCCCCTGCTCTTTGGTGCTGAAGAAGGGGGTAAACAGTAGCTCCTTGGTTTGGGGCGAGATACCGCAGCCACTGTCGGCGATCACCACTCGGAGCCGCTCGCCCGCCACACTCAGCGCGATCCTGATACGCCCCTCATTCCCGATGGCCTCCATCGCATTCTTGAGGATATTGACGAAAACCTGTTCCATCTGCTCGCGGTCCATACGCACCGGGGGCAGTTCGCCTTCCACGTCCCATTCCCAGGCGATGTGCCGCTGCTGGCTTTCGACCTGAAACAGGCGCTCGATCCCTCTCAACAGTTCTACCAGATCGACCAACTGCAAGCGGGGTTTGGGGAGTTTGACCACCTCGGAGAAGCTGCGCATGAACCGACTGAGGCGCTCGCTGCGCTGGGCTGCCACCTGGAGGGCGGTGGTGAAATCCTCGCGGTCGGTCTCACGCACCTGGTCGCCATAGTTGAGACAGGAGCGGATCAGCGAACTCACCGCCGCGGTGGAGTTGTTAACCTCGTGGGCCATCATGCGAATCACTTGCTCGTAGGCCCGCTTCTCCGAGCTGCGCAGTTCCTCGGTCAGCTCCTCGATCAGCACAAAGGAGCGAGGAAACCCTCGGTCGATGAACTGGGATTTCTGGCAGCGGACGCGCCGCTGGCCCCGCAACCGCACCACCTTCGCCTCCCCTACTGCCAGTCCGGCCAAGGCGCGGAGGAGGTCTGGGTCGGTTTCCTCGGGTTTCCTGCCAATCAATTGGGTTGCTGACACCTGCAGCAGGCGCTCGGCGCTGGGGTTGACCAGGGAAACCCGCCCGTCGTAGTCGAAGGTAATGACCCCCGCCGGAGAGGCCGCCAGGAGTTTTTCGAGGAAGTAGTGCTGTTCCTGCAATTGGAGCCGCTCCTCGCGCAGCCGTTCGTTCATGCGGTTGAACACCCGGATGAGCTGGTCCATCTCCGGCTGTCCCACCTCGACGAACTTGCTGGCGAAGTCTCCCTCCTCGATCAGTTCGGCGCCCGTGCGCAGCAGGCGCAAGGGGGTCCAGAGATGGCGGAAGAGGTGGATACCCACCCCCAGCGAGACCGCAAAGAGCGCCTCCGCCCCGAGCAGCCAGAATCCTTCACCCGCCAACGCCCACCCGGCCAGGCCGGCCAGAGCGAGGTGCAGGGCGACCAGGTAGCAGGTGAGCTTCCCCCTCAGGCTCACAGTTCGATCCCGTACTTTTCCAGGCGGCGATAGAGTGCCGCCCGGCTCAGGCCCAGAGCCTCAGCCACCCGGGTGAGGTTGCCGCCGTAGTGGGTCAGGCATTGGCGGATCATGCGCTCCTCCATCTGGTCCAGGGTCATGGTTCCAGGGGTGGGAAGCTGTGCTCGGGAACGCTCCTCGGGCTGCATTTCCATAGCCAGTTCGAGGTCGGCCCGTTGCAGGGCCCCGGCGCTGCTCATCAGCACCGCCCGTTCGATGACCTGGCGCAACTGGCGGATATTCCCCGGCCAGGTCAAATCCTGTAACCAATGAAGGGCTGCCTCGCTGACCTCCAGGTTGCCGCGCCGGTACACCTGCCCCAGTTGCTGTGCAAAGTGGTGCGCCAGCAGTGGCACATCCTCCCGCCGCTCCCGCAGGGGCGACAGATGCAGGCTGATCAGGTTCAGCCGGTAGAGCAGATCCTCGCGGAACTCCCCCTTCTCCACCAACTCGGGCAGGTTGCGGTTGGTAGCCGAGATCACCCGCAGATCCACCACCTGGGTCCGGCTCGACCCCAGCACCTCGAAGGTGCGGTCTTGAAGTACGCGCAGCAGTTTGACCTGGCAACTTAGGCCCAGATCGCCGATCTCGTCGAGGAAGATGGTCCCGCCGTGGGCCAGTTCGAAGCGGCCCTGGCGATCCTGGTGGGCATCGGTGAAGGCTCCCTTTACGTGCCCGAACATCTCGCTCTCGAAAAGGGCAGCGGCAATTCCCCCCAGGTTGACCCGGATGAAAGGGCCGGCCCGGCGCTGGCTGTTGCGCACGATCGCGGCGGCGACCTCGTCCTTGCCCGTGCCGCTCTCCCCGGTGATCAGCACCGAGGCGTCGGTGGCGCTGACCCGGCCCGCCACCTCCAGGATGCGCAGCAGCTGGGGGTCGCGCCCGATGAGGTTGCGGAACTCCCAACGCCGGTCCAACTCCTCCCGTGTCAGCACCCCGGACTGGCCGGTCTGGGTGGTCGCCAGGCTCAGGGTGGTCTTCACGGCCTGCACGAGCTGCTCGTTGGTCCAAGGCTTGGTGACAAAGTCCGCGGCACCCGCTTTGACCCCCCTGACCGCCAGCTCGATGGAGCCCCAGGCTGTCATCAGGATTACCGGGAGTTGGGGGTGCCCTGCCTTGATGGCCCGCAGTAACTCCAGGCCCTCCTCCCCGGTGGTCTGGCGGGAGAAGTTCATATCCTGCAACACCAGGTCGCAATGCTCCTTTGCCAGCCATACCAGAGCCTGGGCGGGGCTAGCGGCGGAGACGGATCGGTACCCGGCCTGCTTCAGCAGCAGGGCGAGGGAAGCGGTGATGGAAGGGTCGTCGTCGACGAGGAGGATCAGGGGTGCCATCAGTCGCAGTGCAGGGCTTGGGCCGGCTGGATGCGCGTGGCCAGCCAGCCGGGATAGAGTGTTGCGGTGGTGATGAACAAGTAGAGCAGCATCGCGCCTCCGCACAACCCGGCGGCGTAGACGCCGACACTTACGGAGGGGAAGAAATCGAGCACCGCGGCCTGGACCACGAGCACGACCCCAACCAGGATGGCAAGGGTAGTCAGCATCAGCATCTCTCCCACAATCTGTCCATAGATTCCGGCCCGCGTGGCCCCGGCAGCGCGGCGGATACCGATCTCGCGGGTGCGCCGGGTGACATTCTGCCACATCACCCCCACCAGGCCCAGGACCACCAGAAAGAGGATGGCGCCCACAATGGCGACTAGGGAGCGGATATTGCTCAGCCGGCCCCGGAGTTGTGCCAGGTAGCCCTCCTCCAGCGGGATGATATTGGTCGTCCAACCGGGCGCCACGGCCTGGAGTTGGTCCACGAGCCGGCGCTCCAACTGCCGCGGCGTGCCCGGTCTCAGCCGGATCAGGAAACTGGTGGGCAGGTTCCAGCGGACAGGTCGGTCGAGCTTTGCACGGCCCAACATTACGTAGGACGGCGGTTCAAAGGGGCCTACGCAACGATGATCCGAGAGCACCCCGACAACCCGAGTATAGGTGTTTTCGCCGACCGCTATCAGCCTGCCGACAGGGTCCTGGTTGCCAAAGAGGTAGCTGGCCAGCCGCTGGTTGAGGACCACCGGTCGTTCTTGAATACCGTCGTCCTCGGGCGAAAACCACCGGCCAGCCACCAGGTCCAACCGCAGCACTGCCGCCAGGTCATCGCTGCCGGAACTGCTCTGATATTGTAGGGATTGTCCGTTCAGTTTACTTATTGCGGAGGAATGAACCCTGTCAAAGGGCGGGGAGCTATCCTCCGCGACCCCCTCGACCCCCTCGGTTCCTTTCAGGAGCTGGTAGACCTGCTGCATGGCCGCTGAATCCGCCGGACTCGGTTGGCCTTTCTCCCGCTCCATGCGCACGGACCACACGTGCCGGTACTCAAACCCCAGGGGCAGATGGTACGTGACCCAGGACTGAAAGGCCAGGGTACACAGGGTGGTGAGGATGAGGAAGGAGATCAGCAACTCCAGCCCCAAGAGCAACTGGCTGGTCTTGCGGTTCCAACACAGCCGCAGGAGGTGCCTGATCATGGCCCACCCCTCCCCAGCACGGCCGCCGGGTGGAGCCGCGACATCCTCCAGGCGGGGTAGATGCCGGCCAGCACGCCGAAGACCAGGACAAAGACCAGTCCGAAGAGAAAAACTGGGTAGCTCAAGGTGACTTGGGGCGATTCTGCCCACCCTCCCCACTCCTCCCACGAGAGCACCGCCAACACGCCGGCGGCGATGGGCAGGCTGAGCAGGCCGCCGATCGCGGTCAGCAGCAGGTGTTCGACCAGGAACTGGCCGACCAGGGCGCGGGACGAAGCCCCAAAGGCCCGGCGCACCCCGATCTCCGGGCCGCGTTCGAGAATACGACTGAGGTTGAGGTTGACGAGGTGGAGCGCGGGAAAGAGCATGAAGAGTAGGGTACCTCCCGCGAATTCGACAACCCAGATTGCTTTTGCGTATTGCAGGGACTCGTCGTCCACCATGGTCATCCCAAATCGCGCAGATTCGTTGCCAGGATCGATGGCCCTCAGGACCGACTGGGCCTCAGGGCGCATCAGGACCAAGCGCATTTCGCTCTCAAAACGCGTATCCGCTGCGGAATAAAGTCCGCAATTGGGCACGGCGGAGAGATCCACCTGAGAGAGCATGGCCTGGTACTCCGCCTTCAGCCGGGGAAGCTCGCTGGGGTCCCTCGCCAGGAGGAGGATCTGCAGATCCCCGACCAAACCCGCCTCTGAAGCGAGTCCTCCCCACCGCCGTTGCTCCTGCTTCAGCGGCACCCAGAAATCCGCACCGGAGGTGGACTGGAACCTCGGCACATTCTCCACCACCCCGACCACCTGGTAGTTGCCCGCCAGGGTCTCCAGGGTCTTGCCCAGGGCCGGCCCCTCGCCGAAGACCTGGCGCCGGGTCCGCCGGCTGATGATGGCCACGGGGCGTTCCTCTGCCACGTCCTGGGCCGAAAAGGGTTGCCCCTCGACGAAGCTGAAGCGCAAGACCTCCCAGTACGCCGCGTCCACCTCCTTGCGCCCCAAAGTGAGTTTGGTATCGCCCTGGTAGAGGATGGCGGACTGGGTCCCCCGCGCACACAGGGCGACCTTCTCCGGCGTCTGCAGCCGCCGGGCATAGCGGTCGGCGAACAGGTAGCCGGCACCACCACTGCCACCAAAACAGTGGTCTCCGCTCAGGACCACCGAGGAAACCTTCAAGGTCCGGTCGGCGTTCACCTCGGGGGCATAGGCCCCGAGGCCCCGGTCTACTTCGGCAGCGGCCAGCAGCAGCACCACCAGGGTGCCGCAGATACCCAGCAGGTTGACCAGGGTGACGAACTTCCGCCGCAGGAAGACCTTGAAGGCCGTCTTGAGGTAATGCTTCAGCATGGGTGTTCCATCATTCGTAGTGCAGGGCCTGGGCCGGCTGGATCTGGGTGGCCAGCCAGCCGGGATACATGGATGCAGCGATGACCAGGAGATAGAGCACTGCCGCCGCGCTCAGCAGGCCGGCAGCGTAGACCCCGACGCTCACACCGGGGAACAGGTCCAACACCGCCGAGTTCAGGACAAGCCCAACGCCAACGACCACTGCCACGGTGGTCAGCACCAGCATCTCTCCGGTGAACTGGACATAGACATGACGCGCCTGGGCCCCGGTGGCCAGCCGGATGCCGATCTCCTTGGTGCGCTGGGTGACGCTCTGCCACAGCACCCCGACCAGGCCCAGGGCCACCATGAGGAGGAGGGAACCGCTGATCAGCAGGTAGAGTGCGAAGAATCGCACCTTCTCCCAGATGATCTCTGCCCGGCCTTCCTCCAGAGGCTTGATATTGGGCACCCACTGCGGAACCACCGCACGGAGTCGTTGCGTGATCTGCTTTCCGAAGCTGCGGGAGGTGCCTGGCCGGACCCGGATGAGATAGCTCAACGGGGTGATTCCCTCTTCACTGCCCGCGCGCTCCAGGCTCATCCGGCGGAAGACGAAAAACCCTGGTTCCTCAAATGGGCTGTAGAAGCGATGATCAGAAACCACCCCGACCACCCTGGACTCCCGGCTCTGTTCCTTTTGCGAGAAAATCAGTGACTTGCCCACTGCTTCGCCCTCCCCGAACAACTGCCTGGCCAGTTTCTGGTTGAGGACGATGGGCTCAACCGCGAGTCCTTCGTCCTCCGGCTCGAACCACCTGCCGGCGACCAGGTCGAGTCGGAGGACCTCGTCCAGCTGGTCACTGGCAACGCTGTAGTAGTAGTCCAGGATCTGACCTACTATCTGCCGCTGTCCCGAGCGGCAATGCATGAAGGGCGGGCAGCTCTCCTGTGCCACGGCGACCACCTCCTCAAAGCCCTCCAGGGCGCGGCGAACCTGTCGTTGTGCCACAGAATCCGCCCGGGTCTGCATGACCCACTTCCCCCCCGTTGTATTCATTCCGATCGCCCATACCTCGCGGTACTCGAACCCCAGGGGATGGCGGTAGCTGCTCCAAAGACTGACCACTGCCGTACATACCCAGGCCAGGGCCAGGAAGGAGACCAGCAACTCCGCTCCCAGCAACATCGAATTCCTCTTGCGATTCCAGGCCAATCTGAGCAGATGCCTGATCATCTCTGACCTCCTCTCAGGGCTTCGGCCGGGTGGAGCCGGGACATTCGCCAGGCCGGATACACCCCAGACAGCAGGCCAAGGACCAGTGCGCAACCCAATCCGTAGCAGAAAACCCGGTAATTCAGGCGGAACTCGGCGTACTCCGACCAGGCGAACCAGCCAAAACCGATCCGCGAGAGCATGGTGAGCAACAGGCTGGACAGGACGAAACTCAGCACCCCGCCGATCAAGGTCAGGAGCAGATTTTCCACCACGAACTGGCCCACCAGACCCCGGGAGGAGGCCCCGAATGCCTTGCGCACCCCGATCTCCGGGGCGCGCTCCAGGATGCGGCTGCTGTTCAGGTTGATGAGGTTGAGGGCCGGCAACAGCATAAAGAGAAGAGCGGCGACCGTCAGAGAACCCAGCACCCGAAACTGCCCTTCCCCGGTGTCCTCTCTTTCGTAACCTGTGGGCGAAGCAGTCCGGGTAAGCTGCTCAAGGGGAGTGTCGGCATAGGCATGGATCACCTCCCACCCCGGCGCGACGGACAGGTCAACCCGGGCAATGTTGGTCCTCAATTCCTCCTTGATCCGGGGGAAATCCACCCGACTCCTGGCCAGCAGGAGCACCTCGAGACTGCCGAACAGATTTCCGAGTTCGGGGTAATTCGACTCGGAAGGGTCCAGGGGCACCCAGATATCCGCGAAGGCCGTCCGGCTGAAGCGGGGTACATTCTCCACCACCCCCACCACCCGATACCGGCCAGTCAGGGTCTCCAGGGTCCGGCCTGCTGCCGGCCGTCCGTCGAAGATCCTCTTCCGGGTCGCCTCGTTGATCACCGCCACCGGGCTGCGGTCTGCCACCTCCTGGGCGGTGAAGGGCCGGCCCTCTATGAACTCAAACTCCAGGATCTCCCAGTAGGCCGCATCCGTGGCCTTGAGTTCCAGCTTGAACTCTTCGTCATCCTTGTACGAAACTGCAACCCGGTTCGGTCTCAGGGCCAGGCTGATTTTCTCTGGTGTTTCCATTTGGCGCACGCATTGTTCGACGACTCCGACCCCGACGTTCCCCGTCCATACGTTCTTCTCTGCTGGTGGAGCCAGGCCCTGGATGAGGATCACCTCCGAAATCTTCAAGGTCCGGTCTGCCTTGTTCTCTGGCGGATAAGGAGCGATCTGATAATCGATAAAAGCCGCCACGATCATCAGCACCGTCAGCGTGAAGCAGATCCCAAACAGGCTCACGAAGGTGAAGAACCTCCTTCTCAGAAAGACCTTGAACGCGATTTTGATATAGTTTTTCAGCATGGGGACCTCCTAGTTCACCTGCCGCCCGTCGAACAAGCGCACGATGCGGCCGGTCCGCTCGGCCAACTGCGGGTCGTGGGTCACCATCACCACCGTGGTCCCGTCCTGGTTCAAGCCCTCCAGGATCTTCATGATCTCCCCGCCCATCTGGCTGTCCAGGTTGCCGGTGGGCTCGTCCGCCAGTAGCAGCTTGGGTTTGCCGACGATGGCCCTGGCAATGGCCACCCGCTGCTGCTGCCCGCCCGACAACTGCGAGGGGAAATGATGCACCCGCGAGCTTAGCCCCACCCGCTCCAAGGCTTCCAGTGCCAGTCGCCGGCGTTCCCTGCCGGACATCCCCTGCCGGTAGAGCAGGGGGATCTCGACGTTGTCGAGCACGTTCAGGTCGCTGATCAGGTGAAAGGTCTGGAAGATGAAACCGATCTGCTCGTTGCGGATATGCGCCAGATGTTTGTCGCCATAGGAGTCAACGCGTTGGCCACTGAGGACCACGCTGCCCTGGGTGGGCGCGTCCAGTAAGCCCATCACGTTTAGCAGGGTGCTCTTGCCGCACCCAGAGGGACCCATCACCGAGATGAACTCCCCCGCTTTGACCTCCAGATTGATATTGCTCAGGGCCAGGGTCTCGATCTTGTCGGTGCGGTAGACCTTCTCGACGCTCTCCAGTTGGATCATGGTTCCCTCCTATTTGATGGCCACATTGTCCATGTGGATATAATCCTTCACCTCCGAGATCACTACCTCGTCCCCTTCCATCAACCCTTCGAGTACCTCGCAATAGTCGAAACTGGTGATCCCCAGTCTGATCGGGGTTCGGTACGCGAAGCCGCCGCGCACCACGAAAACCGGCACCTCGCCGATGCCGCCCCCGCTGAGGGCGGGCCCCTTCTGGAGCCTCATGGCCTTCAATCGCTCTTCCAGGACGATGTACACCTCCACTCTCTTGCTGGGCCGAAGCGAGCGATGGGACGGCTCCTCCAACTCCACCACCAGGTTGACGACGCCATTCTCGATGGTGGGCAACACCCGGCTGACCGTCCCGCGCAAATAGGTGGTCTCATCGACCTTCACCTTCACCGGCAGGCCAATGGCCACCCGGCCAGCGTGTACCTCCGAGATCGTGGCCTCGACCCGGAAGGAACTCAGGTCGGCCATGCGCGCCACCACCTCTCCCTGCCCCACAGCGGCCCCTTCCTGGGGAATCACCCAGGTGAGCACCCCTTCCTGGTCAGCGCGGATCTGCGCCTGCTCCAGCCGGCGCCGGGCCTCCTCCTGGTCCCGCTGAAGGATCTTCACCTCCAGCGCCAAGCCCTCGATCTGGGCCTGCGTCGAGGCCTCCTCGTCCTTCTTCTCGCCCTCGACCTGTGCCAGTTCGATGGCGGCGCGTTCGGCAGCGATACGGGCCTGACGGGCATCGTCCTTGGCAACCACCCCCGAGGCCTGGAGCTGCTTGTACTGTTGATCCCTGACCTGGAGATTCTGCACCTCCAGGCGTTTGATCCGCCACCGGGTATCCAACTCCCGCAATCGCCGGTCGAGGTCCAGTTTGAGCCGGGTCCGCTGGTTTTCCTTGAGGGCCATCTCTTCGCCCAGTTTCTCGACTGCGAGTGTTACCTGGCTCAGATCCAGCTCGATGATGGGCTGACCGATCCTGAGCAACGCCCCAGGCCGTTCGAGAATCCGGACCACTCGGCTGGAGATGGGGCTGGAAAGCAACTGCTCGAACTCGGGGACCACCGTGCCGGAGGCGGTGATGGTTGCTTCCACCGGACCGACCTCCACCTTGGCAGTGCGGATGCGCTCCTTGTCGAACGAGGGTTTTATCCAGCCGGGCAGGTAGACCAACAACGCCGCCAACAGCCCCAATGCCAGCACGGCGAGCAACCCCTGCCTGGCCAGTTTCCGCCTCCTGAAGCCCCGATCCAACGGGCGGTCCATCTCAGATCCTCCGCACTCGGCGCTGCAAAGACCTTGCCATGGAAGGGTCTTCGTGGAAATGGACTCGACTGAGATGGGGGTCGTGCCGTGGGTATGGTATTGTATGGACAAGGGGTTCAGGCAATGGTGGGAAGCGAACCAACGGGGGGATTGTCGCGCCTGCACCGTCTCAACAACCGCCCGAAGATGAACACCGGGTGTCCGGTAATGAACACTTCTCGCGGGGTTGGAGGATTCGGGGGCTGGGGAACGAGGATCATGGTATGGAGGTTCGTTGATCGGTGGGCCTGGTCCCCGGGATTCCGCCCAGTGATTCACGGTATGCGACTTACCGATAGTTTGGGACCAGGCGACGAAGCCCCCAAAACGCCCCAGAATCGGCGGTCGGTGGCGGAGACGGGGGAAACCAGGGCGAAAAAACGGTGGTGCTCGAATAGTAATTCGACTAAACGAACACCCCTCGCCTTTCCGCCAGCCTGCAGTTCCACCTAGGCAGGGTGCGAGGACAGGCCCAATGTGTCCCGCAGGGCCGGAGTGGGCTGGCCTGAGCAGTCTACCGCCTCTGCGCGTCGGTCAGGTGCCAGCCGCCTTCAGCAAGGCCTCGATCTCTGCTTCCGTAGGAGGATCGTTCTGCAACCCCGAATGCACCAACGTGCCATCCTTGCCGATCAGGACATACTGAGGAATCCCCTCTACGCCATAGCGGCGGGCTGTTTCGCCGGTATCCAGGATCACCGGCATGGTGTACTGGTGCTCGGCGAGGAAGGCGTCCACCGCTTGGTTGTTGATCGCCGAGTGCATGGCGATGACCACCAGGCCCTGGCCGGCGTACTTCTCGTGCAGGGTTTGGATATAGGGCAGTTTCTCCACACAGGTACCACACCAGGTGGCCCAGAAGTCCAGGAGGACCACCCTACCCCGGAACCAGCCGATCTCTCTGTACTCGGACTCGTGGCCGGGGGGCAGATTCAGCCACCGCTGCCCATCTAGCTCGGGAGGCCGAGTGTCTTGGGCCAGTTCGCGCCTATTCCGCTCGGCCTCGGCTTCGGAAAAGGTGACGTAGCGCGCCTGGAGGAACTCCCCGTCGTCGGTTATGCTGGCCTCGTCGCGGACGTACTTGACATCGCCTCTCCCACTGGCGCCGATGCGCGTCTTTTCCGGCACCAGGAGCATGGGCGCTAGGCGTATGGCGGCAACAAAGTTTATTGCCATCCCAGATACTTTCCCTGGTCCAAGTATAACCCAGGCCCAGTTCTCCTTCTTTCGGAGTCCTATCCCCATCCCCCCTTTTGGGTTCTCTCCAACTCGCGTTCCACCGTCCTCAGCATCGGCCAGAAACAGGGTATCGATGCCGGCATCGGTCCCCACCGCCAATCTCTCGTGTACGCAACTGATCCGCTCCAAGTTGTCGCGCACAAAGTAGCGGTTGTTGGCATGTCGCACCTCAAACCCTCCCTCCGCGGTCACGGTGGGAGGCTCTTCGGCCCTGGCTCGTCCCAGCACAATATGCCACAGCAGTTGGCCATCCCCTTCGAAGCGCCTGGCGTGCAACCAGCCGTCCTCAATGGTGGCCTCGACCCGCCCGAGGGAGGTATCCTTGAAACGCCATTCCATGCTGTCACTCCAGGTGACCTGGCCCGCCGTTGCCGCTATCGCAGAAAAAAGCACCGCGCCTAGACCCGACCAAACGGTCAGGGATCTCATCCAAGCCGTGCGGAAACTCATCATTTGGCCTCCGGGGATGGCGTCAGGACCAGCGCTTCGTAGGTGAGGGGCTCGGGAATCCGCTCCAGGCGCACACCGAATTTCTCTTGTATCCTGGGGGCGTTCTCCTCCCAGGTGCCTGCGGATTGGAATTCCAGGTCCACGTCGCTGGCAAAGGGGTTCTGGGCCGGTGGTCCATCCCAGCGGTACACCAGGGTGTCGAGATCCAGGTTGTAGTTGGTGCCACGGGAATTGCGGAAGAGGTTGAGGAGCAGATCGGACATCTTCACCCCTTCAAAGGTGTAGTGAGACACACTATCCTGTGAGCTGACTCGCAACGAACTCCCGCCCCACCAACGTGTTTTCACTGGGAACGCCCTGCCGTCCTGGACAAAGGTGAAGCGGGTCCGGGTCGTCTGGCGCTGGACGAGTTGAGCGCGCACCCCCAGGGTTGGGCCCACCCCTGCCATCAGTTTCTGCCACGGGAGTTTTTCGAGGTAGTTGATCTTGAGGGTGAAGGTCTGCTGCGCCAGCGTCGAGTCGGGGATCTCTGCCGGCATCCCGGTGAGCACCCGCGTGATTTCCTTCAGGGCATAGTTGTGGAATTCGCACCGGGCCAGACTCACCCAGGGGCAGTCTGCGAAGATCCGGGCGCCCACGGGGGCGAAGCCCCGGTGGGCTGCCCCCCTACAGATCCACGCCAGACAACTACCGCCGGGGTTGGGGTCCCGTGAGAGTAGCCCACCCCCGCTTGGACTCCCGGTATGCGGCCTTATCGGTGGTCAAAGGGGTGTTCGGAGAGATAACGCTTGTCGTTAAACGGCAAGCGTTATATATTGATCCCATGATCAGATCGTTCAAGGATCAGGAGGCGGAGCGGATCTTCGGCCGCCAGGTATCCCGCAAGTTGCCGCTGAGCATTCAACAGGTGGCCCTGCGCAAACTGCGGATGTTGAGCCGGGCGGTCACCCTGGGCGATCTGCGGATCCCGCCGGCCAATCGCCTGGAGAAGCTGGCAGGCGACCGCCTCGGCCAACACAGCATCCGTATCAACGACCAGTGGCGGATCTGCTTTGTCTGGAAGGATGGGGATGCGTACGAGGTGGAAATTGTCGACTACCACTGAGCGGAGGTAGCTATGGCGGAAAAGCAGCTCCAACCTGTGCATCCCGGCGAGGTCCTGCTGGAAGAGTTCCTCAAACCGATGGAGTTGAGCCAGAATCGTCTGGCGCTGGAGATGGGGGTGCCGCCACGCCGGGTCAACGAGATCGTCTTGGGGAAGCGCGGGATCACCGCCGATACCGCCCTGCGCCTGGGCCGTTACTTTGGCATGTCGCCGCAGTTCTGGCTGGGTTTGCAGATGGACTACGACCTGGATGTGGCGGAGAACCAACTGCGGGAGCGCCTGTACAAAGAGGTCCGTCCTCGGGTGGCGGTAGGCTGAAAAGTGATGAGTGCCCCCCCATCGGGCAGGATTTCCTGAGGGCAAAGCCCCCAAACGCCCCACAATCGGCGATCGGCGGCGGAGACGGGTGAATCCAGAGGCGAAGGGCGGCCGGTTTACGAATACTTATTCGGTCCAAGGAATACCCCGCCGGCCCCTCCGCCAACCAGCAGCCCCCACCTGAGCAGTCTGCTCCCCTCTGCAGGTCCAAACAATAAGAGCCGGCCTGCCTGAAAAGGTAGGCCGGCTCTTATTGCTACCCTGACCTCGTCAGGGCCGGCGGATGTAGTACCGCTGGCAGAACTGATTCTCAAAGGCCATCTCGAAGGCCCCCTGGCCTTTCTCCTTCCCAGGGTACGACGGCGGTACCCTACCCAGGGTGAGCCGCACCACTGAGTCCCCGGGCAGTACCCGGTAGGCAAAGGTGGTTCCCACTTGGGCAAACATCTTCCCCAGGGTGATCTCGTGACGTGTCCAGCTCCCAGCCGGGACATCGATGAAACACTGGCTCTGGAAGTTTCTAATGTCGTTCATCACCCGCAGGTCCATGGCGATGGACTCTGGCTGCTCGCTCAGACTGCGGGCCTCGAAGGCCACCGCGACAACCTCCTCCTCCTGTAGCTGCCCCACCTCCAGGGCACGGACCTCCACGTTTCCCTCGCCAAAGGTGGTTTCCGGGGCCAGATTGGCGAGGGTCTGCAATTTGGCGGCGGCTCTCGGATGGTTAACCTCGAAACGCCTCAACTCCTCCATGGCAGCGGGTTTTTCCCCCAAGGTGAAGACGATCTGCAGAGCGCGATCAAAGGCGGTTGCCGCCAGTTGGGGATCGGTGTCCGCAGTACTCTCGATCAGAGCCTGGTATCCTTCGGACAGATCGACCAGGGGCTTCACTGAGGGCAGCTGGTAGGCATTCTCATAGGCCTCCCGGACCGCCTGGTAGGAGATGATGGCCCGCCGGAAGGCCGGAGAGCCTTCCCTCTGCTTGAGCTGCTCCAACGTAGCCTGTGGGCTGTCGGCCCAGGTCCCTGTCGCAACCAAGGCCATGGCCATGAAAATCCATTTCGCACGCATCACCGACCTCCATTTCCTTTGAGGTTGCTGCTGTAGATGACCCGGTTGTCCTGGAGCAGGCCGTAGGACTCCGTGATCGCCCGTTCCTGATCTGCGGGCGAGGGCAGCCAGCTCAACACCTTCTTTTTGCTGGCGGCAGGGGCCATGCCGACCTGTGGCCCGGAAGCGCGCAGCCGGCTGTCCGTTCCCGGTTCCGGGGCAACATTCTTGAGCAACAGGACCACCAACAGAATGGCCATGCCCACGGACGCGGCGCCCAGACCGCGGACCCACCAGCGGAGTCGGCGAAGGTCCTGGAGCAACTCCCAAGGGGGGATCTCCGGCGCGGCGTCCTGCTCCAGGCGTTGGTGTACCTGGGCCCAGACCTGGTCGAAGGAGCCGGCTGGCACTTCGACCTCCAGCCCACTGCGGACCCACGCGTCTATTTTGTCCGGCGTACGCGCCTCCGCCCGTTTCCGCCACCATTTCCACTGAATGCTCACCTGTAGCTCTCCTTGTACTGGACCAGTAGTTGCCGCAGTTTGTCCCGCCCCCGGTCGAGGTGGGTTTTCACCGTTCCTTCAGAGATCTCCATAGCCTCGGCGGCCTCGTGGATGCTGCGCTCTTCCACGGCGCAGAGGATGAAGGCGGTTCGCTGTTGTGGCGAGAGTTCCTCAAGGCCGCGCCAGATTGCCTGGCGCTGCTCCATCCTCTCGGCCTCATCGCCCTGATCGGCGGAGGTTGCTGCCAAGGATTCGTCCCATGCCACCGCGCGTGTCTGCCGGATCTTCTTGGCACGCAGCACCCCCAGGGCCTCCCGCACCGTGATCCGGTGCAGCCAACCGCCGAGGTGCTCCAAGTCGCGGAGGGTGGCCAGCGCCTGGTAGCCCTTCAGCAGGGCCTCCTGGAGCGCATCCTCCGCTAGGTCCCGGCTTCCCGTGATCCAGACGGCCGTCCGGTAGAGTGACGGGTAGGCATCCCGGCAGTGCTGCTCAAACAGCTTGAGGGGGACCATAGGTGGGGCTCCAGGCTGGGGCGTCTGCCTGTATTGATGGATTCAGGGGGGATTTGGTTGACAGGGAGATCCAGGAAACGGCAGGTCCTCACCAAATAGTCTGCGAGAGGCGGGTGCCCACGGGGGTAAAGCCCCGGTGGGCTGGCCTGCACCGTCTGCCCCCCTCCGCAAGCCCAACAAGAGTTTCCGGATTCATTCGCTCAAGTAAACTAAAAATTTAGTTGACATGGTGGAACGGTCTTGCGGGTGCACTCCCCTGCCCTGCGGCATCTGGCCTGGGTGCTGGTCCTGCTCAAACCCCTCACCACCCTGCTGCTGCAGTCGCCGGTATCGTTCTACCCTCTGCTGCCTTCCTTCGCTGAGGAACCACTGCCGGCTTCTGGTATGCTGATGCCTGGTGGGCATATCGCGCCGAGCGCGCTGCCGGTGTCCGTGGCCGTCGCCGCAACCACACCGTCTCTGAGCGGCTATGGCATCCTGGCTCTGCTCTGGGGGGCTACTGCTGTTGTGCTACTCCTGCGCCTGATCGCCGGCCAGGTCTTCCTGGCGCGTCTGCTCCGACGGGCGTCGCGAGTCCACAGCGGACCTCTCCACCAGCTCTTGCAGGAAGCAACCACCGGCCTGGGTGTGCGCCGGTCGGTTCAATTGGCCTTGGCTGAAGAGGGAGGGCCCTTGGTGGCGGGCATCTTCAGACCTCTGGTGATCCTGCCCCGCCACCTGGCCGAAACGCTCTCACCCGAGCAGTTGCGGTTGGTCTTTGCCCACGAGCTGGCCCATGTGCGCCGTCTGGACAACCTGCCGCTGCTCGGGCAGCAGTTGGTGGAAGCGCTGCTCTTTTTCCATCCCAGGACCTGGCTGTGCCGGCGAGGTCTGCGTCTGGAGGCGGAGAAGGCCTGCGACGATGCGGTGTTGCGCTGCTTTCCGCAGCCGGCCCGCTATGCTGACAGTCTGGCCCGAGTTGTGGAATTGTGCAGCAA
>JADZBP010000213.1 GCA_020852055.1 Candidatus Latescibacterota bacterium
CGGTAGTGCGATCGGTCGGGGGACGCCATCTCCAGTTCCAGGGTGCCGGCCTCGGCGCCGGGTTGGACCTGGAGCTGGGCGAGGTAGGCGCTGAAGGTGAAGGTGCGGTCGCCCTGGTCCTGGGCGCTGGGCAGCACGAACTCGATGGCGGTGCCGGGGCTCACCTGGCCGCAGACCCAGATCCGCGAATGGGGGTTGCAGATCTGTGCCACCAGTTGGTCGATCTCCTCGGCCAGCGCGGCCAGCAGGTGCAGGTTCTGGTCGCGGCGGGTCACCAGCACGAAGAGTTCGCGCAGTTGTTTGAGCAACTGGAGGAAGACCTTCTGGCGCGCCGCGTTCTCCGACAGGGAGCGCTGGTTGGTTCTGGCCAGCAGGCCGATGACCCCCTTGGCAAAGAACTCGTCGAGGGCCGAGGTGAGTTTGGCTTCGGGCAGCGGGCCGACAGCCTTGTAGAAGGAGCTCAGGTCGATGGTGATGCGGTCGGCCTCCTGCCTGACGATGCGGCCGGCGTTGAAGTCGATGGGCACCAGGGTGGTCTTGCAGGCCCGGTCGAGGCGTTTCTCCTCCTGCAGGACCAGCCGGTCGAGGCGCTCGCGTTCCTCGCGCCCCCGGTCGATCTGCGCCCGCAGCCGCCCGATCCGCGCCTGCCCCAGCTGGTAGGCGCCCACCTGCGCCCGGCCGCCCTGGAGGTTGCCGCCGATCTGCAGGGCGCCGCCGGCGCTGAGGTGGCAACCCTCGGCCCCGGCGGCGATATAGATGTTCCTGGCGCTGATCTGGGCATGGCGCGCCGCGCCCATGACCAACACGTCGCCTTCGGCCTCGATGCGGCAGGGGGTCACCGGGGTGCCGGCCACCTCCCCCTGGATGAGCAGCGAGCGACCGCCCTGCAGTCGCATGGCCCCGGTGATATCCCCCCGCACCAGCACGTCGCGCTCCTCGCCGTCGAAGAGGTGGCGCGCCTGTCTGGGGTTCATGCCGTCGATGGTCACCAGGTCGGGGGAGGCAAGGATGGCCTGGGCCAGGGGGGGCACGGAGAAGGGGTCGGGCATCGGGGCGATCAGCGCAGGGTGGCGGTGGCGGTTCCCAGCTGGCGGATCTGGTCCATGGTCTGGCGGATGCGATCAGCCCCGTCGATGAGCTGGTTGAAGGTGGCGACGCTGACGGGTTTGGGCAGCAGCACGTCGGCGCAGTTGGCCACCTCCGGCGACAGGTCGTCGGGCAGGTACCCGGAGATGAGGGCGATGATCGCGTGGGGGTTCATGTTGCGCAGCATGGCGATGACTTCCAGGCCGCTGGCCCCGGGCATGTGGATGTCGAGGGTGATCAGGTCGTAGTTCTTGCGCAGTACCCGGGTGAGGGCCTCTTCACCCGAGCCGGCGGTGTCGATGTCCACCTGGCCGTGACCCCGCGCCAGCGCCGAGAAAAAAGCGACAATGTTTTCCTCGTCGTCCACAATCAGAAGCTTCATCGCCGGCTCCTTTGCTTGCTCCCCCTTCAGCAGGGCAGCACTGGGGCATATTTTACAATATAGCCAAACCCCGCCACAAGGGGATGGGCGCGCCGATATTGACCGGTAGCGGGCCGGCGAGTATCATCTGAACACTTTTTTGGCGACCAACACCGGGAGAAGGCATGGGAAAGAAGACCTACCAGATCGCCGTGCTCAAAGGCGACGGCATCGGCATCGAGGTGACCGACGAGGCGCTGAAGGTGTTGCGCGCCCTGGAGCAAAAGGGCGGTCCGGCCTGCGCCTTTGCCGAATACCCCTCGGGGGCCGGCTGTTATCTGGAGCAGGGCACGCCGCTGCCGCCGGCCACCGTCGAGGCGTGCCGCCGCGCCGACGCGGTGCTGCTGGGGGCCATGGGCCTGCCCCAGGTGCGCTGGCCCGACGGCACCGAGATGCGGCCCCAGGTGGACCTGCGCATCCAGCTAGACCTCTATGCTGGAGTGCGCCCGGCCTATCTCTATGCCGCCCACCACACCCCGCTCAAGGGCCGGCAGGCCGGGGACATCGACCTGGTCATCCTGCGAGAAAACGTCGAGGGATTATTTGCTTCGCTCAACGCCGGCATCGAGCTGCGCGGCGAGGTGGCGGTGGACTCGATGGTCATCACCCGTTCGGGCACCGAGCGCCTGGTGCGCTACGCCTTTGAGCTGGCCCGCCAGCGCGGCAAGGCCCGGCCCAAGGTCACCTGCGTGGACAAGGCCAATATCTTCAAGTCCATGGCCTTCTTCCGCCGCCTGTACGACGAGGTGGCCGCCGGCTACCCGGAGGTGGCCCGCGAATATGCGTACGTCGACGCCATGGCCCTGTACCTGGTGCGCCAGCCCGAGGCCTACGACGTGCTGGTGATGGAGAACATGTTCGGGGACATCCTCTCCGACCTGGCCGCCGGCCTGGTGGGGGGGCTGGGTATGGCCCCCTCGGCCGACATCGGCGACGAGGCCGCCGTCTTCCAGCCCGTACACGGCACCGCCCCCGACATCGCCGGCCAGGGCAACGCCAACCCGGTGGGGGCCATGCTCTCGGCAGGGCTGATGCTGCGCTGGCTGGGCCTGCGCCACGGCGACGAAAACGCGCGCGCCGGGGGCGAGCGCATCGAGGCGGCGGTGCGGCAGGTGCTGGCCCCGGAGGGCACGGGCACCCCGGATATCGGCGGCACCATGAACACCACCGAGCTGGGGGATGCCATTGTCGCCCATCTTGCCTGAGTCGCTCTCGTTTTCCCGCCGCCAGTTCCTGGGCCTGGGGCTGGGCGCGGCGCTGTTGGGCCGGCTGCCGGCTTTGGCCCAGTCCCCGCCTCCGGGCCGGGTCCGCCTGCGCCAACTGGGGGTGGCCATCGGCACCCTGCCGCCAGGGCCCTTCAACGCCATCACCGACGTGGAGGGGGTGCGGGTGGGGCAGGTGACCCTGATCGCGGGGGAGGGACCCTTGGTGATCGGCAAAGGGCCGGTGCGCACCGGGGTGACCGCCATCCTGCCCCACGGCGGCATACTCAGCCGCGAGCCGGTGCTGGCCGCCGATTTCACCCTCAACGGCAACGGCGAACTGACCGGCGTCGGCCCCCTGCGCCGCAGCGGCTGGTTGGGCGCGCCCATCCTCTTCACCGACACCGGCAGTGTGGGGGCCGCCTACGACGCGGCCCTGGGTTATATGCTGGAGCGCGACCCCGAGGTCCTGTCCGGGGTGCTGCGGCCCGAGCCGGTGGTGGGGGAGACCTGGGCCGACTTTCTGCACGACACCGCCGGCCGTCACCTGCGCCCCGAACACGTGCGCCAGGCGCTGGATGAGGCAAAGGGCGGGCCGGTCGAGGAGGGCTGCACCGGCGGGGGCACGGGCATGAGGGCGTATGAATTCAAGGCCGGCACCGGCACGGCCTCGCGCCTGGTGGACTGCGAGGACCGGCGTTACACCGTCGGCGTATTGGTCCAGGCCAACCACGGCCGGCGCGCCCAGTTGATGATCGACGGGGTGCCGGTGGGCCGCGAGATCCCCGACCTGCTGCCCGAGCGCCCCGACCAGCCCAAGTCCATGTTGGCCGTGGTCGCCACAGACGCGCCGCTGCTGCCCCTGCAATTGCGCGAGCTGGCCAAACGAATGGCCTTGGGCATGGGCCGCACCGGGGCCATCTCTACCCACAGCAGCGGCGATATCCTGCTGGCCTTTTCCACTGCCCAGCGTCGCGGCACCGCCCCGGTCCAACCCCTGCAGGTCCTGAGCGATGGCCAGATCACCCGGCTGTACCAGGGCGTGGTCGAAACCGCCGAAGAAGCCATCCTCAATGCCCTGACCATGGCCTACACCATGAGCGGCCGCGATGGTCATCTCGTACACGCCCTGCCCCTCGACCGACTGGCCGAGGTGCTGCAGCGCTACGGCAGGATCAAGTGATGCGGCTGCGCGAATTGGGGCTGAAGGTGGGCGGGCTCTCCGTGGGACCGCGCAACAGCATCGCCGATGTGGCCGGGGTGAGCGTGGGGCACGCGGCCATCGAGGGGGAAGGCCTGTGCTGCGGCCTCACCGCGGTACTGCCCTATCCGCTCGAGGTCAAAGAACGCCGGCTCTATCTGGGGCACTGGGCAGCGGACGGGGGGGGACCACTCACCGGGCAACAGGTGATGGAGGACTTCGGCATCTTCTCCTCCCCCATCGTCCTGGCCCCCCCGGCGGCGATGGGGCGGATCTACGAGGGGCTGCTGGGCTACGGGCTGGGCCGGGACGCGGGCCTGGATCTGGACACGGGTTGGCCGCCCCTGGTGCTGGGGGTGGAGGATCTCAACCCGCCGGCACGGGTCCACCGCAGCGTCGCCGAGCCGCAGTTGCGCTCGGCGCTGCAGACGGCCCAGGGGGACCAGGTGCAGGAGGGCAGTGTGGGCATCGGCCGCGGACTGCGGGCCTTTGGCCTGAAGGGCGGGGTGGGCACCTCCTCCCGGCGCAGCGGCGAGTACCTGGTGGGGGCGCTGGTGGCTGCGGGGGGTGGGTCGCGGCTGTGGGCCGACGGTTATCCGCTGGATCTGTGGGCCCGGCTGCCGCGCCAGGCCGAGCCCGGCACTGCCGCTGCGGTGGTGGCTACTGACGCGCCCCTGCTGCCCCATCAGCTCGACCGCCTGGCCGGGCGGGCGGCGCTGGGATTGGCGCGGGCCGGGTTGCTGGACAGCGCCAGCCGCCAGGGGGTGGTGCTGGCGTTTTCCACTGCCGGGCCGGTGGGTGAGGGGGTGACGATGCAGGCCGCTGCCCTCGACGAAGAAGGACTGCCGCCCCTCTTCGGGGCCGCTGCCGAGGCCTGCGAGGAGGCGGTGCTCAACGCGCTGTTGGCGGCCGCCCCGGCCCAGGTGGGCGGCCGGGCACTGGCCACCCTGAAACCCGAGCCCTGGGCCGCGCGCCTGCGCCGCACCCAGGAGGAGCGGGCATGGTAGCCGGCCTGCTTGACGAGGCCGCGGCTATCGCCGACTTCCGCCGCGAACTGCTGGCCTGGTACCGGGCCCACCGGCGGCAGTTGGCCTGGCGGCAAACCCGCGACCCCTACCTGATCTGGATCTCGGAGATCATGCTGCAGCAGACGCGGGTGGACCAGATGGACGCGTATTTCGCCCGCTTCGTCCAGGCCTTTCCCACGGTGCACGACCTGGCCGCCGCCAGCGAGGACCAGGTGCTCAAGGCCTGGGAGGGCCTGGGCTATTATGCGCGGGCCCGCAATCTGCACCGCGCCGCCAGGGAGGTTGCCGCCCGCGGGGGGCAGTTGCCCGACACCTACGAGGGCCTGCTGGCCCTGCCCGGCGTGGGTCCGTACACGGCGGCGGCGGTGAGCAGCATCGCCTTCGACCGCGACCATCCGGTGCTGGACGGCAATGTGACGCGGGTGTTGTGCCGCCTGTTGCGCCTGGAGGCGGACCCGCGCCAGGCAGCGGTGAAAGCTGCGCTGATCGCCGCCGGCGAGCAGTTGCTGGAACCCGGCCAGGCCGGGGATTTCAACCAGGCGATGATGGAACTGGGCGCGCGGGTCTGCACCCCCGCCCGGCCGCGCTGCGGCGAATGCCCGGTGGCCCGGCACTGCCGCGCCCTTGCCGAACTGGACGACCCTGCCCGGCTGCCGCGCAAAGCCCCGCGCAAACCCCGGCCCCACTACCAGGTGGCGGCCGGCCTGATCTGGAAGGGGGACCTCCTGCTCATCGCCCAGCGCCCCAGCGAAGGGCTGCTGGGCGGGCTGTGGGAGTTTCCGGGAGGGAAGCAGGAGGCGGGGGAGACCCTGGAGCAATGCCTGGCCCGCGAGATCCGCGAGGAGTTGGCCATCGAGATTGCGGTAGACGAGTGTCTGGCACAGGTCGAACACGGCTTCACCCACTTCAGCATCACCCTGCACGCCTTCCGCGCCCGCTACCTCAGCGGCGAGCCCCAGACCCTCGGCTGCGCTGCCTGGCGCTGGGTGGACCCTTCCGAGTTGGGCCAGTACGCCTTCTCGCGGGCGGACCTGCAGGTCATCGAAGAACTTGGTTTTCTGTCAACAGGAGATAATTCGTGATTGGGCAGTTGATCGACATCTTTCTGCGCCTCGACGTGCATCTTTTTGATCTGGCCACCCAGTACGGGCCGTGGATCTACGCCCTGCTCTTCCTGGTGGTTTTTGCCGAGACGGGCCTGGTGGTGACCCCTTTTCTGCCCGGAGACTCACTGCTCTTTGCCACCGGGGCGCTGGCGGCCACCGGGGCCCTCGATCTGCTGGGCATCACCAGCACCCTCGCCCTGGCGGCGGTGCTGGGCGACAGCACCAACTACTGGGTGGGGCGTTTTGTCGGCCCCAAGGTGTTCAAGCGCGAGAAGTCGTGGTTCTTCGATCCCGAACACCTGCAGCGCACCCACGCCTTTTACGAAAAACACGGCGGCAAGACGGTGATCATCGCCCGTTTCCTGCCCATCATCCGCACCTTTGCCCCCTTCGTGGCCGGCATCGGGCGCATGCAGTACCTGCGCTTTCTCTCCTTCAGCGTGCTGGGCACCTTGCTCTGGGTTCCGCCGCTCTCCGCCGCCGGCTACTTCTTCGGCAATCTGCCGGTGGTCAAACAGAATTTCAGCCTGGTGATCTTCGCCATCATCGGGCTCTCGCTGCTGCCCATGGCCATCGGCTACCTCCGGCAGCGGCGGGCAAGGGACCGCGATTCGTGAGGGTCCCACCCCGGTTGTAGGGGGCGGACCTGCACCTCCACCGCAAAACACCAGGTATATTTCCCGCCATGGAATGGCTCAACTATCACCATCTGCTCTATTTCTGGACCGTGGCGCGCGAGGGCAGTGTGGCGCGGGCCTGTCAGCGCCTGCACCTGTCGCAACCCACCATCAGCGGGCAGCTGCGGGCGTTGGAGGAGGCGCTGGGGGAGAAGCTCTTCACCCGCCAGGGCCGGGGCTTGGTGCTCACCGAGGTGGGGCGCACGGTCTACAGCTACGCCGACGAAATCTTCTCGCTGGGCCGCGAGTTGATGGACAACCTGCGCGACCGCCCCACCGGCAGGCCCCTGCGCCTGGCCGTGGGCATCGCCGATGTGGTGCCCAAGCTGATCGCCTACCGGCTGCTGGAGCCGGCCCTGGCCCTGCCCGAGCGGGTGCAGGTAACCTGCCGCGAGGACAAGCCGGAGCGGTTGCTGGCGGAACTGGCCCTGCATGGGGTGGACCTGGTGCTGGCCGACGCCCCGCTCAGTCCCTCGATCCGCATCCGCGCCTTCAGCCATCTGCTGGGGGAGTGCGGGATCTGCTTCTTTGGCGTTCCGGCGCTGGCCGCCGCCTATCGCCGGGGTTTTCCGGCCTCGCTGGAGGGGGCGCCGCTGCTGCTGCCCACCGACAACACCACCCTGCGCCGGTCCCTGGATCAGTGGTTCGACGTGCAAGGGGTGCGCCCCCATGTGGTGGGAGAATTCGAGGACACCGCCCTGCTCAAGGTTTTCGGGCAGGCCGGGGCGGGCCTCTTCGCGGCGCCCTCGGCCATCGAGCGCGAGGTGCGCAAACAGTACGGCGCGGTGGTGGTGGGGCGGGTCGAGCAGATCCGCGAGCGGTACTACGCCATCTCCGCCGAGCGCCGGCTCAAACACCCGGCAGTGGTCGCCATCTCAGAGGCGGCGCACCACCGGATCTTTCGCTGAGGTCCGGCCGACCGGCACCCGGCACCAACGCCACGGACGATATGGCTGCCCGATAAAAAGACGCGGCTTCGCCGGGAAGAGGCGAAGCCGCGCCTGAGACGGGGTGGGCGCCGGAGCGGGGGGGCCGCGGACCGGCGCTCACCCGCGTTTTCAGAACTCCTTGAAGTCGCCGTCGTCCAGCGGAATCACCGCCTCGGGACTGTCGGCGGGTGCGGCATGGCCGTGGCCGTTCTTGC
>JADZBP010000214.1 GCA_020852055.1 Candidatus Latescibacterota bacterium
CGCCGGTGGCCAGGCGCACCCCGGCGTTCTGGGCGGCCGTCTTGCCGGACCGGGGCTCCATGCGGTGCAGCAGCACCCCGCGGTCGGCATACTGGCCGACGATCTGATCCGTGCCGTCCCGGGAGCCGTCCGAGACCACGATCACCTGCAGTTTGCCGGGAGGGTATTCCAGCGCCAGGGAGTTGTCGAGTTTCTCGCCGATCACCGCCGCCTCGTTGTAGGCGCTGATGACCAGCGAGGCGGTGGGCAGTTCGCGCAACTCGGGGTAGGCCGGCGGCCGGCGCCAGCAGGTGAGCAGCCACAGGAGCAAGGGGTAGAACAGGTAGGTGTGGCTCACCCCCAGGACCGAGACCCAGAACAGCGCCTCCATCCTATTCGGCGTGCCCGCGCTTGGAGACCAGGAAGGGGCCCAGCACCAGGCGGTTGAGCCCCGAATCGACCAGCACCCCCAGGGCGTCGGCCGCCGAGCAGGCGATGGGGAAACCGTGCAGGTTGAAGGAGGTGTTGAGCAGCACCTGGCGCCCGGTGCGGGCGGCAAAGGCGGCGAGGATAGCTTCGTACCCAGGGTTCTGCCCCGCTTCGAGCAACTGCGGCCTGGCGCTCAGGTCGGCGTTGTGTACAGCGGCCATGAACTCGCCGCGCCGCTCGGTGGAGTCGAAGGTGTTCATCATGTAGGGCGAGGGCAGTCCCTTGGGATTATGGAAATAGGCCGCCGCATCCTGGCGGCGCACCACCGGGGCGAAGGGCATCCAGAAATCCCGTTTCTTGATCATCCGGTTGATCACCCGCACCACGTCCTGGTTGAGCGGGTCGGCGAGGATGGAGCGGTTGCCCAGCGCCCGCGCCCCGAACTCCATACCGCCCGCAGCCCTGGCCACCACCTCGCCGGCAGCTAGCAACTCGGCCACCCGCCCGGCCATGTCCGCCGGCTCCTCCACCGCCAGGCCCTCCATGGCGCGCAGGGCCTGGCGGCATTCGGCCGCCGACAGGTCGTTGCCCAGGTAGCAGTGTTCCAGGGGCAGCACCGTCTCGCCGGCGGCGCTGGCCGCCAGATAGCAGACGCCCAGAGGCAGGGATTCGTCCCCGCAGGAGGGGAAGGCCTCAAAAGATTCGACCTCGGCCAGCTCGGAGATGGCCTTGTTGGCCTTGACGTTCATAAAGACCCCGCCGGCGGCCAGCACCCGGCGGATGCCGGTCTGCCCCACACAGGCCTGCACCCAGCGGGCCATCAACTCCTCGGTGAATTGCTGCAGGCCGGCGCAGATCTCGTCGAAGCGCATGCGCTCCAGATCGCGCTGCAGGCGCGGCCCCAGCCGCGAGAGGGCCTCTGGCACCCGGCGGCGGAAGACCATGGGCTGGGAGGAGTCCAGCTCCAGGTAGCCGCGATAGATCTGGGTGATGCGGGCGGCCCGCTCCTGCGAAGCATAGGGCGCCATACCCATCAGTTTGTACTCGTGCTCCAGGGGCATGAAACCCAGCAGGTGGGTGGTCACCGCATAGATCTCGCCCAGGCTGTCGGCCTGGGGAATGGCGGCCAGGCGCTCGATCCGCCCGCCTTCCCCTCGCCACACCGACCCCGAGAGCCCGTCGCCGCCGCCGTCGAGGGTCAGCACCAGATAGGGCCCCTCGTCCCGGCGCAGGCCGTAATAGGCGGTGGCAGCGTGGGCCTGGTGGTGGTCGCAAAACTCGATGCGCTCGGGGCCGAAGCCCCAGCCAGCCACCACCTCGCGGCGCTCCTGCATGCGCTGGCTGGTGCGCCACTGGCGGTACGCCCCGGTGGCGGCCAGCAGCCCCGCTGTCCCCTGGCGCAAGCCGCCGGCAAAGCGCTGGTCGAATCCCTCCTTCACCGCATGGGGATGGCGCGGGGTGGCCACGTAGCGCGAAGCCAGGCAGACCCGGTCCACCGCCGAGGCGGGCAGGCCGGCCAGTTCCAGCATCCGGGCCCCCGCCTGGACGGGCGGGCCGTAGAAGTTCTTGATACCCGCCAGCCGCTCTTCCTGCAGCACGTGCTGCACACGCCCCTCGTAAAAGAGCGCCGCGGCGGCGTTGTGGCCGTCGAATACCCCTAAATAGACACCCATGTGTATCTTAGATGACGCCTTCCAGTGGTTGGCAGAACCCAGACAAATTTCCACAATAAGCCAGACTTCGACAAGACAGCCCCCCGATGACGCCCCCCGGCATCTGTATACTCAGCACCGTGCACCTGTGCTTCGACGTGCGTATGTTCCAGGCCGAGGCCCGCACCCTGGCCCGGGCCGGCTTTGCCGTCACCCTCATCGCCCTCGAAGACCCGACGCCCAGCGAGACCGAGGGGATCCGCATCCTCGCCCAGCCGCGCCCCCGTCACCGTCTGCAGCGCATGCTCAGCACGCTGCGGGTGGTCTGGCTGGCCAGGTCGCAGCCGGTGGGCCTCTACGCCTTCCACGACCCGGAACTGTTGCCAGCGGCGGTGCTGCTCAAACTGCTCACCGGGCGGCAGCTGGTCTACGACGTACACGAGGACGTGCCCGCCGCCATCCGCAGCCGGCCCTGGCTGCCCCGGCCGCTGCGCCCGCTGGTGGCCCGCCTCTATCCACTGCTCGAAGGCCTGGCCCTGCCCTTCGTCGATGGCCTGACCCTGGCCGACCATGCGTACCAGAAATACTACCAGGGCCGCCGCACCCTCACCGCGCTCAACTACCCGCTGATGACCTACGCCGGCCTTTACGAGGAACGCCAGCCCGGCGGCCGGCCCACCCTGGTCTACGCCGGCAGCATCACCGCCCTGCGCGGCCTCTACGAGATGATCGAGCTGGTGCGGCGCCTGCGCCCGGCCTTCCCCGACCTGTTGCTGCGCCTGGTGGGGCCGGTGGGCTCCCCCGCCGAGCAGATCCGCGCCCGGGAGCTGATCACCCGCCACGACCTGGGCGCCCACATCGAGTTCACCGGCCTGGTCTCCCACCTCGAGGTGCACCGCCACCTCCTGAACGCCGATGTGGGCCTGGCCCTGCTGCACCCGGATCCCAACTACGTGAATTCCCTGCCCACCAAGATGTTCGAGTACATGATGATGGGCCGGCCGGTAGTGGTCTCCAACTTCCCCATGTGGGCCCAGATCGTCGCCGCGGCCGGCTGCGGCTTCGCCCCCGATCCCCTCGACCTGGACGCGGTGGAAAAGGTCTTGCGCCGGCTGCTGGAAGACGCGGACCTGCGCCGGGAGATGGGCCGCCGCGGCCGGGCGGCGGTGCTGGAACAATACAGTTGGGAAAAAGAAGGCGAGCGCCTGGTGGAATTCTACCGGGCGCTGCTCAAAGCGGACGGCTGAGCACTTCCTCGTACACCGCAAAAAGACGGGCGGCGATGCGGCGGTAGTCGTATTCCTCCTCGGCGCGCCGGCGGATGGCCTGCCGGTCGTAGTCCCCGTAGTGATCCAGCACCGCCTCGATGCCGCGCGCCAGTCCCTCCACCTCCCGCACCCCCACCAACTGCCCCATCCCCGGCTGCACCAACTCCTCGGGCCCGCCGCAGCGGGTGGCCACCAGGGGCAGGCCACAGGCCAGGGCCTCGACCAGCACCAGGGGCAGTCCCTCGGAAAAACTGGGCAGCACAAACACGTCGGACTCCCCCATCTGGCGCGGCACCTCGGCCCAGGGCACCTCGGCGGCAAACTCCACACACTCGCCCAAGCCCAGCCGGGCCACCTGCTCGCGGAAGGGCGCCTCGGTCCCGGTGGCGCTGCTGCCGCCCACCAGCTTGAGGGAGATATCGCCCCGGCGCTGCCGCAACAGCGCCATAGCCTCCAGCAGCACCCCCAGCCCCTTGGCCATGTCGAAGCGGCCCACGTAGAGCAGCCGCCAGCCGCCTTCGCCGGGCGGGCGCGTTCCGGGTTTGAACAACTCGCAGTCCACCCCGTTGGGAATCACCCGCAGCCCCCGCGCCCCCAACTCCTGCGCCAGCCGCCCCAACTCCTGGCTCACCGCGATCACCGCCTGGGCCCCCTGCAGGGCGCGGGCCACCAGGGGCCGCCAGCGCGGGTCGCGCGGGAGGTCCTTGAGATCGTGCCCGTGTACGGTGATGACCACGGGCCGGCCCAGCTGCCGGCCGTACTCCACCGCCGCCAGGCCGTCGGGATAGGCGCAGTGGGCGTGGATCAGGTCGGGCAGAGGCCGGC
>JADZBP010000215.1 GCA_020852055.1 Candidatus Latescibacterota bacterium
CGGGGAGTTGTTGACCCAGCCGGTCAGCCCGAGTTGCCCGGCCAGGCGAAAAACAAAAGGGCGGAATCCCACTCCCTGCACCGCGCCGTGGATGACCAGGCGCAGGCGGACCAGGGGCGGGTGCAGGGCCTGGGCCACCTTCACCCCGGCCGGGGCGGCGGCAGGCCCTCTTCGACGCCGGTGACCTCCAGCAGCTCGAGGTCGTGGGCCTCGTCGATCTCGGCGGTGGCGCTGCACTGCGGGCAGATGAAGAAGTGGCCCAGCAATTCGTCGCAGCTGATCACCTGGCGGTAGCCGCATTTGCACTCGAACTGGTGATCAACGGTCTCGATGATCAGTTTGGCGCCTTCGAGGATGGTGCCGGCGGTGGAGACGCGGTAGGCCTGCTCCAGCGCCTCGGGGGAAAAGGTGCTGCCGCGGCGGAAGCGCAGGGCGTGGATCTGGCGGATCTTGCGACCCTCGAACTGGCGCAGCAGCTGGGTTACCATGTCGCTGACGATGCCGAACTCATGCATGGGCGGTTTCCTTTTCGAGATGCAGCAGGGCGCCGGCCTGCGCCAGGGCGGCGGGCAGGGCGGCCTCGACCTGGGGCGAGAGTCCCTCGCGGTAACCGAAGGCGGCCCCGGTCACCGAGAGCAGATAGGCCTGCGGGCAGTGCCCGTAGAGCCCGCGCACCCAGGCCAGCAGGCCGGGCGCGTCGAGGTGGTGCGAGTACCCGGGCCGGTCGCTGGGAGCCAGGGCCTGGAGCTGCACCTGTCCGGGGGTTTCCCCGGCGCGGGCGTCGGCAAAAAGCACCAGGTCCACCTGGCTCAGCTCGGCGGCCAGTTCGGGAAGAAGCTGGTGGCAGGTGTGGGTTGGCACCCCGGCCTGGCCCAGGGCCTCGGCCAGGTACCAACCCACCCCGTCGTCCTCGCGCAGCGGATTGCCCACTCCCACCACCAGCAACCGGTTCATCAGTCCCTCAACACCTCGGCGCACAGCTCGCCGCCCGGACCCAGGAGTTGCACGTGCAGCGGCATCTGGCCTACGGCGTGGGTGGAGCAGCTCAGGCAGGGGTCGTAGGCGCGCACCACCGCCTCCACCCGGTTGAGCATACCCTCGCTGAGGCTCTTGCTCTTGACGAAGTGGCGGGCCACCTGCAGGATGCTGCGGTTCATCGCCAGGTTGTTGTGGCCGGTGGCGATGATCAGGTTGGCCCATTCCATCAAGCCGTTCTGGTCGATGCGGTAGTGATGGATCAGGGTGCCGCGCGGGGCTTCGGCGATGCCCACGCCTTCGGAGCGGTTGGGGCGGGCGATGGCGCGCACGTGCGGATCGAGGATGCGTTCGTCGCGCAGCAGTTTCTCCATGGTCTCCACGGCGTAGAGGATCTCGATGAGCCGGGCGTAATGGTAATGGAAAGAGCTGGAGGCCGGGCCGCGTTCCAGGTCGCGGAACTCGGCCCACTCCTCGTCGGCCCGCGGCGTGCCGCAGGCATCGATGAGGTTGAGCCGCGCCAGGGGTCCCACCCGGTACATGCCGTGCTGGTACCCGAGGGACTTGTAGTACGGGGATTTCAGATAGGAGTCGGGTTCCACGGCCTCTTCGATGTACTCGCCGTAGCGGTTCGACTCCACCTGATCGGCGATGATCTCGCCGCGGGCGTTCATGAAGCGCAACTTGCCGTCGTACAGCTCCAGCTCGCCCTTGGGCGAAACGATGCCCATGTACAGGCTGGGGAAGTTGCCAAAGGTGCGGATCTCCTCGCGGTAGTTGTCCATCACCCCCTTGTACCAGTCGAGGGTGCGCTGGGCCAGGGCCAGGATATCGGGCAACTGGGCCAGCAGCTGGTCGCGGTGCTCGACGGTGAGCGGGGCGCTGACCCCGCCGGGCACCGCCCAGGCCGGGTGGATGCGTTTACCGCCCAGCAGAGCGATGACCTCCTGCCCGAATTGGCGCAGGCGGATGCCATCGCGGGCCAGCTGCGGGTACTCTTGCAAGACCCCGAAGACGTTGCGTTTGGCCGGGTCGCCGTCGAGGCCCAGCAGCAGATCCGGCGAGGCCAGATGGAAGAAGCTGAGGGCGTGCGACTGGATGGTCTGGCCCATGTGCATGATGCGGCGCAGCATGCTGGCGGTGGGCGGGATGGCCACGGCCAGCAGTTCGTCGCAGGCCTTGGCCGAAGCCAGGAGATGGCTGACCGGGCAGATGCCGCAGATACGCGCCATCAGCGAGGGCATCTCCAGGTAGGGCCGGCCCTCGACGAACTTCTCGAAGCCGCGGAATTGGGTGATGTGCAGCCGGGCGTCGGCGACCTTGTCCTCCTCGTCCAGCTGGATGGTGATCTTGGCGTGTCCTTCGATGCGGGTTACTGGGTCGATGACGATGGTTTGGGCCATGGTTTCACCTCAAGCGCCGAAGCGGGTCTTGTCGCCCAGCTCGGGGATGCGGCCGGCGAGCAGCTCGGTAAGAGCAAAATGAATGGTGTCCGCCGCCGGCGGGCAACCAGGCACGAAGAGGTCCACCTTGACCACCTCGTGTACCGGCCGCACCCGATCCAGCAGGGGCGGGACGACTTGGACGGGCACCTGCTGGTTGGTGGCGGCGTTTTCGAAATAGGCCCGATCCAGCACGGCGTCCAGCCGGAAGGGGTTGCGCATCGCCGGCACGTTGCCGGTGATGGCGCAGTCGCCCAGGGAGACCAGGATCTTGGTGTGTTGGCGGATCTTCTTGATCTTGGCCAGGTCCTCCTCCGAGCTGACCGCTCCCTCGATCAGGGCCAGGTCGACTTGGTCGGGGTATTCCTTGATATCCACCAGCGGGCTGTAGACCAGCTCGACATGAGCGGCCAGGGCCACCAGGCGCTCGTCCATGTCCAGGAAGGACATGTGGCAGCCGGAACAGCCGTCCATCCATACGGTAGCCATCCTCAGCTTGCTCATCTCTTTCTCTCCCGCATGACGGTCAGGTGGGCCAGGAACTGCGGCTTCTTGTTCATCTCCGCCACCCGCTTGGCCGACAGGGCCCCGGTGGGGCAGAGATTGACGCATTTGCCGCAGCTGGTGCAGCTGGGCGACTCGCCCCAGGGCTGGGCCAGGTCGCTGATCACCTGGGTGTTCAGCCCGCGGCCCACCAGATCCCAGGTGTGCGCGCCTTCGACCTCGTCGCAGACCCGCACGCAGCGGGTGCAGAGGATGCAGCGGTTGTGGTCGATGGTGAAGCGCTCGTGGGAGGCGTCCACCGGCTGCTTGGGGTACAGGTAGGGATAACGCACGTGGTCCATGCCCACCGACTGGGCCAGGTTCTGCAGCTCGCAGTGGCCGTTGGACACACAGATGGAGCAGACGTGGTTGCGCTCGGTGAAGAGCAGTTCCAGGATCATGCGCCGGTACTTGCGCAGGCGCTCGGAGTCGGTGCTGATCTCCATGCCCTCCTGCACGTGGGTGGTGCAGGCCGGCAGCAGCCGGGGGCTGCCCTTCATCTCCACCAGGCAGAGGCGGCAGGCGCCCACCTCGGTGAGGCCGTCCAGGTGGCAGAGGGTGGGGATGGAGAGGCCGTTCTCGGCGGCCACCTCCAGGATCGTTTCGTCCTCACGGCCGGATAGGTCCTGGCCGTCGATCTTGAGGGTTTTGACGCGGCTGACAGTGGTCATACCACCTCCTCGGCGAGGTGTTTTTCGTATTCCTCGCGGAAATAGCGCAGGGTGCTCAGCACGGGGTTGGGAGCGGTCTGGCCCAGGCCGCAGAGACTGGTGTTGCGGACCAGGTCGCACAACTCCTCCATCAGGGCGATGTCGGCGCGGGTGGCCTGGCCGGCGCCGATCTTCAGGAGCAGGTTGTGCAGCTGGGCGGTGCCCACGCGGCAGGGCACACACTTTCCACAAGATTCGGTCATGCAGAATTCCATGAAGTAGCGGGCCACGTCCACCATGTCCGAGGTATCGTCCATGACGATCATGCCGCCCGACCCCATGATCGAGCCCAACTCCTTGAGGGAGTCGTAGTCCACGGCCACGTCGAGGTGCTGGGCGGGGATACAACCGCCCGAGGGGCCGCCGGTCTGCACCGCCTTGAAGGCCTTGCCCTCGGGGATGCCCCCGCCGATATCGAAGATGATCTCGCGCAGGGTGGTGCCCATGGGCACCTCGATGAGGCCGGTGTTGTGGATGCGCCCGGCCAGGGCGAAGACCTTGGTGCCCTTGCTCTTCTCGGTGCCGATGCCGGCGAACCACGCCCCGCCCTTGAGCAGGATGGGGGCGATATTGGCAAAGGTCTCGACGTTGTTGATCAGGGTCGGGCTGCCCCACAAGCCGTGTTCGGCCGGGTACGGCGGTCGGGGCCGCGGGGTGCCGCGTTTGCCCTCGATGGAGGCCAGCAGCGCGGTCTCCTCGCCGCAGACGAAGGCGCCGGCTCCCAGCCGCAGCTCCAGATCGAAGCTGAAGGTGGTGCCGCAGATGCCGTTGCCCAAGAGGCCGCGGCGCCGCGCCTGGCGGATGGCGGTGTTGAGCCGCTCCACCGCCAGAGGATACTCGGCGCGCACGTAGATATAACCCTGCTGGGCGCCCACGGTGTAGGCGGCGATGGCCAGGCCTTCGAGGACCCGGTGCGGATCGCTCTCCAGCACGCTGCGGTCCATAAACGCGCCGGGGTCGCCCTCGTCGGCGTTGCAGACCACGAACTTGCGCTCGCCCTGGGCCTTGGCCACGGTGCTCCACTTGAGCCCGGTGGGGAAACCGGCCCCGCCGCGGCCGCGCAGCCCGCTTTTGATCATCTCGTCGATGACCTGGCCGGGCGACATCTCGGTGAGCACCTTGGCCAGGGCGGTGTAGCCGCCCACCCGGATATAGTCCTCGATGCGCTCGGGGTCGATGATGCCCGAATTCTCGAGCACAATCTTTTCCTGCTTTTGGAAGAAGGGCACGTCGGTGCGGCACTGCAGCTTCTTGAGCGGCTTCTTGCCCAGGTTTTCGACCAGTGGGGCGGCATCCTCGGCCTTGACCTCCTGGTAGAGGGTGCCGTCGCGCTCGGATTGCACCAGCGGGCCGGCGGCGCACAGGCCCATACAACCGACCCCCTTGACCTGGCAGCGGTGCTCCAGGCCCTTGGCCTTCACTTCGTGTTCCAGCGCGTCCTTCACCTGGTCGGCGCGGGCCGAGAGGCAGCCGGCGGCCATACACACGTTGAGGCGGTGCTCAAACTTGTCGTGCGCCTCGGTTTCGGTCTGGGCGATCTCTTTCAGTTCGTCAGGACTCATGGCTTCTCCACTCCTCTACTTTGGCCAGCACCGCTTCCTTTTCCTGTTTGCCCATCACCTCGCCGTCCATGACCAGGGCCGGCGCCAGGCCGCAGGAGCCCAGGCAGCGGGCGGTAAGCAGCGACACCTTGCCGTCCGGGGTGGTCTCGCCCGCTTTGACCTGGCAGGTGTGTTCCACCGCTTCGAGGATCTGCTGCCCGCCCTTGATATAGCAGGCGGTGCCCATACACACCACACAGGTGTGTTTGCCCTGGGGCTTGAGATTGAAGAAATGGTAGAAGGTCGCCACCCCGTACACCTGGCTGAGCGGCACATGCAGGCTGTGGGCCACGTAGGTCATGGCCTCCTTGTCGAGATAGCCGAAGGAGCTCTGGGCCGTATGCAGGGCCTCGATGAGGGCATAGGGCTCGCGTCCGTGCCGGCGCATGGTGGCGTCCACCAGCTTCCAGCCGCGATGTGCCGAAGGTGGGGGCGGAGGGGCAAGATTGATGGATTTCATATCACCCTCTCGGTGATTGGCGTCCGCGCAGCGCGAAGAACGCCACGGTTTCGAGCCGGATGGCGATGTCCATGTGCTCCACATAGACCTGATCCGGCACTCTGAGGTGCAGCGGGGCAAAGTTGAGCAGACCGCCGACGCCGGCCTGCACCAGCCGGTCGGCGGTTTCCTGGGCGTGGGGGGCGGGCACGGTGATGATGCCCACGGTGATGCCTTCGGCGGGGACCACCTCGCCGATGGCGCTCACCGGATGGCAGCGGCAACCGGCGATGGTCCTGCCGACTTTTTCGGGGTCGGTGTCGAAGGTGGCGGCCATGTGCAGCTTGCTCTGCCGGCCGCGGAAATACTGCAGCAGCGCCGTGCCCAGGTTGCCCACTCCCACCAGGGCCAGTTGTTGCGGGGTGGCGGGATCGATGTGGGCGGCGATGCTGGCGGTGAGCGCCTCCACCTGGTAGCCGGTGTTGGGAGTCCCGGAGTAGCCCAGGGCCATGATGTCGCGCCGGACCTGGGCAGGGGAGACGCCGGCGCGGCGGGCCAGCTCGTGGGAATAGACCGAATCCGCCTCCGGGTCTTCTGCCTGGAGTTCGGCAGGCAGGCGCCGGTAGAGGCTGAGCCGGGCGATGCTGCGGGGGGATTCGGCCATCGGGGACCTCGCCGCGATGTGCAGTTGTCAAATTCGTGAAAAATGTAACGATGTTACATGGTTCACAATAAAAAAACTGCAACAAGCTGTCAAGAAAGATTTCCCGCAGCGGGGAAAAGGGCTGCCGACATGGCGGGAAAGGCGGAGAAGGGGGCTGGTCGCAGCGGGCCGACGGCGGCGGCATTGCGGTGGGCAGAGGCGCATCGGCGCTCCCCAAGTTCTCTATATTCAGGGTGCCTCCACGACCGCATCCCTCACCCCGAAACCAAGGCCGGCCATGCGCACTGGCGCCAGATACGCTGCAGGGTGGCTTTGCTGCCTGGCGGCCATATTCATTCCTCAGATTTCCCGCGGGGTGACGATCTACCGCTTTGGCGGCCAGGATCTGCCGCCGCCCCCGGAAGCCGGTCGGCCCGGGGTGGTGCTGGTGCAGCGGGAATGGGCTGACCTGGAAAACTCGGCCGGCGGGGAGGCCCTCCGGTTGCAGATGGATGAGCAGGGCCTCGGCGTGCTGGAATACCGCCCCGGCGACAATGTCAATATCGCCCCTTCCCAGGGCTTCGCCCCCCAACTGCAGCCCCTGTACGACCGGAAAACCGACACCGTCTGGATCGCCGGCAAGTACCTGTGCGGGGACCGGGCAACCCTGGACTGCGACGGCGAGTACGGCCCGCAGGGGACCATCGACATCGCCCTGGAGGAGCCGGTCTTCGTCGAGCGGATTCGCATCTTCTCCAATGCCGGGGCGGTGGTGAGGGATCTGGGGGTCCATCTCTCGGCCGAGCGTTTTGCCTCAGGGTCGGGCAAGGTGCTGCGCCGGCCTTTTGCCGCCGAGGTGCGGGGAAACGAGTTGCCGGTTCTGGACATCCAGCTCTCCTCCCAGCAGCGGTCGGCGGCGCTGCAGGTGGCCCTGGGCCAGCACGAGCAGGCCTGGGAAATCGGCGAGATCCAGATCTATGCCCGCGGGGCGGTACACACCGCCTCTTATGTATCGAACATCATCGACTTCGGGCAGTCAGCCATCTGGGGGGCCTTGGACCTGGCCCTGCAAACCGCGCCGGGCGCCAAGGTTTTTCTCCAGGTTCGCAGCGGGGAGGAGGGGAATCTGCTGCGCTACTGGAGGTACACCGGGATCGGCGACCAGAAGGCCGAGGTGAGCGAGGAGGAGTACGGCAAGCTGCGCTTCAGCGAGAAGGCGGGCACCACCTATAACTATAGCAGTTGGACCCCCTGGTCCCAGTCCTACGCCATCACCGGCGCGGCGTCCATGCCGGGCTTCAACCCGGAGCCGCGCCGCTATTTCCAGTTCCGCCTCGACTTTCTCTGCGAGGAAGAGGGCAGCAACCGGATCGAGTGGCTGGAGTTCCGCGCCTCAGCCCCGGCCGTCTCGCAACTGGTGGGGGAGGTGTACCCCTTTCAGGCGCCGGCCGGCCAGACCACCGCCTTCACCTACTTCCTCAAGCCGCGCCTGGAGCGCGACGAAGGCGGATTCGACCGGCTGGAGATCGAGGCCTCGGCTTCACAACTGGTGTCGGTGTCAGGGGTGCGGATCAACGGGGTCGAATCCGCCTATGTGCTCGAGGCCCTGGAGCCCCGCCGGTTGACGGTGCGACTCCCCCGCCGGCTGGAACGCCTGGACTCGGACGTGCTGGTCGAGGTGGATTTTGTCGCGCAGGTGCTGCGCTACGGCGCGGTGTTCGCGGCCCGGGTATCCGACAGCCGTTTCCCTTTCGAGGTCCCGCAGCAGGTGCGGCCGGGCGACGCTGTCGACGAGTACGGCGGGGACCGGGTGTGGGTGGAGACAGCAGAGGGCGCCGAGGCCTTTGTCCGGGCCCAGGTGAATCCCGCAACCTTTACGCCCAACGGGGACGGGATCAATGACCAGGCCGGCATCACCTACGACCTTTTCGAGGCCACCGGCCAGGTGGAGGTGGCGCTGGAGGTCCTTGACCTGGCCGGCCGCCGGGTCCGCACCCTGCACGAAGGCCGCGAGCAGATCGGGCAGTACCAGCGTTTCTGGGACGGGCGGGACGGGGCGGGGCGCTTGGTGCCGCCGGGGGTGTACCTCTACTACCTCGCGGTGGATATCGAGAGAGGACGGACCCAGCGCCTGGGCACCGTGCGGGTGGTGTACTGAGATGAAAAGCCGGGCGCGTTTTTGCTGGTGCTGGTTGGCCCTCCTGGTGGGAGGCCTGGCGGCCGAGGTGTTGGCCGCGCCTGGCCACACCATCGAGGGCAACCAGATCGTGGTCAAGGGCGCCGCGCACTGGCAGGCGTGGGGGGTCTCGGCCGGGCTGGTCAATATCGACTCGGCGGGGGCGGTCTCCCCCCGCTTCCTGCGCAAACAGGTCAACGCCTCCCTGGACGCCCCGCACTTTGCGGTGCAGCTCGAGGGGGGCGCGGCGGCAGGGTCCAATCCAGATCTGGCCCGGAATGTGATCGATGGCGACCCCACCACCTTTTGGGAGCCGGACCTGAACCAATCGCCGGAGAATTGGTGGCTGCAGGTGCGGCTGGGGCGGGTGGTGGTGGTCGAGAAGATCGTGCTGCGCTTCGTCGGGGATGAGCAGGGCGAGCCCTTCCTGGAGTTCGAGGTGCTGGGCTGGCGGCACCCGCCGCCCAAGTCCGCCTCCCAGTACAACCTGCGGGGGACCGATGTCGCCCGTTTCTGGAAACTCTTCCGGACCGACCGGCCCAACAAGACCGCGCGGGAATTCGAGGTCATACCCCGCCCCACCGAGGCGGCCAATCCCCTGTTTGCGGGCGACCCGCTGGAGGTGATCCACATCCTGGTCACCGACAGCGACCTGGACCGGACCCGGGAGGTCTCCCGCGAGTCGTACGCGGCGCTGCCCGTTGACGCCAGAGGGGTGGTGGAATATTACCGCCAGAGCGCGGCCGGCCGGCAGAGCCTGACCACCCGCGAACTGTACCAGGACCTGCCGGCGGCGCAACAGGGGCCGGTGCGCTATTTCCGGCGGGAGCGGCCCCGCCTGGCCGAGGTGGAGGTGTGGACGGTGGGGGACAACCTCAGCCTGGGGGCAACCCGGCGCGGCGGGCAGACCACCCTGCAGACCGGCGCCGAGCCCAAGAACCTGGCGGAAACCGTCACCGACGGCGATTACTCCACCGGCCCCAGCGGCTCGATCTTCCGGGGCCGGCTCAACACCTTTTTCGAGGACCTGGGGGCCGTCTTCTGGGTGGACACCCTGCACTTCCTCGTCGACGGCGTGAACCCCATCGACGAGATGGCAATCGATGTTTCGGACGGCGCCCGGGCGCCCGACGGCAGCATCAAATGGACCGAGGTGAGCAGCACCAATGCCCGCAAAGACGGCCTGCTCAGCACCGGGGGGGCCCGGTACCGCGCCTTCGAGATCGCGCCGGCCAAGGTGCGCTTCATGCGGGCCCTGTTCCGCAATTCCAGCCCGACGAGCTACTTTGGTTTCGTCGAGGTGATGCTCTACGGCGAAGGGTACGTGGCCGAGGTGGAGCTGGTCTCGGATCTGATCGAGCTGGGCGGCTACAAGGACCTGGTCGCCCTCGAATGGCAGGCCGAGGTGCCCATTGGCACCGGGGTGGAGTTGTCCACCCGCACCGGCAATCTGCTCGAGGAGGATAAGGTCTACCACAACAGCGACGGGGCGGTGGTCTCGGAGGACCGGTACCTGCATCGCTTGCCGCGGGTGAAGCAGGGGGAGGTCACCACGGTGTACCGTCCGGGGGCCGACTGGAGCCCGTGGAGCAAGCCGTACCTCTTCTCCGGCGATCGCATCCAGTCCCCCTCGCCGCGCCTGTACCTGCAAATACGGGCGCGGGTGATGGCCGACACTCTCAGCAAGTACGGCCGGCCCGCTTCCTTGCAGTCGATCCGGGTGCAGTTGGCCGACCTGTACGCCGACCGGCTCCTGGGAGAGGTGTGGCCATCCCGCGTGATGCGGATCGGCGAAACGGAGGAGCGCTCCTGCGCCATCCGGCCGCTCTTCAGCAACCCCGGCCAGGGATTCGACGAGGTGCAGCTCACCACCACGGCGGCCACCACCCTGGAGCTGGTGGAGGTGGGCCGCGGGACGGAGGAGGAGTTGCTGCGGGGGGGAGGGGTTTGGTACCAGCCGGCGCAACTGGAGCGCCTGGCCGCGACCCGTGACACCCTGTGGTTCCGGCTGCCCGTACCGGTGCAGCGGCAGGGGGAGGTGCTGCAGGTGCGGATGAAAACCGCGGTCTACGCCAACAGCGCCGAGTTCTCGGCGGCGGTGAAGAATTCGGCGGCCACCGGCTCGTGGCAGCGGGTCAGCGCTGGCGAGGCCCTCGAAGGGCTGGACAGCCAGACGATGGTGGTGGTGGCCCTGGACGGCAACGCGGTGTTCACCGACATCGGGTTGGCGTCCGCCGTGGTGACCCCCAACGGCGACGGTATCAACGACGCGCTACAGCTGAGTTTCAGCCTGTCCCGGTTGGACGTGGCGCGGGCGGTGCGTATCGAACTCTTCGACCTGAGCGGGCGCCGGGTGCGGGAGTGGACCGAAGAGCGGGCCGACCCGCGGGGCCGCTACACCCTGGCGTGGCAGGGTGAGGACCAGGCGGGCCGCCGGGTGCCGCCCGGGCTCTACCTGTTGCGCCTGGCCGTCGCCGCCGAATCTGAGTCCGCCGAGCAGACCCTGGTCACGCGGGTGGTGCGGGTGGTCTATTGAGACACGCGCCAGCTTCATCGCTCCGGCTTGGTCCCGACTGAATCGTACCGGGTATTCCGGAGACTCGGCGAGTTGGGTCCGCCTGATCCTTGGTTCGTTACGTCATTTGCAGGGCAGACGTCGCGCCGTCCCGGTGGGTTCGTCAACCCGAGGGCGTAAGCGGCAATGCTTTTTCCCCCTGCGGGGGGTTTCACACACTGGAGGCGGTTCTGGCCAGACTCCTGTGGCTCGGGTATTGGCGACCATCTTGCGCTACCACCTTGTTGTTGTATCGAATTAGCAAGGTGTTCCTGGCGGCCTTGGGTCTGTCCGCCCTTATCCATCTCCTGCTACTCGCGCTTGCGCCGAAGCTATTCAATGGGCTAAATGGCAACCTTCCCGAGCCCGACCACGTCAAGGTCTTTACCCGCCACGATCCGCAGCTTACCAGGCCCATCGAGCTGCGCAAGGTACCTCTGCCCAAGAGGCTACCGGTACCGCATGAAGGACGGCTAGCTCCTGCACGCCGGCCTCAGGCGCCGGCAATGGGGGTTTTTCCTACTCGTGCCCAGATCCACCCGTTGTCCCTACCCAGTCCAACCCTGGCCATCGACCCCATCGGCACGGAAGGCGCCGGGCCAACCTTGGGACCGACCATGCCAACAGGCGCAGATCCGGTCGGCATCACACGGTATGCGACCCACCAGCACGATACGCGATTGGAACTGCTGGATGTAAACAGCCTGGACATCGGTCGGTACCGGGCGAAGGTGGTCCAGGACCCCGACGACCGGCAGGCCATCAGAGGTTTTGTGAAACTGGGGATGGTGATGCCGGTCCGCACCCTGAGCGTAACCAGGGATCTCTCGGTTCAAGGGCGGCATGCACAAGAGATCAAC
>JADZBP010000216.1 GCA_020852055.1 Candidatus Latescibacterota bacterium
AGGTTACCGCCTACGCCGAAAACCGGGAATTCTAATTGTCGTCGGCAGGAGATCTAATTGTCGCTAATCACCTTGGGCAGAAATAACCTGGCTGGACATGGCATGTGCTGCGCGGACGACCTTCATCAACTCCTCCTCACTGCTGTCGGCCAAAAACGGCACCTGTTGCAGTGCGAGGCTGGAAGGGGGACCATCATCAATCAGAATACATAGCTCCGGCTCGCCGATCTCAGCGCGGTATTGCTCGTAGAGGCACCATGAATGGTCACCCAGTACCCTGCGATCGACAATAGCCACAAACCAGGGTATCGCTATCAGATCCGCCGGGTACTCGGCCCAGTACACCCGGCAATCCAACTCTAGCGCCAACTGTTCGAGTTTTCGTCGGAAGCCTTCCTGTGAGAAGGCGGCAAAGATCGTGTTGGTGTTACTGTAACCCTGCATCGTGCTCTCGTTCATGTGAGGTCCTTCTGGTTGGTGGGGTATTCTGGGCGATGCTGCACTCGGTGCCGCCATCTGCGCCTAGGTGCCGATGATCCGTCCCCGCACCTGCTCATCCAGGTAGAGCCGCGTCTCCAACGCCGGCATTCCTGCCCCCGATGCCCCCCGTTCCAGGCATACCAGGCCCTGTCGGCACAGCCGCCCGCCAGGGTGGAAGTAGGCCAACAGGTTGATTTGTACCGCTGGAACCGGGGAGAGGAGCTGGACGAGGGAGCCGACGCATAGCAGGTCATCAGGCTCTGATTTGGATGCGAAAAGGCCGGTCTCTCGGTATTCTCGCCGGAACGCCACCGACACGGCCTTGAAAAACAGCATCCAGACCACCTCCTGTTCGACCTCATCGAGGGTGTGGGTCTCCACTACCTGTTTGGCCGGCACGTCAGCAGCCATCGACACGGCGAGGCGCAGATTGTTCGAGGCCCGGAGTTGTCGGTAACCCTGTTGACTGGCTGCCACCTTCTCCATCAGGTACTTGGTGACGGGCCGATACAGGGCATAGGCCGGCCGATTCTCCTCAGGTCCGATCTGCTGATCGAGAGCCTGGCTCAACGCGGTATGCGTCAGCCTCAGGAGGTATTCTTTCAGTTTCATGGCCAGGAACTCGGCGTTGTCGGCAAAAGGCAGAAGCTGCTCCTGCACCGGATACGAGGTCATGGGATGGCCCCCTGCTAGATCTGAAAGGTGATGATTCTGCATCCTGCTATCTAGCAATTAGTGGGCCAGTGATCCAGAAACCTGCATATGTCAGGTGGCAATTGTGAGTGCTACTGGAAAGGTAGGGGGAACTGGCGACAGATCGTGTCGCAGATCAGCGCTTTTTCTGGTAGGCTTTCAGAGAGGCGACCAGCTCGGTGGCGATCTCCTGGCGGAGATCGTCTGGTTCGAGGAGTTCGGCGTCGGCGCCGTGGCTCAGGACCCAGGCCTTGAGTTCGTAGCGACCCCCGGCGAACAGGTGCAGGATCAGGCCGCCATCCTCCTGCTCCTCAATCCGCTGGGAGGGGTGCCAGAGCCGTTCGCGGACGTAGGGGGCCTGGTCAGGGGTGAAACGGACCTTGCTGGCGAAGGGCTCCTCGTAGATGATGCCAAAGGAGTGCCGCAGTCGGTCCTCGGGCGGCAGGTTGGCGGGAGGTTCAAAAGTCTGGCTGGTAACCTGGAGGTCCTGGATGCGCTCCACCGCCTGGGTGATGAGTTGGTCGTAGGCCGGCGCTCGGGAGATGAGGTACAGCCCTCCCCGGTAGTAGAAGAGGCGCAGAGGCTCAATGGGGTAGGTCTTGGGGCCATCCCCGCCCATGGCCCGGTAGGTGACCTGGCAAATGCACCTTTTGAGGATGGCCTCGTTGAGCTGGTCGATGATGGCCTGGAAGCCGGCATAGGATTTCTGGCCCCGCAGGTGAGGGGTGTAGGCTTCGACAGCCCGCTGGAAATACTCCTGCACCCTAGGCGAGAGGGTGCCCCGCAAGCGTTGGCAGACGGTGTGGAGGTCGTCCTTGAAGGGGGTGCCGGTCAGGGCGTCGCTCATGCCTTCGGCGAAGAGCAGGGCAGCGATTTCGAGGACCGTGAAGTTGAGCGAGGGGAGTGCAGCGCTGGGAAGGATGCGCCAGTAGATGTGGCGCCCCTGGCGCTCGGAGTAGAGGGGAAAGCCCACTTCGAGCAGGTCCTGGAGATCGCGCTCGACCGTGCGTCGGGAGATCCTGCCGTAGAATTCGGCGCTGATCCGGGCGAGCTCACCGGTGGTGATGCCAGTTGCCCGGTGGGTATAGAGGGTGCGGAGGAGGTCGAGTTGGCGGGCTATCTGGCGAGGTTGGGACATGGTCTATAGAGGGAGCGCCGCGGTTCAGGCGGTGAGACGAACCCGCAGAGCGAGGACCGTCGCGTGCAACCGCCGATCAGGCATTTCCTCCCATTATGAAATGGTGGATGCGCTCAGCGTAAAACACCCAACCCTCGGCTTCTCTCGTCTCCCAGTTGAAACGTCTATGCTGATAGAATTCCCCAACTCTGCGCGGATGATACGTATGAAGCCAGAAAACCTCCTTGCCGTTAAGCCTGATAATTGATGAGAACTTATCGATCGTACTTAGCCGGCATTCAAGCAACTGCTGGATAGCATTCTTTGCTTTGTCCCCTTGGCTTACGACTATTTTCGGGTCTAGTATTTCCAACTCTCTTTTTAGGTACCCCTGGCAGTTCCTGAACAGGACGCTATCGGCCATCCCATTCTGCTGTTTGTTCATGCAGCACTTCGCCGAATTTGCGTGAGCAAAATGCTTTTTAGCGTCCTCGATTTTGAGTCTCGGATCAAAAGCTCTGAGGATGTACCAGGCCAACTCGTGTGTCCGAAACCAGTGTTTGTTTTTTGGGAGAGCCAGTACGTCTCGATCTTCTTCTTGCGTTCTTACTGCGCTAGGCAGCCTTTGCTCGCAAAGCTCTCCTCCGCTACCTGAGTCCAAGGATAGGAACAGCAACCTGGGAAGAAGCCCCTTTTCGTATCCAGAGCTCACATAGGCGGATTTTGGCCCGGTAAAGGTTGCACAGTTGGACGAGCATTCTGCCTTGTGTCGGCAGGAAAAGTTGGTCGCCAAAATGCCGTTTTCTTGGTAGTAGCTTTCTAACGTCGCAAGCACAGAAATACCCGTAAGTTTTTGAGACGCCCACATCCACTGATAGTCGATTCTGCCCTGCCAGTGTGCACGGGTAAGTTCGTTGAGTGCCGATGACCAATAGCCTCGGCAGTAAGATATGTCGACCGATCGACCCTGCCAAACGGCCAAACTGCCGCTACGCCACCTCGGCCTCATCTACCTTCTTTTACTCCCTCCCTCCCCTCCCAGTACACCCCCGTCACCCCCACTAAACACAGCAGATTCGTCAGCCCGCTACCCAGCACCGCGGCCCACTGGCCAACCTTTGGCAGCAGTACCTCGATCCCCAGCATCCCCAGCAACATGAAGATCACCAGGACCCAGCCCAGCCGGCCCATGGCTTTGGCGGCGAACTGCCGGCTGCGGGTCCAGGCCTGGCGCAGGCTGGCGCCTTCCAGCACGAGGATCTGGGGGTAGAAGTTGATCAGCGCCACGTAGTAGTAGAGCCTGGCATCGGCGACCAGTGACCGGATCAGCTCCTCGGGTCCGTGCCACGATTCAGGCTGGTACCCATAGGCCATCGCGGCAAAGATCAGCGAGATGCTGCAGATCAATACCCCATAGAGCAGATAGACCGCCATCAGCCGGCCCCAGCAGGGCCACGCGGCCCGGTACGCATCTGTCACCCGCACGGGCCGGCCCTGGAGAGCCTGGGCCGTGGCGTGGACCAGGGCACCGTTGGCCAGGGGGAAGAGGAGCAGGGCGTAGAGGTAGGCCCAGAGGAAGGGGTAGAGCAGATCCCAGGTGATCGGGACCTGCGCCCGCTTGAGATCCCCCAGGGTCTGAGGCTGACCCAGCAGAATGGGGATCAGGCTGAAGACCGCCCAGGGAATGCCACCGATGGCGAAGAGGGGCAGGAAGTGCCGGCCCGTGAGACGGAGGGTCTGCCAGAGCAGGCTGAGGACACTGCGGGGCTGGGTGAGAGTGGTCATGGTTCGCTCCGGCGGGGTTGGCGGGGGTTGCGGATCTGCATCAGGCCCAGCTTGAGCAGGCGGCTGCGCAGGGTGGTGGGTTTGATGCCGAGGAGGCGGGCAGCGCCTCTGGGACCGTGGATCACGCCCTTGGTGTGGGCCAGGACCTGGGGCAGGTACCGGCGCTCGTGTTCGGCCAGGGGCAGGATCTGGAGGGGCGCGTTGGGCAGGGCCGGCGGCGGTGGGTCAAAGCCCAGATGCTCGGGCCGGATCTCCCCTCCCCTGGCCAGGACCGCTGAGCGCTGGAGCAGGTGTTCGAGTTCGCGCACGTTGCCGGGCCAGGGGTGGGCCTGGAGCGCCTGGAGGCCTGCGGGGCTGAGGCGCGGAGGGGGTTCCTGGAGCTGGGGCTGCATCTGCGCGAGGAAGTGTTCTGCCAGGAGCGGGATGTCCTCGGGTCGCTGGCGCAGGGCCGGCAGGTGCACGGGAAAGACGTGCAGGCGGTAGGTCCTGGCGGAAGGTGCCGTCCTTGACGGCCTGGGCCAGGTCGCGGTGGGTGGTAGCGATCACCCGCACGTCGAGGTGCAAAGGCTGGCTGCCGCCGAGCCGCTCGATGAGGCGGTCCTGGAGCAGGCGCAGGAGCCGGGCCTGGGCTTCGAGGGGCAATTCGCCGATCTCGTCCAGAAAGAGGGTGCCGCCCTGGGCCTGCTCGATGCGGCCCTTGCGCTGGAGGCTGGCGCCGGTGAAAGCGCCCTTCTCGTGGCCGAAGAGTTCGGAGTCGATCAGCGAGGGCGGCAGACTGCTGCAGTCCAGATGCACAAAGGGCTGATGGGGCCGGCTGCTCCACTGGTGCAGGGCGCGGGCCGCTACCCCTTTGCCGGTGCCAGTCTCGCCCAGGAGCAGGACGGTCAGATCGGTGGGAGCGACCTCCTGGAGTTGGTGCCGGGCTTGCTGCAGGACCGGGCTGTGGCCGACGAAGGGCGATGCCTGCATGTTCGCCATGGCTTGCTCCTATGGCTGAAGGGCACGGCGGCGCAGGCATGGCACCTCCTGCCCTGCTGGCGGGTGTTTGAGCTGATGCTGAAAGATACGGCGTAGGATCTGGGCTTCCACCTTGGCGGGCAGATCCACAAACTGGACCCGCACCCACCCGTGCTGGGCTTCGATGCTGGTGGAGATCACCCGCGCGCGGACGCCGGCCAGGGGGAAGGGTCCCCGGTGGTCTGGATCGACCTGCACCGGGGTGCCGGACGGGATGCCATCCTCGATCCGCAGGCGCAACCCTCCCCCGCTGATGTTGGTGACCGTGCCCTCCAGTGATCTTGTTTGCCCATGGCCGAGGCTGACCAGGAGCGCGAGCGGGAACGAGGTCTCCCAGCGGAAGAAGGCCCGCACCTGCAGCCGCTCCACCTGGTCGGCGTGCTGGAGCTTCAGGGTGTGCGGCGTGCAGGCGAGGAGCCGGGTGGCAAAGCGGTACTCGGCGTCCTGTGCCCGGCGGAAACGCACACTCAGGGGCGTACCGGCCTTCCAGGTGGGCGGGGTGGTGAGCAAGGGTGAAGTGACCAGCATCCGCTCGTGGCGGGAGACCACCAGGCAGGGGGCGGCCTGGGTGGGGTCCGTGTCCTGGGGCCAGAGGCTGAGGGTTTGGCCCTGCGGCAGTTGGCGGGTGGTGCGCACGGGCTGGTCCTTGGCCAGGCAGTCGAAGCCCAACCGGATGCGGATGCGGGCCAATTCTTCCAGCAGGGCGACACTATCCTGCTGGGCGGCGCACTCCCCTACACACAGCTCGAAGGCCGTAGATGAGCGCAGCAACAGCACCGGATTGCGCCGCTGTTTTCTGGCCACCTGCCACAGGAGCCGGCGCTGGGAAGGCTTGAGGCCCACATCCTGGGCCCGGCGCTGGTATTGGGCCTGGCGTTTGCGGTGCTGCTGCCAGGCCCGAAAGGCCAGGAGCAGGGCCACCCCCAAGAATAGGAGCAACATCTCACTCATCCCCCCCTCCCTGCATGGCCTGCCACTCCACCCGCAGCACGTCGGCCAGGCGGTAGCGGATGGTCTTGCTGCCCAGCCGGTAGGCCGGCAGGAAGAGTCCCTTGGGGTTTGCTCCCCGGTGGAGTTCCTGCAACTGCCGGCGGGTGATGGTCAACCGCTCCATGACCTGCTCGGGGGCCAGGAGCCGCTCCCCGCTGAGCAGTCTGCCGCTCTCCTCGGCGGCGTATTCTTTGAAGGTCAGTCGTTTCATCTGCGCTCTCACCTGTGCTTGGTGGGTTCGGTGATCTTGCTTTCAGTTCCGCCGGTCCGGCCCGCTCAAGGGCACTTCGTAGCACATGCCCAGGATGCGGGAGACCAGGCACGGGTCCAATAGCTGCACCAGGGCGGCTGCCGGCAGATTGGTGGTGATGATCACCCGCTTGTCCGTCTCCCAAATCTCGTTCAGGAGCAGGTAGAGCTGCTCCATGACCCAGGGCGTGGCGTGGTACTTGCCCAGGTCGTCCAGCACCAGCAGGTCGTGGGTAGTGAGGGCCAGGACATGGCGGGCGGCGTGGTCTGGATGCAGGCGGCCGTAACGCAGTTCGTACATCCCCGTTGGCACGTTCCAGAAGCGCAGGCTCTCCGGTGCTTGCTCCCGGGCCAGGGCCTGGCCCAGGATGGCGACGGCCAGCGAGGTTTTGCCATTGCCGGGCGGCCCCATCAGCAGCAAGCCGAGTTTGCCCTGGTAATGGCCGGTCTGCCCATAGAGCCGGCAGATCTCGAAGGCCTCTTGATCTGAGCTGGGGTCCAGGGTGGCGAAGCTACAGGCGCGGTAAT
>JADZBP010000217.1 GCA_020852055.1 Candidatus Latescibacterota bacterium
ACCGCCGGCAACTGCCGCGCCTGCCACGAGCCCATCTACCAGGAGTTCCTGCGCAGCCGGCATGCCGCCCCCTCCTGGGCGGCGGTGTACGGGGAACAGGGCCTGAGTCCCGAGCAGGTGGAGTTCTCGGAGCGCTATCAGCCCGGCGCCACCCGGCGCCCGCCCAACCCGCTGGGTCTGGTCGAGGGATCCAGCGCCGTGGGCAGCGGCTGCGTGCAATGCCACGGCGTGGGACGCCCCAATGACGACGGCACCATCGGCAACTGCACCGCCTGCCATACCCGCCACACCAGTTCGGTGGCCATCGCCCGCCTGCCCACCACCTGCGGCCAGTGCCACCTGGGCCCGGACCATTCCCAACTGGAGATCTACGAGGAGTCCAAACACGGGGTGATGGTCGCCGCCCAGGCCGGCCAGCTCAACCTCGATGCCCCGCCGGGCTCGCTGACCACCCGCGACATGTTCGTACCCACCTGCGCCACCTGCCACATGAGTGGCCTCAACGGCCTCAAGGTCACCCACGAGCCCTCCGAGCGGTTGTCCTACTTCCTGGCCGACGCGGTGACCAAACCCCGGCCCCAGTACACCGCGGCCCAGGCCAACATGAAACAGGTCTGCGTCCAGTGCCACACCCCCCCGCTGATCGACCGGGTCTACGCCGACGCCGAGCAGGTGGTGGCCAACACCAACGAGAAGATCCAGGCCGCCGCCGCGCTGATGGCCCAACTGCACCAGGCAGGGACCCTCAGCGGCCCGCCCTTCACCAACCCCATCGATTTTGTCTACTTCGACCTGTGGCACTACGACGGCCGCACCGCCAAACACGGGGCCTTCATGGGTGGGTCGGACTTTGTGCAGTGGCACGGCAATTACCCGATGCTGGCCAAGACCGTGGAGCTGCAGGCCATGGCCGAAGAGCTGCGGAGGGCCCATGCCCGCTAGGTGGCGGACCGATAACCAGCTCTGGGTCGAGGCCTTTGTCTGTTTCAACTTCCTGGGCCTGGCCCTCGACATCCTCATCGCCCATTCGGCCAACCACTTCCGCCGCTCCAGCGAGTATATCCCGCTCTACTTCTCCCTGGTCGCCCCGGCGGTGCTCTTCGCCGGTTTCCTGGCGCGGGAGCGGTGGCGCCACCAGCAGGTCTGGTGCGACCTGGGGCATCTGGTCGGCTGGGCGGCGGTGGGCATCGGGCTCACCGGCACGGTGCTGCACCTGGACAGCCAGTTCTTCTACGAGCGCACCCTGCGCAGTCTCACCTACGCGGCGCCCTTCGCCGCGCCCCTCGCCTACACCGGCCTGGGCCTGCTGCTGATCATGAACCGCATGGTCCGGCCCGACTCCCTGGAATGGGCCCAGTGGGTAATCTTGTTAACCCTGGGCGGCTTCCTGGGCAACTTCGTCTTCAGCCTGACCGACCACGCCATCAACGGCTTCTACTACGCCGTCGAGTGGCTGCCGGTGGCCAGCAGCGCCTTTGCCGTCAGTTTTCTGCTGGCCCTGCTGCTGGTGCCGGTCAACCGCCGCTTTCTCCTCTTGTGCGGCGCAGTCCTGGTATTCCAGGGGCTGGTGGGGGTGGCCGGCGCCGTGCTGCATCTGCTGGCCGACGGGGGCGGGCACGGGCCCGGCCTCTTCGCCAAACTGGTGCACGGGGCCCCGGCCATGGCCCCGCTGCTCTTCCCCAACCTGGTGCTGCTGGGGCTCATCGCCCTGTGGGCCCGCCACCGCCACCTGCCCGAAGCAGCCGGCTCACCGCCGCCGTGACCGCGCCGGGGTAATTTCTCTATATTGTCGGAACATTTTTCGCCAAGGAGAAAAACCCGCGTGTTGACTTCAGCCGGCCCCATCGACCTGCGTTCCGACACCGTCACCCGTCCCACCCCCCCGATGCGCGAAGCCATGGCCGCCGCCCCGGTGGGGGACGACCAATTCGGCGAGGACCCCACCATCAACCAACTGCAGGAGCGGGTCGCCGCCCTGCTGGGCAAGGAAGCCGCCCTCTGGTTGCCCACCGGCACCATGGCCAACCAGGTGGCCCTGCGGGCGCTCCCCCGGCCCGGCGATGACGTGATCGCCAGCCGCGAGTGCCACGCTGTCTGGCACGAGACCGGCGGTTCGGCGGCCAATGCCGGGGTCCAGATCACCGAGATCGGCGCGGGCGGGGTCTTCACCGCCGAAGAGTTCCTGGCCGCCCGCAAAACCCGCGGCCATCTGGTGTACCCGCCCACCACCCTGGTCGAGATCGAGAACACCCACAACCGCGCCGGCGGGGTGATCTTCCCCCAGGACGAGGCCGAGCGGGTCTGCGCCGCCGCCCGCGAGCACGGCGTCGCCTCGTTTATGGACGGGGCGCGCCTGTGGAACGCCGCCATCGCCAGCGGCCGCTCCCCCGCCAGCCTGGCCGCCCCCTTCGACCTGATCGCCGTGTCCTTCTCCAAAGGCCTGGGCGCCCCCGGCGGGTCGCTGCTGGCCGGCTCGCGCGCCCTCATCGACCAGTGTGTGCGCCACCGCCGCATGCTGGGAGGGGCGATGCGCCAGGTGGGCATCTTCGCCGCCGCCGCCCTCTACGCCCTCGACCACCACCTCGCTCGCCTCGCCGAGGACCACCGCCACGCCCGGCGTCTGGGCGAACGCCTGGCGCAGAGCCCGCAGATCGACCTGGACCTGGCCACGGTGCAGACCAATATCCTCGTCTTCCACCTCAGACCCGACGCCCCCGACGCAGCCAAGCTCGTCGCCTGGGCCCGCGAGCGGGGGGTGCTGGCCATCGCCTTCGGGCCCCGCACCGTGCGCGTCGCCACCCACCTAGACGTGAGCGCTGCCCAGTGCGAAGCGGCGGCCGAGGTCCTGGTCGCCCTCGCCGAGGGCCGCTAGTCCGCTCGGCCAGCCCGATGGAAACGAGTGTACCCAACCAGACCCCGCAGCTGCGGGCCGGGGTGGCCAGGGTCGATATCACCGCCGAGGGGGCCGGC
>JADZBP010000218.1 GCA_020852055.1 Candidatus Latescibacterota bacterium
GGACCACCCCGGCAATCTGCTGCACCGCCTCCACCATCCACTCGGCGTTTTCCGTTTCATAGGCCTGGATCAGTCGTTCGAAGGAACGGCGCAGATCCTGGCGGAACTCGGTGTCCAGCGACCGGCTGGTGGTGACGGTTGAGGAGGCGCGCTTGAGCAGTTTGATCAGTTCGGAGACCCGGCGGGTCGGCTCGTAGGAGAGCAGGCGGTAGAACTGGCTCTCGGCGCCCACGGCCCGGCAGACACTGTTGAGCAACTGCAGGCGCACCGCCGCCGAGCCGAAGTCCTCCAGGTGCTGCAGGGTGGGTTTGATGATGCGGTGATCACCCATCTCCCCCAACACCTCGACCAGGGTGGGGAAGGTGCGGGGATCGAAGCTGCTGCTGAAGTGCCAGAAGAGCAACTCCTGCACCTCCTCCCCCCCGATCTGGGACAGACCGCGGATGGCGCTCATGCGCACCCGCGGATCATCGTCCTCCAGCGCGGTGATCAGCGGGTCGATGCTGCGGGCCATGCCCAGCCGGCCCAGGGCCTCGGCCGCCTCGCTGCGGATATCCGAATCGTCCGACATCAACTCGCGCAGCAGCGGATCGGCGGCTTTTTCGGAGCCGCTTTCGCCCAGGGCCTGCGCGGCGCTGCGGCGCACCTTGGGGCTGGCGTCGGCCAGGCCCTGCACCAACTCCTCAATGGCCAGGGGGTTGCCCGAGCGTCCCAGGGCCAGGGCGGCCCGGGCCCGGCGGTCCTCGGCCGAGGCGAGGTTGTAGATGGCCGCATTGTACGCGTAGCTGAGTAGGTTGCCGCGCAGCATCTGCGAGACCAGGTGCATGGAGGAGATGGCTTTGGTGTTGCGCACCGTGGTCAAGAGCGCCAGGGGCAGCAGGCGGATGACAGAGCTGATGAGGAAGATCAACTGCAGGCTGCCCAGGGAGAAGCCGCCAAAGGCCCAATGTACCTGGTGCAGCGCCAGGGCCAGATAGCTGGTGGCCAGCGGTCCCAGGGCCCCAATCAGGTTGACGCTGGCCGACCAGGAGGCCAGATAGAAGGAGCGGCGCTCGTCCTCGGGCAGGAGCTCGTACAACATCGGGGTGATGGCCACCTGAAAACCCGAGTAGACGATACCGCTGACCACAAAGGCCACCGGCACCAGGTAGTAGGACTCGGCGGTGTTGAAGATCCAGAGGATGGGGATGAGGGTGGCCGGCACCATGAGGATCTGCAGCACCGGCTTGCCGCCAAAACGGTCCACCAGGCCGCCCCAGACCTGGTACCCCAGGATACTGGTCAGCATGAAGAGGGCATTGTAGATGGAGATGGCGGTATAGGAGATGTGCAGCTCCTCCAGCATGAACACCGCGTAGAGCGGCCCGCCCACACCCGTGGCAAAGGTCCACAGGCCGTAAAAGAGTACCGCGCGCCGGAAATTGGGGTCTTTGAAGGGCTGCAGCAGCATGGCCGGGCGGTGGTGTTCGCCGGCCTCCTCGCTCTGAGGGATGGGCGCCCGGCTCAGGGCCAGGTAACCCAGCCAGCCGAAGAGGCTACCCAGGGCGATGACGATGAGGAAGCTGTCGCGTTTGTCGGCGTCGGGAAAGAGATCGATGAACTGGCCGACGGCAAAACCGGCGACCATGGCCACCAGGGTGCTGACGATGGTCTGGCGGCTGGTGAAGCGGGCGCGGATATCCTTGGGGATGGTGTTGGCTACCCAGGTGTTGTAGAAGGGCGAGAGGGTGTAGCCGCACAACAGGCTCAGGCAGATCATCGCCATGAGCGCCCCCGGCCGCAGGGAGGGAACAAATAGGAAGGGGATGGCCGCGGGCAGGCCGCGCATGAGGATCTCCCCCAGGCCACAGCCGATGATGAGCCGTTTCTTGTTCTGCACCCAGCGGCCCAGGAGCGGGGCGCCCAACTGGGTCAGCGCCAGCAGATAGCTGACGGCGGTGATCAGGGAGATGAAGGACTCGTCGGCGCCCAGGTACAGGGCGTAGCCGGTGAACACCGCGGTACCGATGCCCACGGTCTGGCCCCAGGCGCCCCAAAAGCCGCTGGCGACGATGAAGGCGCGCAGAGCGCGGGTTACCTGGCCCCGGGAGAGCGGCGGTTTTTCCTGTTCCATCAACTAGGTTCTGAATGGCCTGGCGGGGAGGGGAGGAACCGGTGGAAAAATAGCCCGGCCGGGTTTGCCCGTCAACAGTTGCGACCGGAACGGCCGGTTTGTCGCTGCCGGCCATAATCTCTTAAGATAGAGGCGACCCCCCAACCCGAGGAGGAACCCATGGCCCTGAAGATGAGCTACTGCGCGCTGCGTTGGCAGACCCCGGACCTCGAACCCACCCTGGTCGAGTTGCAGAAGGCCGGCTGGGAGGGCTGGGAGGGGCGCCTGCCCCTCGACTGGTTGGGGCCGCCCCAGCGGCTGCGCCAGGTGTGCGCCAATGCAGGTATGCCGATGGTGGTGTACACCGCCAGCGGCTCGCCCGATCAGCGCGACTGGGCACACGTGGAGCGCAACAAGCGGCGCATGGAGTACGCCGCGGCCGTGGGGGCCGACTGCTTCATGTTCATGAACGGGGGCAAACCCGAGGGCCGGCCGGTCAGCCTGGCCGATTTGCAGGCCGCCGCTGAAGGGGCGGAGCAGTGGGCCGAATATGCCTCCCGGTTCGGGCTCGAGCTGAGCTATCACATCCACACCAACCTGCTGGTGGACTCGGCCGAGGACTGGACGCGGTATATGGGCCTGCTGAAGAAGGCCAGGTTATGTATCGACGTGTCCCACGCCTATCTGTGGGGTTACGATCCGGTGGCCTCGATCGCCGATTTCTGGCCCCAGCTCAACTACATCCATCTGCAGGATTACTCGTCCACCTCGCGGGCGGCCGACGGCACCTACCTGCCGGTGTGGTGCGACGTGGGGCAGGCGGCCAGTCTGGATTTTGCGGCTATCCTCAAAACCCTGGACCAGCGGGGTTTCACGCGTTGGGTGACCAGTTGTCCGGGAGAGCCCATCCCCGGCCAGGAGGACCCCCTCAGCGAGGCGAAACGCAGCAAAAGGATGCGGGATTATTTGCGGGGGCTGGGCTACTAGAATCCCCGCTTCTTGTCCACCACGTTGAGCAGGGGCTGGCCGGTCAGATAACGGCTCAGGTTATCGCGGAAGAACTCGAAGGTCTTGCGCGGGCGGTGCTGGGAAGCGCCGGCCTGGTGGGGGGTGAGGATGAGGTTGGGCGCGTCCCACAGCGGGCTGTCGGCAGGCAGCGGTTCCTGTTCGCAGACGTCCAGCCCGGCGCCGGCCAGGCGCCCCTCCCGCAGGGCCTGCGCCAGGGCGGGCTCGTCGATGATGCCGCCGCGGGTGACGTTGACCAGGTAGGCCGAGGGTTTCATGCAGGCGAACTCCGCCGGCCCGATGAGGTGGTAGGTCTCGGGCAGGCGGGGACAGGCGATCATCACCGCATCGGCGCGCCCGAGCAGGTGGTGCAGGTGTTCTTTGGTGGGAGGATGCAGTTCGGCCACCCCCTCCGGCCGCTCGCGGCGCACCGGGTCCAGGGCCAGGACTTCGAGGTCGTAGCCGCGGGCCCGTTTGAGGATTTCCAGGCCGAATCCCCCCATGCCGATGATGCCCATGGTGCTGCCGGTGAATTCGACGACCGGCCCGCCCCGCCATTGCCGCTGGTCCTGGGTGCGCACCGCCCGGTGCAGACCGCGGCAGAGGGCCAGCAGCAGGGCCCAGGCGTGTTCGCCGCCCTGGCTGGCGTAGAGCCCGGCCATGTTGGTGATCACCACCTCGTCGCGGGCGACGATCTCGGGAAAAAGGAAATCGTTCATGCCGGCGCTGAAGGACTGGATCCAGCGCAGGTGCGGCGCTGCGGCGCATACCGAGGGCAGGAAATAGCCCAGCAGGGCTTCGACCTGCGGGGCCGCCTCGAGGGCCGCTCTTTCGTCGGCGGCATGGAGCAACTGGTGGCCGTGTTGTTGGGCCAGCTGGCGCAGGGCTTCGAGCTGCTGCGCTTCGAAAGGAAAATGCACCAGGATCTTCATGGTCGGCTCCCGGAGTCGCGGATCAAGGGGCAGCGAGGATCTGGTCCGCCTCGCCGTGGAGGGGGTGGGCCAGGCGGGGCCCGTACTGAGCCACGACCTGGGCGGCGGCGTAGTTGCCCAGGCGCGCGGCCTGCGCCAGGGTATGGCCTTTGGCGAGGCCGAAGAGCACCCCGCCGGCAAAGAGGTCGCCGGCCCCGGTGGTGTCCACGGCCTGGGCGCTGAAACCAGGGACCAGGGCGGTGTGCCCCTTCTCGAAGATCAGGGCGCCTGCGGCGCCGCAGGTGATGCAGCCGGCCCCGACCTGGGTCGCCAGGTGCGCGGCCGCCGCTCGCGCATCGCTGGCCCCGGTGAAGGTGCGGGCCTCTGCCTCGTTGCAGAAGAGCAGGTCCACGCCGCCGGCCACCAGCTGCTCGAAGCGCGCCCGGAAAAATTCGACCATGGCCGGGTCGCTCAGGGTGAGCGAAATACGGGTGCCGGCCTGGCGGCCTAGTTGCTGGGCGTGCAGGCAGGCGGCGAAACCGTTGTCGGAACTCACCAGGTAGCCCTCGAGATACAGGTGGGCGCTGTCGCCGAGTATCGCCGCTTCCACGTGTTCGGGGGCCAGCTGGCTGCTGACGCCTAAAAAGGTGTTGAGGGTGCGGTCGGCATCAGGGGTGATGAGCACCACACATTTGCCGGTGGGACCGGCGGCCCGCCCCTCGGGGTTGCTCTGCACCCCGGCCTTTTCCAGGTCGCGGTGGTAGAAATCGCCCCATTCGTCCCGGCCTATCAGGCAGGTGTAATAGGCCTTGCCGCCAAAGCTGGCCACCCCGATCATGGTATTGGCCGCCGAACCCCCCGAGGCCTGGGCCATACGCGCGCTGCCGTCAAGGGCCTGAAGCAACTGCGCCTGCTGCGCCTCGTCGATGAGGGTCATCACCCCTTTGCGTATACCCAGTTGCCCCAGGCGTTCGGGGGCGATTGTGTATTGTACATCCACCAGGGCGTGACCCAGGCCATATACGTCAAAACTGCGAGACATCGTCATCCTTTCGGGCGGAAGGGCTATATATTATCTTATTCGGGTGCGCTTTGCTATATTTAAGGGCGGACCGCACAAAGTTCAACCCCTTTTTTTAACAGGAGGTAGCAGTTATCGTCAAACAGCAAACGTCCTCGACCAGGGTTAATGAGAGTATTCGCGTTCCCCAGATCCGCCTGATCGGCGCCACCGGTGAGGCGCTGGGGATCATGGAGACCAGGAAAGCCCAGGAAATGGCCGAGACCCTGGGGCTGGACCTGGTCGAGATCGCCCCTGACGCCAAGCCGCCGGTCTGCCGCATCATCGACTACGGCAAATTTCTCTACGACAAGGAGAAAAAGGCCAAGGAGGCGCGCAAGAAACAGCATCAGGTCCAGATGAAGGGGATCCGAATCGACTCGGTGAATATCTCCCCTCACGACCTGGAGTACCGTCTGGGGCATATCCGCGAGTTCATCGGCAAGGGCAACCGCGTCAAAGTCAGCGTCCGTTTCCGCGGGCGCCAGATGGCCTACCAGGACCGGGGGCGCGAAATCCTCCAGGATGTGTCCAAAAAGGTGGAGGATGTGGCGGCGCTGGATCAGACCGCACGTATGGAGGGACGCGAAATGTCCATCATCCTGCGCCCGCTCTAGACCCAGGGCAACAACAGAAATAGCAACGGCGCTCCAGTTCTGCTGGGGCGCCGTTTTTGTTTTTCGGGGTTCAGAAGCGCGAGGTCGGTGCGGTGGGCGGGCCGGTCTCGGCCGCAGGTTCGCTGCCCTGGTCTTCGAGGCGGCGGGTAAAATTGCTGATCCGGCGGTCGGCCTCGCTCAGCAGGGTGTCCTTCTTGCGGCGTTCCCTGAGCACCTCCTCGGCGATCTCCATAGCCGCCAACACGGCCAGATCGAGGAGGGGCCGGTGGCCCGTTACCGAGGCGGCTTCGCGGATCTTTTTGTCGAGATAAGCGGCAGCCTGTTTGATGGACTGGCTGTTGGCCTGGTCGCTGCCGAGGCGGTAGGTCTGGTTGAAGATCTGTACCGAGGTATAGGTGTCCGGCGCCATGGTGGCTATCCCAGCAGGTCGGGAAGGTAAAAATTGGGGACTTCCGCGATCTCCCCTTAGTCCCGGAAGCCCCCTACTTGCGCGCGTGCAAGCGATACGTATCCCAATATATTGGGGAAAATGTACTTGTCAACCTAGATCTTGCGCTTTTGCTGGGTCTGGGCCAAAATGGCTCGACAGGGTCCTCCACTGGTCCCGCCAACGCGGGTCACCCTGGCTGTGAAGGGGGCGGATACTTAGATTTTCCCATCCACACCCAGCGCGGGGTAAGTCCAGTGGCAATCGACCATCAGGAAATGATCAGCGCCCTGCAGCAGCGCCTCAAGGGCGAGGTGCGCTTCGACCCGGTTTCGCGGATGCTTTACCGCACCGACGCCAGCATCTACGAATTGGAACCCGAAGGAGTGGTGGTCCCCCGGGACGCCGAGGATGTGGCCGCCACCGTCGAGGTAGCTGGCCGGTTCGGGGTGCCGGTCCTGCCGCGGGGGGGCGGCACCAGCCTGGCCGGCCAGAGCGTGGGCCGGGCCATCCATCTCGATCTGTCCAAACACATGAACCAGATCCTGGAGATCAACGAGGCCGAACGCTGGGTCCGCGTGCAGCCGGGGGTGGTGCTCGATGAACTCAACGCCCGGCTCAAAGGGCGTGGCCTGATGCTGGGACCCGACGTGGCCACCAGCAGCCGGGCGAATATCGGCGGCATGATCGGCAACAACTCCAGCGGCACCCACTCCATCCTATACGGCAAGACCATCGACCACGTGCTCGAGGTGGAGGTGGTGCTGGCCGACGGCAGCCTGGTGCGTCTGGGACCGGTGGACGAGGACGGGTACCGGCTCAAGGCTGGGTTGCCCACCTTGGAGGGCCATATCTACCGCGAGGTGCGGCGGATCGTCCAGGAAAACCGCGAGGAGATCGACAGGTGTTTTCCCAAGGTGATGCGCCGGGTCTCTGGGTATAATCTCGACGAATTGATCAAGCCGGGCGCTCCTTTCGATCTGAGCAAGATCGCCGTGGGCTCGGAGGGCACCCTCTGTGTGGTGGTGGAGGCCAAGCTGCGGCTGGTGGAAGCCCCCAAAAAGACCGCGGTGCTGGCCTGCCATTTCAGCGGCCTCGACGAGTCCATGGAGGCGAACCTGGAAGTCCTCCAGACCGGGCCGGCCGCCGTCGAACTGGTGGACAAACTCCTGCTCGACCTCACCAAGGATTCCATCGAGCACGCCCGGCGACGCAGCTTCCTGCAGGGCGATCCGGAGGCCATTCTTTTTGTCGAGTACTTCGGGGACGACGAGGCGAAGTTGCGCGCCCAGATCGAGGAGTTGGAGCAGCGCTTGCGGCAGCGCGGCCTGGGGTATGCCTATGTCCAGGCCCTCACTCCCGCGGCGCAGAAGAACATGTGGGAGGTGCGCAAGGCGGGGTTGGGGTTGTTGATGGGTATGAAGGGAGACGCCAAACCCAGCCCCGGGGTGGAGGACACCTGCGTGCCGGTGGCAAAGCTGCCCGAGTACGTGCGCCGGGTCGAGGCCCTGATGGCCGAACACCAGGTGGTGGCCGAGTACTACGGGCATGCCAGCGTCGGGGTCTTGCACATCCGCCCGGTGTTGAACCTCAAGACCCCCCAGGGCATCGCCACCCTGCGGACCCTCGAAGACCGCATGAGCGACATGGCCAAGGAGTACGGCGGGGCGATGACCGCCGAGCACGGGGACGGGTTTGCCCGCAGCGAGTGGATCGAGAAGATGTTCGGGCAGCGCCTGGTCGAGGCCTTCACCCAGGTCAAGGACGCTTTTGATCCGGCCGGCCTGATGAACCCCGGCAAGATCGTGCGCGCCCCGCGCATGGATGAGAACCTGCGTTATGCGCCCGATTACCGCAGCCCCAAGCTCGAGACCTTCTTCAGCTTCGAGCGCGAGGGCAGCTTGCAGCAGGCGGTGGAGATGTGCTCGGGGGTGGGCCACTGCCGCAAGAAGATGGTGGGCACCATGTGCCCTTCCTACATGGCCACCCTCGAGGAGGAGCATTCCACCCGCGGCCGGGCCAATGCGCTGCGGGCGGCGCTTTCGGGCAAACTCGACGGCGAAGGCCTGCGCAGCAAACAGCTCTTCGAGGTCATGGACCTGTGCCTGGAGTGCAAGGCCTGCAAGGGGGAGTGTCCCTCCAACGTCGACATGGCCAAACTCAAGTACGAATTCCTGGCCCATTATTACGGCGAGCACGGGTACCCGCTGCGCTCCCATCTCTTTGCCAAGATCGACCGTTTCAACCGCCTGGCCTCGCCGGTGGCCCCGCTGGCCAACTGGCTGATGGATACCCCGTTGAGCCGCTGGGCCCTGGACCGGCTGGGCATCGATTCCCGCCGCAAGATGCCCAAGCTGGCCTCCCAGACCTTTTCGCAGTGGTTCGCCAGCCGGCCGGTGCCGCGGCCCGGCACCCGCGGCACGGTGGTGCTCTTCAACGACACCTTCCTCGAGTACAACGACCCGCAGATCGGCCGGGCGGCCACCGCCCTGATCGAAGCAGCCGGCTTCGACGTGGTGCTGCCCGCCCCGCGGGTCTGCTGCGGCCGGCCGCTGATCTCGAAGGGCTTCCTGGCCCAGGCCAAAGAGCGGGCCAAGGAGAACGTCGCGGCCCTGGCGCCCTACGCTGAAAAGGGGTGGCCGGTGGTGGGCATCGAACCCAGTTGTATGCTCAGCTTCCGCGACGACTACCTCGACCTGGTGGCCGATCCGCGCGCCAAACAGGTGGCGGATAATGTCTACATGCTCGAAGAGTTCCTCGCCGGCCTGGCGCGGAAAAACGAGCTGGGGATCGAGTTCACCGAGGCCAAACGCCAGGTGCTGGTGCACGGGCACTGCCAGCAGAAGGCGCTGGTGGGCACCAACGATACCCTCGAGGTGATGCGCCTGCCGCCGGGTTTCGAGGTCAGCGAGATCCCCTCCGGCTGCTGCGGCATGGCCGGCAGTTTCGGCTACGAGAAGGAGCATTACGAGATCTCGATGCAAGTCGGCGAGGAGCGGCTCTTCAAGGCGGTGCGCCAGGCCGGGCCCGAGGTGGAGATCGTTGCGGTCGGCACCTCGTGCCGGCACCAGATCGCCGAAGCCACCGGCAGAAGGGTCCGGCATTGGGCCGAGATCCTGGCCGAGGCTCTTTAACCGGTAAAAGGAGGATGTGATGGCATTCAATGTGAGGAAACGGGGGCGCCTGACCTATTACTACGGGGGGGATCATCCCACCCTCTCCGCGCTGGTCACCGAAGGGTTGGACAACGGCGACCTGAAGATCTACTTTGCCGGTCTCACCGGCGGGTATTCGGCCAAGGGCACGCTGGGGCGCGACGAACTGGTCACCATGCAGCCCTCCATCGAGGTGGAACTGGTCTTCCGCTGCTGGGAGAAATGGCTGCAGGAAGCGGAGATCTGCGACTCGATCAGCAAGATCGACTTTGTCGAGGTGCACGCCTTTGCCGCCCAGCCCAAGACGCCCAATCCACTGGTGGACCCGCAGGGGTTCGCCGCCGAGCAGCAGCGGCTCTACAAGGAGTACGCCGAAGCGTACAGCGGGTTTTTCCGCGATCATATGCCCGGCTGCGGGGTGCCGGCCCGGTTCACGGTGCACGTGGTGGACTTCCCCGACAAGGCGGCGTCTTACGAGTTCTACAGCGTGGGGCTGTACCAGAAAGCCCTGCATCAATAAGAGGAGCAGCGGATGGCCAGCGCCGAGATCTGTGTTCCGTACGGACATGCCGAACAACAAGCCCGGGTGCCGGAGGCCGCCTATCTGGGGGCCTTCCTGCCCCGGGAGGATGAGGGGGGAGCAGACGAGGCGCAACTCCTGCGCCAGGCCCTGGAAAACCCCATCGGCACGCTGCGGCTGCGCGCGCTGGCCAAGCCCGGGCAGCAGGTGGCGATCGTCACCAGCGACATGACCCGGCCCTGCCCTTCGGACAAACTGCTGCCGCCGGTCCTGGCCGAGCTGAATGCGGCCGGAGTGCCCGACGCGGATATCACCGTGATCGTGGCCCTGGGGCTGCACCGGGCCCAGACCCCCGCCGAAATGGAGGAGTTGTTGGGCGCCGAGGTTTGCCGGCGGGTGCGGGTGCTCAACCACGATCCCGAGCAGGTGGTGCGCCTGGGCGTGACCAGCCGCGGCACGCCCGTCGAGTTCTTCCGCCCCTTGGTAGAGGCGGACCTGCGGGTGTGCCTGGGCAATCTCGAGTTCCACTATTTTGCCGGGTTCTCGGGCGGGGCCAAGGCCATCCTGCCCGGCTGCGCCTCCAAAGCCACGGTCAACGCCAACCACGCGCTGATGGTGCAGCCGGGGGCGGTGGCCGGCAGGATCGAAGGCAATCCGGTGCGCGCTGATATCGAGGAAGGGGTTGCCATGTTGGGGGCCGACTTCATCCTCAACGTGGTGGTCGACGGCCACCATCACATCACCGGGGCGGTGGCCGGGCACGCCGAGCAGGCCCATCGCCGAGGCTGCGAGATGGTGGCCGAGCGCGGTTCGGTGCCCATCCCCCGGTTGGCCGAGGTGGTGGTGGTCAGCGCCGGCGGGTATCCCAAGGACGTCAACATGTACCAGGCCCAGAAAGCCCTCGACAATGCGGTGCACGCGGTGCGCGAGGGCGGGGTGATCGTCTGGGTGGCCGAGTGTGTGGAGGGCCTGGGGGGGAAGACCTTCGAGAGCTGGTTGCGCGAGGCCGGGGAGCCCGACAAGGTGCTGGAAAAGATCCAGCGCGAGTTTGTGCTGGGCGGCCACAAGGCGGCGGCCATCGCCGCGGTGCTCAAAAAGGCGGCGGTGTATCTGGTCTCGGGGTTGGGCAAAGAGGTGCTGGCCGGCAGCGGGCTGGTGCCCTTTGCCGATCTGGACGAAGCGCTCAAGGCCGCCCTGGCGAAAACCGGGCCTCAGGCGCGGGTGCTGTCGCTGCCGTACGGGGGCTCGGTATTGCCGGTGTTAGCCGTCTAAACACAGGAGTGAGGAGCGATCATGCCTATTTTCGAGTTTGTCTGCAAGGAATGTGATCAGGAGTTCGAGGAGTTGATCCAGGGGGCCAGCCAGCCGCGCTGTCCTGCCTGCGACAGCGAAGACTTGGAGAAGAAACTCTCGGGTTTTGCGGTTGCGGTAGGGGCCTCCAAGTCGGCGGCGCTGCCCATGGGGCCCTGCGGCAGTTGCGGGCATCCCGACGGGCCTGGCGCCTGCAAGATGGGCTGAGCGATGGGCATGGCCAAAGCCCCCAGCTCGGTGGAGCGGGGGACCCCGATTTCCGCGCCTTTGCTGCGGGTCCATGGCGCCGGGCCCAGGTACGATGTGCCCGGCGCCCGGAAGCCGGCGCCCGGCTTTGCGGTCGAAACCGTAAAGCCGCAGGCTCCGGGAAAGAAAGGGGCCAACCGACCCGGCGTCGGCGGCCAGGTCGATGTCATGGCTTGAGGGGAGAGGCGTTCAGGCCGGGGGATCGGCCTCGGCCTCGGCGAACAGGTCCAGCTGCACCATCTTCTCCTCTTCGAACCCGGATACCCCCACCCCCAGCAGGCGCACCCCGCGCTCCTCGGCCTCGGTGCGCTCCAGCAGTTCCAGGGCCCGTTCCAGGATGGCTTCCCCCTGATCCACGTACCCGTGCTGCGTCTGGGAGCGGGTGATGGTGTGGAAATCGGGGTACCGCACCTTCAGAGTCACCGAACGTCCCCGCAACTGGCGCCGCCGCAGCCGGCCGCTGAGTTCCTCGGCCATCTCCCTCAGCGCGGCGCGCATCTCCTCCCGGTTATACACATCCAATGAAAAGGTCGTCTCCTGGCTGAGTTGCTGCGGCTCCCACGAGGGGTTCACCGGCGAATCGTCGCGGCCCTGTGCCAGTTCCCACAGGTAAGCGCCCCGCTTGCCGAAGCGCCGGACCAGGTCCAGCAGGGGCAGATCGGCCAACTCACCAACGGTGTTGACCCCCAATTCGAGCAGGTGCTGCCGGGTTACCTGGCCCACCCCGGGGATCTTCTCCACGGGCAGGGGGCGCAGGAACTCCTGCACCTGATCCGGCATGACCACCACCAGCCCGTCGGGTTTCTTGAGGTCCGAAGCGATCTTGGCCAGGAACTTGTTGGGCGCCACTCCCGCCGAAGCCGTCAGGTGCAGCTGGCGCCGGATCTCGGCCTTGAGCATGCGGGCGGTGCGGTGGCCAAAGGGGATGCCCTGCTTGTTGTAGGTGACGTCGAGGTAGGCTTCGTCGAAGGCGACGGGTTCGACCAGGTCGGTGTACTCGTGGAAGATGGCGTGGATCTCGCCGGATACCCGGCGGTATTTCTCGAAGTCTGGGGCGACGCGCAGGGCCTGGGGGCAGAGGCGCAGGGCGGTTTTCATCGGCATGGCCGAATGTACCCCGAAGCGGCGGGCCTCGTACGAGGCGGCGGCCACCACGCTGCGCTCGCGCGGGTCGCCGCCTACCACCACCGGCCTTCCCTGCAGCGCCGGGTTGTCGCGCTGCTCCACCGCCGCGTAGAAGGCATCCATATCCACATGGATGATCTTGCGGTGGTTCATGTGCCGGGCAAGGGAACCACGCGCACAGGTTGGCTGCAGCCTTCGAGCTGGAGTTGGGTGCCGGGTTGCCAGTGCTCGCGCCGCACATAGGCCAGACCGAGGCCACCCGCCCGGCCGGGAACAGTCACGGCAGAGGTGAGGTGGCCGGCCTCGGCATGGCCCGCCCGCAGCACCGAACTGGCAGGCGGCAGCGGCCCGGAGGGCAGTTCCAGGCCCACCAGGCGCTGCTTGACCTTGTCGTAGGTGTCGAGCCGGGCGATGACCTCCTGCCCGATATAACAGCCCTTGTTCATGTGCACGGTTCGACCCAGGTTGGCCTCCCAGGGGTTGTGTTCTTCGCCAAGCTCCCGCCCCTGCAGCGGCAGACCGGCTTCGACCCGCAGCACCTCCCACGCCTGTTCGCCCAAAGGTTGGGCGCCGGCTTCGAGCAGGCTCTCCCATCCTGGCCGCAGCTTTTCCACCGGCCCGATGGCGCGCAGACCGGCGTGCCCGAAGTAGTCCAGGCGCGCCAGCCAGATCCCCTCGGCGATAGGCTCGTTCAGCAGGTGGTGATCGGCCACCGCATCCAGGTTCTTGCCCAGGACCCGGGAGACCAGGGCCCCGGCCTGCGGGCCCAGCAGTTCGAACATGGCCAACCCGGCGCTGAAATCCTCGACGGCGATCTGTTCGGCGAAGATGTAGCGGTCGAGCCAGGCGGGGATGGTCTCCCGCCCATTGGGGCTGAGCACCGCCAGGGTGGTGTCGCCGGCCCGGTAGAAGGTCCCGAGTTCGAGGATGCGGCCGTGGTTGTCGGTGAAGAGGGCTTCCAGGCCCGTGCCTGGCTGCAGGCCGCGGAAATGATTGGTGGTCATGCGGTGCAGAAAGTCGAGGTGGTCGCGCCCGGCGAAACGCAGCCGGCTCCAGTGGGAGGTATCGCGCAGGCCAACACCTCGACGGCCGGCCTGGTACTCGACTTCCGGATCGCCGTAGTGGGCGGGCGGTTGCCCGTCGCCGGGAAGGGCTGCAGCCGTGGGGATGCTGGATGCGAAGGGCATGGTCGGCACGGCGAGGGCTCCTCGTTGAGGGTGATCGGGGTGGTCAGGTATTGTGGATGATCTCGAAGCGCGAACCAAGTTCCGGGTGTTTGGTCACCAAGATCTGCACCGGGAAGGCGTTTTTCATCTCCGGCAGATGGGTGACCACCAGTACCTTGTCGAAGTCCTTGCTGATCTCCTGGATGGCCTCCACCAGGTACTCTATGCCTTGGTTATCCTGAGTGCCGAAACCCTCGTCGATGATCAGGGTGCGCAGGCGGGCCCCGGACCTCCTGGCCAGCACCTTAGAGAGGGCCAGGCGCAGGGCAAAATCGGTGCGGAAAGCCTCCCCCCCGGAGTAGAGGTGGTAGGAGCGCTCTCCCAGTTCGTCGGCGATCTTGATGTCGAGGGTTTCGCGGGTGCCGCCTTTCTTGAGGTCGCGCAGGGATTCGATGGTGATCTGGATGCGATTGTCGGTCAGGCGGCTCAGCAGGGCATTGGCCTCCTGCTCGATCTCGGGGATGGCGCTCTCGATGATCAGGGCCTGGATGCCGTCCTTGCCCAGGGCCGCGGCAAGTTGCTGGTAGATCCACACCTCCCGCTCTTCGTGTTCCACCTGCGCCCAGACCGCTTTGCGCTCCTCGCCCAGGGCGACGCCACGCTGGTGGCGGGTCTGCACCGCACCCTGCTGGAGCAGGAGTTGATCGCGCTCGACGCGTTTGCCAGCCAGGACCTGGGTGGCGGTGGCAAGTCCCTCCTCGGCCCCGGCCAGGTCCAGCAGCCGGCTCCGGGCTGCGGCGTGGGCCGTCTCCAGGCTTGCCACGCGGCGTTTGCCGGTCTCGATGGCCAGGAGGGTTTTTCCCAGCAACTCCTGGTTGCTGGCGTGGCGTTGCTGGGCGGCGATCAGGCGCTCGCGGCGGGCGACCACATCGCTGAGCCGGTCCAGGTCGAAGCGTACCTGCTGATGGCGGGCGGCATCGTATCCCAGGCCGCGCAATTGCCCCTGCAAGTCCTCGAGGGTGCGCTGCTCGGCGAGGCCGTATCGCTTCTCGTCGAGCAGGCGTTGGGCCGCGGCCACCTGTTGGGCGGCCTCCGCCAACTCGGCGGCCAACTGTTGTTGCCGGAGGCGGGCCTCCTGCAGGTGGGCGCGTTCGGTTTCGGCCGGCGCCAGTTCCTCGAGCTGCTGGCGCAGTTGTCCATGGTGCTCGGGCCGGTACCCCAGGGCGGCCAGTTCCTCCGCCAACTGGCCCAGACGCAGGCGTTGCTCGGGGGCGTACTCTTCCTCCCGCAGCCGGGTTCCCAGTGCCGCAGCCTGGTTGGCCAGCTCCCCGGCCTGGCGCTCCTCCTCGGCCAACTGGGCCAGCCGGGCCTCGAGCTGACCCCACTCCTGCTGCCGGGCCGGCAGGTGCTGGGCCTGCTGCTCTGCCTGCTGGTACTGTTGCCGCAACGCGACCAGTTGTTTCTCGATCTCCCCTAGCACTTCCTCGTCGCCGGCGATAGCCTGTTGCTGGAGGTGTTCCTGCTGGGCCAACTCCCCGTCGAGCTGGCGCCGGTGGGTGTCGTCCAACCTGCTGCCGCACAGCGGGCAGGCGGCCTCGGGGGAGGTTTGGATGAGGTGGAGCTTCTCCCGCGCCCGGTCCAACTCGGCCCGGCGGGTTTCGAGGTGGAGCCGCACCTGCTCCTGGCGGGTGCGCAGCGCCCCGCCTTCCTCGCGAAGTTGGTCGCGGCGCTGGGCCGCCTGTTGCAGCCGGGCCAGCTCACCCATCAGTTCCTCGCGGCGGGCCATCACCCCTGCCTGTTGCCCCAGGCGCCGCCTCGCTTCTGCCACGCGGCGTTCGAGGTCCTCCTGGCGGGTTGCCAGGCGTTCGGCTTCGGCGCCGATCCGTTCGCGCAGTTGGCGCTCCTCGTGCTGCAGCGCTTCGTAGCGCAGCCGCGGGGTCTCCTGTTGCTGGAGCAGTAGCCGGAGGGCCAGCAGGCGCTGGTACCGCTCCTCGGTCCGGCCCTCGGCGGCCAGCAGGTCGCGGTAATGGGCCAGGTGATCACCGAGGGTGTGCCGGCGCGCTTCGGCGTTGCCGCGCTGCTGTTCAATCTGGTGGCGGGCGTTCACCAGGCGTTGTTCCACCTGGCGCACCTGTTCCTCCAGTTCGCGCTGCCCCTGTAGCAACAGGGCCAGCTGGCTGTCCTCGGCGACCAGTTGGTGGTAGGCGGCAAAATCGCGCTGGATCAGGTCGGCGTGTTCGAGCACCTCCGCGTCCTTCTGCAACTGGCCCTGCAGGTGTTGCGCTTCGCGCTCGCGCTGGCCAAGCTGGTCGACCAGCGCGCGGCGCTCCTCCTCGGTGCTGGCGCACTGCTGCTCCAGTTGGGTCCCTTCGCGGCGTTTTTCGCGCCACTCCTCCACCAGGGCCTCGCCGGCCGCCACCTGAGCGGACAACCACGCCAGTCTGCCGGCCAGTTCCTCCAGCTGCCGGCCCAGCTCCTCCTGCTGGGTCAGTTGTTCGTCCATGCCCTGCAGCCGCCGCTGGAGTTCCTGGCAGCGCTGCTGGGCGCTCTGCAGGTGGCGCCGGGCCAGCTCCTGCAGCCGGTCGTAGCGCGAGAGGCCGAGCAGGTCGGCGAGGATCTCCTTGCGCTGGCGGGCTCCCTTCTGGGTGAACTCGTCGGCGCGGCCCTGGAGGATAAAGGCCGAGTTGATAAAGGTATCGTAGTTCATACATAGGAGCTGGTCGATGCGCTCCTGGGTGCGGACCAACGAGGCGTTTTCCGACAAGGTGCGGTAGGTGTTGGCCGCCGTGTCGAAGACCTGGAGTTCCAGCTGGGTCATGCCCTGGCGGCGGCCTTTGTGGAAGCTGCGAATGACGCGGAAACGCTCCTCGTCCAGGGCAAAACAGAACTCCACCCGCATCTCCGCGGTCCCGAGGCGGAGCAGGCCCTCGTCGGGGCGGCGCTCGTGCTGGCCCTTGCGCGCCTCGCCCCACAGCGCATAGGTGATGGCGTCGAGCAGGGCCGATTTGCCGTGGCCGTTGCTGCCGGTCAGGCAGGCCACCTTGAACTGGGTGAAGTCGAGGGCGGGGGACTGATGGCCGTAGCTGAGGAAGTTGTGCAGGGTCAGCGACAGCGGGATCACGGCTGGAGGTCCTCGGCCCGCTCGCCGGTTTCCAGTTCCTGGCGCAGTCGTCCGGCGTACTGTTGCAGGGTCTGGCGCTGGCCCTGTAGTTCGGGCAGGTTGTCGATGTAGCGGTCCAGGGCCTGGGACAGATCCAATTCCCGGTCCACCGTGGCCCGGCGCAGGCGGGTAGGGGTGACCAGACGGGGCAGGATGCCGGCCAGATGATGGGTGGGGGCGAGGGCCGCCCGCACCCGGGCCAGATCGACCGGTGCCTGATCCGGCCCGGGTTGAGGGTAGGTCAGGCGCACCACTGCACCCTCGAGTTGGTGCGCGGCGATGGTCTCCAGCAGGCAGGCGGTGGGGTCCGCTGCGTCGCGGGGGATTTCGGCCTCGATGGTGAGGAAACGCCGGGCCGGGGTAGACGCGAACTCCCAGGTGGTGCGGCGCTCGCCCGAAGGTGGGGTCTCGATATGCACCAGGCAGCATCCTTTGGGGTCGTGTTCTTCGCCAAAGTTGAGGCGCTCGATGCTGCCGGCATAGACCACCGAAGGGGCGGCCTGGGGGTGGAGGTCCTGGTGTTTGTGAACATGCCCCAGAGCCACGTAATCAAAGGCCGGGTTGGCCAGGGTGCTGGTCAGCAGCACGGGGTCCTGCCCGATTACCGCCGTGCGCTCCGAGCCAGAATAGGTGGCCTCGGCGGCGGCCAGGTGGGCGGTGAACACCGCCGGCAACCGGGGGTCGAGGGTGCGGGCAAACTCGGCGATCTGTTCGGCGCAGATGCCCTGGATCTCCTGGTTGAGTGCCTCCTGCGGGAGGTCCTTGTATTCGTCGCGGGTGCGCAGCGAGTGGCGGGTAGGCCAGGGCAGACCGGCCACCTGCAGCGGGCCATTGCGGGTCTCGATCCGGAGTAACTGGGGCCGGCGGATCACGTGGGTGTTGTCCAGTTCCAATACCCCGAAGATGTCGAGGGCCGTGGCCCGCCCATAGGCGGCGGGAGTGTCGTGGTTGCCCACCACCAGTACCACGGGTATGCCCGCCTGGCGCAACCGGCGCAAGTGTTGGGCAAATTCGCGCTGGTAGGTGGGCTCTGGGTCGCAGGTCTTGTACGCGTCGCCAGCGAAGAGCACCAGGTCGACCCGTTCGCGCAGCGCCAGGTCGACAACCGCGGCCAGGCAGTACACAAAGTCCTGGACCCGGGTGTTGAGGCCGCTCTGGGGATCCAGGCGGCCGTAGGTTTCCACACCCAGGTGCAGATCGGCGAAATGCAGAAATCGCAGGCCCATCGGATGAATGGTTCGGGGTGATTGCGCTGGATTGGTCAAGAGTCTAGTGAAGGTATCATTCGCTCAGGTCCCTGTAAAGCCGCGACCGCGATGCTTGTTGCATCCCCATCTTTTTTTTTATATATTGGAAAAGATTTTAGCGGGAGCGATGGTAGTTTGTCCGCGCTTCCGCTTTTTGTATGAGTCCCAGCCAGGCCAGCTGGCAGGAGAAAGAGGATGAGCGAGGTTTACCTCTCCAGAGAGGGCTACCAGAAACTTCAGGACGAGCTGCAGAACCTGAAGGCGAAGGAGCGTCCGGCGGTGCGCCAGGCACTGCAGCGCGCCAGGGAATTCGGCGATCTCTCCGAAAACGCCGAGTATTCCGCGGCCAAGGAGCGATTGCTCTTCCTCGAACAGCGGATCAACAAGCTCGAAGAGACGCTGAGCCGGGCCCGGCTGCTTGAAAACGAAAACATCCCCGCCGACAAGGTCTACATCGGCGCCACCGTCGATCTCACCGACCTCAAATCCGGGCGCAAATTCAGCTATACCCTGGTGGCCCCCGAAGAGTCCGACTTCGAGCGCGGCAAGATCTCCACCGTATCGCCCATCGGCAGGGGGTTGCTGGGCCACGCCGAGGGCGAGGAAGTCAATATTCAGGTGCCGGCCGGCCTGTTGCACTACAAGATCGAAAAGATCTCGCGCTGACCGACCCCAGGCCTGCGGGCTGGTGGCATCGCGAGTTTGAGCACCCTCCCGGAGGCGACCCGTCTTCGGGAGTTTGTTTTTCCGCCCCGGCGGCAGGCGCCCAACCCAACCTCCCCAAGGTTGCCATGCACGACGTCAAGACCATCGAAATGAGGCTGTGGCGCGACGGATTGGCTTTGATGGCCAAACCCCAGACGCTGCAGCAGGCTTTGCGGGAAGTGGCCGAGATGTTGGTGGAGCATTTCGCCGTGGATTTCTGCGCCGTCTACCTGCTGGACCGCCGAACGGACGAGTTGGTGCTCCAGGGGCGTGGCGGGCAGGAAAACTACCTGGCGATGACCAGATTGCGGGTAGGCCAGGGCATCACCGGGATGGCGGCCTACCAGGGCAAGCTGCTCCAGGTGGCCCACATGCAGCGCGATCCCCGGTCGGTGCACCGCCAGGGGGGAGAGCATTATTACCAGAGCATCGTTGCCCTGCCGCTGATCGAAGACGATGAACTGCTGGGGGCGCTCAATCTGCAGAACAGTGCGGTGCGCCACTTCTCTGCCGGCGAGGTCGAGATCCTCAACAAGGTGGTGAAGGCGCTGATTGCGGGGATTATCCGCACGGCCCAGGCCTTCGAGGACATGCGGCAGCGCACCAGCGAGGTCCAGGCCCTCAACGAATTGGGCCAGGCGATGAACGCCGGGTTGGGGTTGGACGAGTCCATCGAGCTGATCGCCACCAAAGCCGCCGAGGCCCTCAGCGCTCAGGGGTCCATCATCCGGCTGATGGTCGAGGATGGCACCCTCGCCCAGGCAACCGTGGTGGCCGTGTCAGAAGAGCAGTTCGATGCCCGCGACGAAAAACGCATCGCCGAGTATGTGGCGGCAACCGGTGAACCCATCGTGATCGATGATTTGCGCCCCTTCCGTTACCCCGGAACCCTGGGGGCGTCGCTGGTCTGCATCCCGCTGGTGCTCGAGGAAAGGGTGGTCGGCACCCTGACCCTCTTCGACAAGATTGCCCCCCTTGGCGCTGAACGGCGCCTGTTCAGCATGGATGACCTCAATATGCTCTTCGCCCTTTCCAGCCAGCTGGCGGCGGAGATCGAGGATATCCGGCTCACCGGGCGCCTGCAGGAACTGGTGCGCACCGAGAAGCAGCAGGCCGAGGAGTTGCGCCAGCTCTATAACCGCTCCCGCGCGCTGCTGGAGTCCATTTCCGACGGGTTGCTGGCGGTCGATCGCGAGGGGGTGGTGGTTGAGGCCAATTCTGTGGCCCAGCGGATCTTCGGTCAGCAGCAGCGCCAGCTCAAGAACCGTCCCATCGACGAGTTGGCCGAGGACAAGCCTCCCCTGCGCGATTGGTTGAAGCGGGGGGAGCAGTTCAGTCAGCGGGTCGTCACCCTCAACACCGCCAGCGGCAGGGTGGCGGCTATGGCCAATCTGCAGCCCATCCTCGATGCGGGGTCGCAGGCCAGCGGGGCGGTATTGACTTTCCGCGAAATGGGCGAGGTCGGACGCCTGGTGAACCGGGTGATCGGGGTGCAGCGAACCTTCACCTTCGACGACATCATCGGCACCAGCCCGATCATCGAGAAAACCAAGGAACTGGCCCGGATCGCTGCCGGCACCAGTTCCAATATCCTAATCCAGGGCGAGACCGGAACCGGCAAGGAGGTCTTCGCCCAGGCCATTCACAACGCCAGTGCCTACAGTGAGGGGCCCTTTCTGGCGGTCAACTGCGCCGCTCTGCCTCGGGATCTGATCGAAAGCGAGTTGTTCGGCTACGTCGAAGGCGCTTTCACCGGGGCCAGCAAGAAGGGCCGGTTGGGCAAGTTCGAGCTGGCCAGCGGCGGGACGCTCTTCCTGGACGAGATCGGCGAAATCCCGCCCGAGGTCCAGGTGAAGCTGTTGCGGGTACTCCAGGAAAAGGCCATCGTCCGGGTGGGGGGGGATCGCACCATTCCGGTCAACTGCCGGATGATCACCGCCACCAACCGGGATCTCCACCGCGCGGTGATCGAGCAGAAGTTTCGCCAGGATCTGCTCTACCGGTTGGATGTGATCACCATCGAGATTCCCCCGCTGCGCGATCGATGGGGGGATATCCCCTTCTTTGTTGCCCAGTTCATCGAGAACTTCGCCCACCGCAACAACAAGGAGGTGGAAGGGATGACCGACGAGGTGATGGCCAAATTGAGCGCCTATACCTGGCCGGGCAACGTTCGCCAGTTGGAAAACGCCATCGAACACGCCGTGGCCCTTGCCAAGAGCAGCGTGGTTCAATGGGAGGATCTGCCGGCCCATCTGCAAAGCGTCGTCGGGGGAGACGAGGATGGGATGGAGCCTCAGGACGCGTTTACCAAGGCGCGCCTTGGTTGTGAAACCGCCACCAAGCGCATGTATGTCGAGGCTCTGCGGGTGGAAAAGGGCGATATCTCCAGGGCCGCCGATCTGCTGGGAATCAGCCGGGCAACCTTCTACCGGCATCTCAAGCGGTATGGATTAAAGCGGAGCGTGTCAAAAATGATCCTATTGGATCAAGAATGATACTCCCCCTGGCTGTATGCCTAACTGGTTGTAGCTGAGAAGGATTTTTGAGACACGACTTGCTGCGAGTGGGGCGTCGGAGGGTAATGTGTCGCATTGTTGACACATGTCTTGATTTGTCAAAAATGTTGGTATTCGATTCTTAAGTTCATATTAAACATGACGTTGAAATAAAAAAACAAGATTTACTCCGCTGGCGGCATGATATTTGCATCATCTCGACCACATGAACCCGAGGTGTGAGATGATGATGAAAATGGATGGAAACAAGGGCAGTATCGTTATCGGCAAATGGGGATTGGTCTGCAAGGCCGATGGGTGTGGGCGCGAAGCCCGTACTGCGGGGTATTGCCCGCGGCACTACCAGCAGATCAGGCGTCATGGGCGGTTGACTCCCGAGCGCGAATACCACCGCCGCGGGAACCGCTGTCTTGTCGAACACTGTGAAGAGCCGCAGATTGCCAAGGGTTATTGTTTCCGCCATTACCAGCAGGTTCGCCGCTATGGTCGCCTGACCCCGGAGCGCGAGCGGATCTACGGACGTTTGGGATGCCGGGTTCCTGGTTGCCAGGAGCACCACTCCTCCCGCGGTTACTGCAAGCGGCACTACATGAGCGAATACTATTTGCCCCGACTTGCCCGTGCGGAGGTTCCGTTCCGGGTACCCCGGGTGCAGGCGCAGGCCTGATGGGGCAGCGCTGAAATTGCCGGTTTTTGAGGCGGCGGACCGTGTCGGCAGGGTCCGCCGCCTTCTCTTTTTATATTTACTGGCGGGGCCTTGACAAAAAAAAAGCAGTTCTTATCTTTTAAAATCTACGGGCAGGGGGCTCTACACAAAAGCGGGAGTAGCTCAGTTGGTAGAGCGCGAGCCTTCCAAGCTCGATGTCGCGGGTTCGAACCCCGTTTCCCGCTCCAGAAAATACTCCATCCTTTAGTTACGCTCAACTTAAAAGCCGATGTAGCTCAGTTGGTAGAGCGCGTCCTTGGTAAGGACGAGGTCACC
>JADZBP010000219.1 GCA_020852055.1 Candidatus Latescibacterota bacterium
CAAAAACGGTCCCGTTACTGAGCCTTCAGCCAGAGGAGAAGCTGCCATGGACAAAGCCTACAAGGTGCGCGCCTCGCACTGCGACCACCGGGCCTCGGAGGAGGAGATCTACCAGGTCCTCAAGCGCACCACCGCGCCGCTGACCCGCTCCTGGGAAAGGATCGAGAAGGCGCGCAAGATCGTGCTCAAGTTCAACATGATCAAATACCGCGACAGCATCGAATACCACGCCGGCCGCCGCCGCGAACTGGTCGACGACTCGGTCTGCCGCGCCGTGCTGCGCCTGCTGAAGGAGCGCACCTCCGCCAAGTTGGTGGCCACCGATACCTTTGTGTACGGCAACGGTTATCGCACCCCGGACGATTTCAACTACCGCCATCTGCTCGAATACTACGGGGTCGAATACGTCGATTCGAACCTGCCGCCTTTCGCCACCTACGAAGTCCCCGGCGGGGGCAGCATGTTCGACCGCTACCTGCTCAGCGCCTGTTTCGCCGACGCCGACGAGGTGATCTCGGTCGCCAAGATGAAGAACCACGCCTTCATGGGCATCACCCTGTGTATGAAGAACCTCTTCGGCCTGCCGCCGGTGATCCCACCCGAGGGCCGCACCCGTTCCTACTACCACCATTTTATCCGTCTCTCCTACCTGCTGCCCGACCTGGGCAAGATCACCAACCCCTGCCTCAACATCATCGACGCCCTGACCGGGCAGTGGGGCCGGGAGTGGGGCGGGGTGGGCCGCACCTGCAACGCGCTCATCGCCGGCGACCACGTCACCGCCACCGACGCCTGCGGCATGAGCCTGATGGGGCACGACCCCAAGTCCGACTGGCCGACGCCACCCTTCAAGCGCGACCGCAACCACGTGTTGATCGCCGCCCAGCACGGCTTTGGCACCGTCGACCTCGAACAGATCGATTTCCAGAGCGAGGTCCAGGCGCCCTTGGCCGAGTTCGACTCGGAGGAAACCGACTCGGCCGAAACCGTGGCCAGTTGGCGCCGCACCACCTGCGAGCAGGGGTTGATCTACCGCGACGAACAGAAGAAGATCATCGACAAACACCGCGGCGAGTTCATCTACATGCAGGACGGCCAGGTGGTGTGGAACGGCCCCGACCCGACCAACCTGGGCAGCCGGCGCATCCTCAGCGGCGACCGCAAGGACAGCGCGCTGTGGCTCAAGTACGTGGACCCCGAGGAACGCGAAGGCGAGCGCTACGAGGCGTACGAAGAATGCCTCAAACTGGCTTCCTGAGGAGGGTGCGGCCATGAAGGTACTTGGCATCGACATCGGCGGCACCGGCGTCAAAGGCGCCCCGGTGGACAGCCGCACCGGCGAGTTGCTGGCGCCCCGTTTCCGGGTCGCCACCCCGCAACCGGCCACCCCCAAGGCGCTGGCCCAGACCGTCGCCCAGGTCGTCGCCCATTTCAACTGGAAGGGGCCGGTGGGCTGCGGGGTGCCCGGCGTCATCCGCCACGGCAAACTCTTCACCGCCGCCCACCTCGATGCCGAGTGCCTGGGCGCCGACATCCGCGGGGCCTTCGAGCAGGAAACCGGCTGCACCTTCACCGTCATCAACGACGGCGATGCGGCGGGCCTGGCCGAGATGCGCCTGGGGGCCGGCAAGGGCCGCAAAGGGGTGGTCTTCCTCTGCACCCTGGGCACGGGCATCGGCACCGCCCTCTTTGTCGACGGGGTCCTGGTGCCCAACACCGAGTTGGGCCACATCGAGGTGCGGGGCAAGGATGCCGAGTTGCGGGCCGCCGAGAGTGTGCGGGAACGCAAAGACCTCAGTTGGCGGAAATGGGCCGGGCGAGTGGATGAATACCTCTCGCGGATTCAGGCCTATCTGTGGCCCGAATTGATCATCGTCGGCGGCGGGGTGAGCCAGAAGCACGAAAAGTTCCTGCCCCTGCTCACCGTGGACACCGAGGTCGCCCCGGCGCAGTTGCGCAACGAGGCCGGCATCGTCGGCGCGGCGCTGGCCGCTGCCGAAGCCAGCCGCAAATAGGCCGGCGGTTTGGGCAAAACGCCGAGAGTGCTGGCCGAACACCGGCGCTTGCAGGAGACCCAGGAACGCAGCCATCACTGGCGGCGCTGGGGTCCCTACCTGAGCGAGCGGGCCTGGGGCACGGTGCGCGAGGACTACAGCCCCTACGGCACGAGCTGGGAATACCTGCCCCACGACCAGGCCCGGTCCAAGGCGTACACCTGGGGCGAAGATGGCCTGGGCGGGGTCTGCGACAACCACCAGCGCCTCTGTTTCTCGCTGGCCCTCTGGAACGGCCAGGACCCCATCCTCAAGGAGCGCCTCTTCGGGCTGAACGGCAGCGAGGGCAACCACGGCGAAGACGTCAAGGAGTGTTATTTCTACCTCGACAGCACGCCGACCCACTCGTACATGAAGTACCTCTACAAGTACCCCCAGCGGGCCTTCCCGTACGAGGAGTTGGTGCGGGTGAGCCGGGAGCGGGGAAGGGAGGCGGGGGAGTACGAGCTGCTCGACACCGGTATTTTCGCCCAGGACCGCTACTTCGATGTCTTTGTCGAGTACGCCAA
>JADZBP010000220.1 GCA_020852055.1 Candidatus Latescibacterota bacterium
AGTTTGGCCGTGCCCGCCTTTACCAGGTGGCGCACTAGGTCGCCATCGGGATCGAGCAGGCCGATGCTGGGCACCTCCCCCTGCGGAAGAGCCGTTTGCCGTCTGGCTTCGCGCAGAAGGTTTTCGGGCAGGAACACCGAGGGATGGTCGTAGTGCTTGTCGCGAAGGATTGGCGGCGGTTCGCGGTCATGGTCAGACATTCCATGGACTCCCGATAGGGTCGAGGTCCCCCAGCCCCTCGTAGGGGTGGATCTCCAGAGCGTGCTTGACAAGGCGCTTGTGGATGCTCATTATTTAAGTAATTAATGATATACTTAACTAATTGAGGCGTCAACAATGAAAACCCAGAATCGCCGTTTCAAGGAGGCCATCTACGAGCAGTTCTCCCGTATCAGCAAGGCCCTCTCCAGTCCCCGGCGGCTGGAGTTGCTGGACCTGCTTTGCCAGGGGCCGCGCACGGTCGAGGCCCTGGCCGGGGAGGCGGGCTTGAGCGTGGCCAACACCTCCCAGCACCTGCGTGCCCTGCGCATTGCCAGGCTGGTGGAGGCCAGCAAGGAGGGCCAGTTTGTGACCTACAGCCTGGCGGACGAGGCGGTGGGCGAGTTCTTCCACACCCTCAGGCACCTGGCCGAGCGCCGGCTGACGGAGATCGAACAGCTCGTCCAGCAGTACCTCGCCCAGCGGGAAGGGTTGGAGCCAGTGGACCAGGAGCAACTCCTGTCCCAGGTGCGCAAGGGCGCGGTGATCGCCCTGGATGTGCGGCCACCAGAGGAGTACCGGGCCGGCCACATCCCCGGCGCTCTCTCCGTACCCCTGGCCGAACTGGAGCAGCGCCTAGCCAAACTGCCCAAGAGCAAAACCATCGTGGCCTACTGCCGGGGACCCTACTGCGTGCTGGCCATCGAGGCGGTTGAACTGCTCCGGCGCCAGGGATTCAAGGCCGTGCGCCTGGAGGACAGTGTCCAGGACTGGCGCCGGCGCGGGTACCGCGTGGCGGTCGGGGAGCAACCCTAGCCGTGCTGCAGATGCTGTGGGACATCCGGGGGTATTTCTTCTGGCTCCTGGCCATCTCTCTGCTGTGCTGGGTCCTGGAGCGCCTGGCACCCTGGCGGCCCCAGCAGCAGGCCTGGCGGGCACAGTTCGGGCAGGATCTCTTCTGGTTGGTCTTCAACGGCCACTACGCCGGGGTGCTCCTGGCCTTCATCACGGGTTGGCTGCTACAGCAGGCCGGCCAACTCCTGGGCGGCTGGCCGCTGCCCCCGCCCTCCTCCCTCCGACTGCTGGCCGCGACGCCACTCTGGGCACAGTTCCTCGTCCTCCTGGTGGTCAAGGATTTCTGCGAATGGCTGGTCCACCGCCTATTGCACCGCGTCCCGTGGCTGTGGGAATTCCACAAGCTGCACCACAGCATCACCCAGTTGGACTGGATCGGCAACATGCGTTTCCACTGGATGGAGATTGTGGTCTACAAGAGCCTCACCTACCTGCCGCTGGTGGTGCTGGGTGTCGAGGGGCAGGTGATCCTCTGGCTGGCGATCCTCTCCACCCTCATCGGGCATTTGAACCACGCCAACCTGCGGATTGACTGGGGGCCGCTGCGATACCTGCTCAATTCTTCGCGTTTCCACGCCTGGCACCACGACGTGGTTCTGCACGGTCCCCATGGCCAGAACTACGCCATCCTCTTCAGCCTGTGGGACTGGCTCTTCGGCACTGCCTACCTGCCGGCTGAGGTCGAGCAACCTTCCCGGTACGGATTTGCGCAACAAGAGACCTTCCCCCGGGGCCTCCTGCCCCGGCTGGTGTACCCCTTCTGGAAAAGGAGACCGCGATGAATCCGGTGATCTTGTGGGGCCTGGTGGTGGGCCTGGGCTATGGCTATATCGCCCAGCGCGGGCAGTTCTGACTCAGCGGCGGCTTTCGCCACCTCCTGGTCAGGAGGGACGGGACGAGGTTCAGGGCCTTTGCCCTGGCCGTGGCCATGCAGATGCTGGCCCTGCCGGTGCTGGCGCACTGGGGCTGGGTTCAGTTGAGCATCCCGGCCTTCTACCCCCTGGGCGCGGTGCTGGGCGGGTATGTGTTCGGGCTGGCCATGGGCTGGGCCGGCGGCTGCGCGGCTGGCCTGTGGTACAAGTGGGGCAGCGGGGACTGGGGGTGCTTCGCGGCCCTGGTGGGCATGATCGGTGGAGCGGTTGCCACCGAGGCCGGACCACTGCGCTGGGTGCGGGAACAGGTGCAGCAGGTCGGAAGTGCGGAGGAGATCCGCACCGCTACCCTGGGCAAACTGCTGGGGGCCGAGTGGATCGTCTACCCCCTGGGCGGATTGATCCTGCTATGGCTGGCCCGCAGCCGGGCGAATACCCCGGCTGGTGCCTGGTCCTGGCCCAGGACCGGCATCGCTCTGGGACTGCTGGGCATCCTAGCCTGGCCACTCTCGGGATTGGCGGGTCGGTTCTTCGGCATGGCGGTTCTGCCGGGCAGCACCGCCCTCTTGGACTTTGCGGTCACTGGCCAGCGCTCCTCCCTGAACTGGGACCTGCTCCTCGTCCTGGGATTGCCCCTGGGCGCGTACCTGGCGGCCAGGCAACAGGGTCCGGTATGCTCTGAGCCGGTGCCTGGTCCAGAGCTGGTCCGGGCCTTGGGCGGCGGGTTGCTGCTGGGGGTGGGCGCCTCGCTGGCCGGTGGCTGCACCGTGGGGCACAGCCTGGTGGGGGTCCCGCTGCTGTCGGTGGGAAGTATCGTGACCACGGTGTTTATCCTGCTGGGAAGCTGGACCACAGGATACTTTGAACTGCGGAAGAAAGGATCAAGGTAAAGGCACTATGAAACCTATCTATCTGGACTACAACGCCACCACCCCGCACGATCCCGAGGTCGTCGCCGCCATGCGTCCGTACCTGGAAACGCATTTCGGCAATCCCTCCAGTGCCCACGAGTACGGGCACCAGACCCGTGCCGCGGTGGTCGTGGCCCGCGAGCAGGTAGCCTCGCTGTTGGGTTGCCAACCGGAGGAGGTCGTCTTCACCAGCGGGGGCACCGAAGCCAACAACCACGCCCTCAAGGGCCTTGCCCTGGCCCGCCGGTCCCGGGGCAACCACCTCATCACCACCCAAATCGAACACCCCGCCATCACCGAGGTCTGCGCTTTTCTCCAAGAGCAGGGCTTTACCGTGTCCTACGTGCCGGTCGATGAAACGGGGCTGGTCAATGTGGCCGACATCGAGAAAGCCATCACCCCACAGACTATCCTGATCAGTGTCATGCACGCCAACAACGAGGTGGGCACCATCCAGCCCATTGCCCAGATCGCCAAGTTGGCCCAGGCGTGCGGAGTTGTCCTGCACACGGACGCCGCCCAATCCGCCGGCAAGATCCCGGTCGAGGTGGACCGCCTCGGGGTGGATCTGCTCTCGCTAGCCGGCCACAAATTGTACGCCCCCAAGGGGGTCGGGGCACTCTATGTCCGGCAGGGATTGCAGCTCGGGAAATTTATGCATGGGGCCGGCCACGAGCGCGGTAGCAGGGCCGGGACCGAGAACGTGTTGGGGATCGTCGGGCTGGGCAAAGCCTGTGAAATTGCCCATCGGGATCTGAAAAAGAATACTGCGCATCTGAAGGCCATGCGGGATCGCCTGTACGCGGGCCTCCAGGAGAAGGCCGGCGAGGTGCGCGTCAATGGCCATCCCGAGCACTGCCTGCCCAATACCCTCAGCCTCAGTTTTCGCGGGGTGGGTGTCTCTGCCCTGCTCTCCCGGCTGGCAACTCAGGTGGCGGCCTCTGCCGGCGCAGCCTGTCACGCGGAGGGCGTGGAGCTGTCGCACGTGCTCAAGGCCATGCAGGTGCCCCTGGAATGGGCCAGGGGCACGGTGCGCTTTTCCACCGGCAGGATGACCACGGCGGGCGAGATTGACGAAGCCGTCGAAACTATCGCGGCCTGCCTGCATGGCCAATAGGAAAGGAGGGTACCGAGGATGAAACTCGGGATCGTGCTGTATTCCCCTGACCCGGAGACCGCGTGGAATGCCTTCCGCCTGGGGAGCTTTGCGCTGGGGCGACAAGACCAGGTGAAGGTCTTTCTGTTGGCCAAAGGGGTGGAATGCGAAGCCCTGGACAGCGAGCAGTTCAAGGTCACGGAGCAGATGCAGGGGTTTGTGGATCAGGGTGGAGAGATCCTGGCCTGCGGGACCTGCCTGAAGCTGCGGCACTCCACAGGCTCTGAGCTGTGTCCTCTGTCCACCATGCAGGATCTGTACGAGTTGATCCGGGATAGCGACAAGGTGGTATCGTTCTGAGACGGCCATACTTCGAGGAGAGTGCGATGAAAAACTGGATTGCAGGCGCAGTGGTTGCCGCCGGTCTGATCGGGTCCCTGCCGGCTGCGGCGGAATACACGGTTGCAGGCAGCGCGCCGAGCAAGGCGGAATTCAGCGCCTGGGCGCAGGTCTGGTATCAGCATGTGGGAGAAGCGCAGCAGGGCACCCGGCTCAATGACTTCATGCTCCGACGGGTCTACTTCAGCCTCAAGGGCGAGCGAGGCCCCCGACTCGGCTTCTTCACCCATTTGGCTGCCGACCGCGTCGGCCAGCAGGGGCTGGACGATCCAGGGGTGGGCCTGGGCAGCGGTATCGCCCTGCGAGACGCCTGGATCAGTCTTACCCTCAGCGAGGCCTTCAAGGTGCAGTTGGGCCGGATGTACGTCCCGCTCACCCGCAACTACGGCACCACCTCGACCAAGGCCATGCTGACCACCGACCTGCCCTTCCTG
>JADZBP010000221.1 GCA_020852055.1 Candidatus Latescibacterota bacterium
ACCCAGGCCGATGGCCAGGTGACCCCCTTCGAGCAGTTGCAGAAGAGCATCCACACCTTCCTGGTGCAGCGCCAGCAGTCGGCGAGTATGGACCACTTCCTCGCCGGCCTGCACGAGAAGTACCGGGACCAGGTCGAGATACACCCGGAACTGCTGGAGGGGATCGTCATCCCGCAATAAGGCCACCTCAGCACAACAAAAAAGCCGGCCCTCCCTCATCGGGAAGGCCGGCTTTCTGTTTGCGGGAGGGGCTTATTTCTCGGTGCCCAACCCGGCGAAGACGGTGATGAAGGAGGAAAGCTCCGAGGCGGCCGGCGCCTTGGCCACGTCGCGACGGCTCCACTGCAGGCCGATGTTGGCGGTGATCTGGTAGCCCTGGTAGGCCGACGAGTTGGAGAGCTGGGCGGCGAGGGTCCAGGTGTTGGCGTCCTCCTGGTACCCGGCCGGCAGGGGATCGGGGCGGGTGCGGAGGTTCTGGAAGATCTCGTACTCGGTGCCGGCGGCCAGACCCAGATTGTTGCTCAGGTCGCGCTTGACCATGAAGGAGAGGATCTCCACCAACTCCTGCCGTTTCAACTCCTCGACCTGGGCGGGCACGGTGTTGTTGTAGAGCTGTTTCCAGCGCGGCAGCAGGGACCAGCCGCGGTACTGCCGGGGCAGTTCGCCTTTGTTGACCATGCCCAGGAAGCGCTGGTCGCGCAGGTCGCCGTCGGCCTTGTCGAGGTTGTAGAACTCGTGTTTGATCTTGGTGGTGAAGGGCAGATAGCGGTCGTAGTGCACCTCGAGATAGGTGGTGTTGACGAACGCGTCGCGGGCGATGAGCTGGTCGCGGGTGAAGACCGACTCGCCCTGGGTGCCCGGCGCATCCACCCACTGGAAGATGTCGTCGGGCAGATCGTCCTGCACCTGGCGCGGGTTGGCGATGAACCACAGGCTCAGGTGGCGCTCGGGGAATTCCTTCTTGAGGGTGAGCAGCATGTAGTTGACCCGGCTCTTGCGGGCCGTCATCAACAGGCGTTCGTTGAGGTGGCCCGCCATCAGGCTGGACTCCGGGAAGAGTTCGACGCCCAGATAGGTGTTGTAGCCCCGGTGGCCGCGCTTGTAGGGGTAATCGGCCTCGTTGTCGTCCTCGAAGCGATCGATCACCGCGTTGTTGTTCATGTCCATGCCGAAGAGGAATTCGGGCGGATCGACATCGAAGCGCAGGAAGGGCTCGGCGTAGTCGGGCTGGCCGTTGAAGTTGCGGTTGAAATCGGAGATATCGTCGTTGTCCTCGTCGAGGCCGGGGAAGACGGCGTCGTCGAAGGTCAGGTTGCGGCCGAAGCGGGTGTTGGTGGTTGGGCCCAGGTACTTGCGGTTCCAGTCGGGTAGCTCGTCCTGGTCGTCGTTGTCGTCGACGAACTCGTAGAGGCTCTGGTTTTCGTTGTCGTAGTAGACCGAACCCTGCGGGGTGGGGATGAAGGCGCTGGTCGAGTAGTTCGGGTCGATGCTGAAGATTTCGGCGTACCCGCGCCAGGGATAGGTGTTCTGCTGGGCGGTCACGTAATAGGCCTTGGCCTTCTCGGTGGCCAGGGCCTGGCGCTTTTCGATGTTCTCGTTGGGGAAGCGGCGGTACTGGGCATTGCGCACCACCTCGCCGCGCAGGCTGAAGCCGCGCACGTCGTCCACGTCGAGGCTCAGGCCCAGCAGGCGATTGCCGGTGGGCAGGCCGTAGCGGAACTGGTGGTAACCCTGGTTAGAGCCGTCCTTGACGTTGCCGGAAGCCCGCAGCACCGGCAGGAAGACCGGGGTGCCCAGGAAGTTGGTCTGTTTGTTGGAGGTGATATCCACCTGGTAATCGTTGGCCAGCACCAGCCCGATCTCGACGACCTTGATCTGGCGGAACTCGTCGATCTTGTCGTCGACGCTGGGCGAGAAGTCCTCGAGGTTGAAGGTCAGGGTGACCACGTCGGCGCCGCTGGCCTCGATCACGCCGCGGCGGCGCAGGCCGCCCTCGATGGTGGGCAGGATGTCGTCGGTGTGGTCCACCCCGTCGATGATGATGCGCCAGCGCGAGAGCAGGGCGCCGCCTTCGTTGTCTTCGGGGGAATCGTCGGCGACGCGCACGATGACCGAGCGCACGAAGTCGGTGTTCAGCGGGCCGCTCAACACGCCCTTCATCGAGTTGTCGCCGAAGGGCAGATCGGTGCTGCGGTGGGCGGCATTGACAAAGGTGAGCCCGAGGCGGGCGAAGTCGCCGACCTGGGCCTGGCCGCGGAAACCATAGAGATTGGTGAAGGGATCGGCGGAGATGGGCGGGTCGGAGGTGTTGTTGGCCACCACGCCGGTATGGTTGAGGCGGGAGCTGATCAGGGTGATGCTGTATTTATCAGAGAGGAAATCCCACTGCACGCCGTCGAAGCGCGGCTTGGAGAAGGTGAGCGGGGTGAGGGAGGTGCGAATGCCGTCGCCCACCATCAGGGAGGTGTGGTACTGGCCGGCGTGGCCCGAGGCCACCACCAGCTGGCGGAACCAGCGGCTGAAGTTGGGGTCCTTGTAGATGGTGCTGCCGTTCTTCTGCGGGTAGTTCTCGGTCCAGTTGTAGATCTCCCAGCCGCGGGTGATGTAGGCGCCGTACTGGTCGTAGTACGGCACCCCTTCCAGCGCGATGGGGTTGTAGATCTCGTAGCTGTCGCGGGCGTAGTTGGTGTACTCCTCCGGCTGCCACCCGTACAGGCTGTAGAGGCGCTGCGGCAGGAACCACTTATGCACCGTGGGCACCAGGGTGGACGGGGCGATGCGGGTGCCGGTGGTGTAATAGGGGTTGGCGAAGCCGGTGGCTCCCTGGGCGCCGGCCTGACGGGCACTGGTGCCTAGCAGCGCCGCCAGGCAGCACAGTTCAACCAGTTTGCGGTATCTCATGTATCCCTCCGATAGTTTCTGCCGCTGCGAATTCGATTTCAGTAAACGACATGGACCAGCCGGTAAAGGGTCTCGTCACCGGCGTCGGTCTCCAGGTGGATGCGGGCCAGGTAGAGCCCGGGTGGAACGGTTTGCCCCTCGGGGCCCTGGCCGTCCCAGGTGTACGATGCGCGCCCGGCTGCCGGGGTGGCATTGGCCAGTTCGGCCACCACCGCCCCGTCCAGGCGGTGAATGCGCACGCTGGGCTGCCGCGCGGTCTTGACCACGTTGAAGCTGAGGTGGAACAAATCGTTGGCCCCATCCCCGTTGGGGGTGCATACCGGGCTGGCGTTCAGGTTTTGGAAGAAGGAGGCGGCCTGGCTCACCTCCGGCACGAAGACTTGGTCGGACCCCAGGGCGGCCGGCACCACTCCCTGGGTGTTGTCGGCCTGTGAGGAATTGGACACGAAGGCTTCGAAGACGGTGGGATTCTCGAAGACCCGGGTCTGGAAGCGCACCTCCACCGAATCGGTTTTGACCGCCGGGGGAGGCAGGATCACCAGCAGTGAATCGCCCCGCAGTTGGCCCTGGGCTGCCACTTCGCGGCCCTGCACCCGGGCGCTGACCAGTTTAGCCTCGCTGCTGCCGGGGGGCAGGGCGATGAGCACCTGGTCGTAGCCCAGATCGGCGCGGGCGGCCCGGTTGGGTTTGATCAGGTAGCGGAACTCCTGCAGCGAGTCCAGCACCGCCTCGCGGGGCAGGATTTCGCCGCTGAGGCCGTTGCCCACCACCGGGGTGTTCATAATGAAGGTGAGCGAGCGCAGAGAGGGCATAGCCTCCGGATCATCGCTGATCAGCTTGACCCGCACCCGCAGCCACTGCCGCGGCGTGGGCGAGAGGAAGTCCTGGCCGGAGAAGCGGTGGGGCGGGCTCCAGTCGCTCCAGGTCGGGTCGCGCACCAGGGCATCGACGATGTCGCCGCGCTGCCGGGCTTTGGCCGCATCGTACTGTTCCTTGGTGACCTCCTGGCCGTTGGTCAGGTAGTAGCGGGTCACCTTCTGGAAGCCGTTGCCGGTCTGGGTCTCGATCTCGATGCGGGTGTCCGGCGGGGTGTCGGCCTCCCACTGGAGATGGCGGATGCTGTAGGCGTTGCCCAGATCCAGGTCGGGAGACTCCAGCTCGACCTGGGCCGGGTACCCTTCGCTGTGATAGATCAGCAACTGGGCGGCGCGGCCCCAGGAACCGTTGCCGCCGCCCGGCATCAAGCGCCAGAAGACGTAGCGGGTCTCGCGGGTGGGGAACTGGAAGTCGAAGAGCCAGCGTTTGGCGGTGGCGATGTTCTCGACGCTGGAGAGCATCTCATACTCGTAGGGCCCCTCGACCTCGGCGTCGGCGGAATTGCTGAAGGTGCCGTTCGAGGTGAGGAAGTCGAAATAGCCCCAGGCGGTCTGGCGTTCGCGGTCGTGGCCGTAGAGGTAGGGGGTCTCGCCCCCCACCAGCGGCAGCCAGACGATGCGATCGATGCGGAAGACATTGCCCAGGTCCACGCCGCCCCACTGGCCCCAGGTGCGCCACTCGGGGTTGGCGGCCGCCTCGATGGCCCAGTAGCGGCCGGAAATGTCGCCGTCGACGAGCCCCTCGGCCCCGGTGCCCTTGCCGCAGCCGGCGCACTTGCGCTCCGAGGAGGTCCAGGACCTGCCGCCCCAGACCTCGGCGCCCTGTTCCACCCGGCCATCGGTGTTCACCTTCAGGGCCAGGTTGAAGCCGATGGTCTCTACCTCGATCTCGGCCAGGGCCGCGTCCACGGTGTGGCCGGTGGCTTCGAAGCGCACAAAACGGACCAGGTCGAAGTGGAGGGTGTCTCCGGTGACCATATACTGCCCGGTGGCCCCGGCCGGGTCGACGGTGTTGAGGGGGAACTCGACCACGCGGGCGGTGTTGTTGTTGATCGGCCGGCCCACCCGGGTGAAGTAGACCTGCTCCGGAGAGGCTTTGAGCGGCACGCCCGGGCTGGTGAAGACCGAGAAAAACTCGAAGGGCCGGGCCCCGGTGGTGTCGGGGAAGATCAGGCGGATCTTGTCGGCTGCCACCGCCCGCCCCAGGTCCACCTCCACCCACCATTTCTCGATGGGATCGGCCAGGTCAGGTTGCCACCAGGTATCCGGGTTCTGGTCGGCCAGGCGGCCCACGGTGCGGGTCCCGGAGGGCGTGCGCACCGGGCTGGTCCCGTGTTCGCCGATGAGGCTGGCGCTGTACTGGCCGACATCGCTCATGGCGTTGTAGGTGCGACCGAAATGTTTGACCTGGGTGCCCCCGGGACGCACCTCGACCAGCCCCTTGGGATAGGACCAGGTGGCGAAATCGGCGGTTGTGTAGGTCTGTTCCTGGGTTCCCCAGGCCCCCGCAGCCAGACTCAGGGCCAAAAGGAGTGGTGCCGGAATCCGCATCATGGATCTGCCCCTGCGAAAAGGCGCGCCTGCATGTCAGTACACTACGGCGACCGGTTTGATGCTGGTGAACGTGCCCCCGTCGACCTTCACCTTGACCTTGATCAGGTAGAGGCCGGGCGGGACGGGATTGCCTTGATCATCGGTGCCGCCCCAACCGGGACTATAGCGGCCCGCGCCGGTATCGAAGGACCCAACCAGCGCGACGCGGCGGCCGCTCAGGTCGCAGGCCTCCACCTCGACACGGGCCTGGTCCACGCCAAAAACCGGCAGTTCGATCCGGGCCTGGTCGTAGACGCCATCCCCGTTGGGGGTAAAAATCGAGGGCAGCACCTGCACCTCACCCAGGACCTGGAGGTCCAACTGGGTGGCTACCACCTGGATGCGGTCGCTTTTGACCTCGGAACGGGCGTCGCCGGCCTCGATGGACTGCGGCAGGCTCTGGGTGGCCGGGTCGCGATTGAGCACATTGCCGCCAAAGAAGGCGGAAGGATGGAACAGGGCGCTGCGGAAACGCACCCGGAACGAGGTGTCGGTTTTGAAGGGCTGCGGAAAGGCAAAGGCCAGGTGGTCCTCGCCGGCCGGCAGCAGGGAGAAGTCGGTGCCCTCGGTCGCCGCCTTGCCGCCGATCTCCAGGTCGAGGAAGCGGGTGCTGGTGGGCACGTCGAGTTCGATGCTGTCGAAGCCCTGCTTGGAGTTCTTGAAAGCGGCGCGCAGGTCGTAGACAAAAACCGTATCCACCCCCAGCGGCACCTCGATACGTCCGCCCGGCGGTTCGAGTTGTCCTTCGAGGGAGACCTCAGCCAGCACACTGTCGGCCAGGAGGGGAGCGGTCTGGAAGGCCAGGCTGTCCAGCACGCCAAAGGCCATCGGGTCGGCGGTGGTGATCTCAAAGGAGAACTGGAGAAACTGCCGGCCATCGGAGGAGCGATTCTGGTCTCCCGAGGCGGTATAGGCGATGGACCAGGCGTTCCAGTTGCCCACATCGTCGGTCCGGGCGCCGCGGAAATTGGGCAGCCCATCCTCGATGCTGGTCTTGGGCGGGGTGGCGGCGAAATAGGCGTCGCGCTCCACCTCCTGCTGGCGGCCGAGTTCATCAAAGACGTAATAGGACTGCGGGTCGGCGTCGGTGCCCGAGCGGGTGCGCAGGGTGAACTGCACCGGGGCGGTCGGGTCTTCGACCACCTGGCCGGCGCTGGTGAGCCGGTACTTGGTGAACTTCCAGGTTACCTGGCCAAAGCTCACCGGCTGGCCAAAGGTGTGGGGCTGCGAGAGGTAACGCCCCTCCGCCGGAAACCCCTTGCCGAAGGCCTTGATCTCGGAGAGGATGTCGGGGCTCTTCACCCCGCCGAAGCGGAAACGCAGGAAACGGGTGAAGCGCAGGGGGAAGTTGAGGCCCACCACACTCTGGTTGTTGGAAAAGGTGGAGGCGAGGATCTCGTCGAGCGGATGGTACCGGGCGCTGCCGGTGGAGCTGGTCTCGTCTTCGTAGAGCAACCACTCGACCGGCAGGTCGGCCCGGCTGACCTCGAAGGCCTGGGGATACTGGTCGCGCAGGCGCTGGTTGTTATTGGTCAGGCCGTTCTGGGGCGGAAAAAAGGCCACGCTGTCGATGGCCAGGGGCACGCCCAGGTCCAGGGTGAGCCAGGTGACCGCGGTGGGCCGGTCGGTGGCGGGTTGGTTGTTGGTGAAGGAGGGGGTCAGCTCGTCGCCGTCCACCAGGCTGCGGATGCCGGTGGCTTCGGCCAGCCCGCCCTGCCACAGGCGGGGATGCCAGCCCAGGAAAAGGGTGTCGGCGTCCATGCCGAGGCGCCCGCGGTTGAAGGACCACTTGTACTCGAAGATATTGCGCGGGGTCACCGAGCTGGAACGGACCCGTTCGCGCAGGATGTTGATCTTGGCGGGGATCTCCTGCAATTGCACCGCCCCGGGACGGGTGGTGTCATCCAGGGCGATCCAGCGCGAGGCCGCATCGGCCCACGGGGCGCCGCGCCGGCCACCCACCACCCAGGACGAAGGCGTCTGCTGGGCTCCGGTAGTCGAGGCCAGCGCCAGGATCAGCGCGGTGCGCCAAGCGGCGCGCGTCAGAGTCCTGCCCATCAGTAAACCACCCCTATGACTTTTTCAGTGGAAAAGGTCCGCGCCTGGGCCTTGCCCTGCACCCGGCACAGGTAGTTGCCCGGCGGCAGCAGCTGGCCCCCGCCATCCTTGCCGTCCCAGCTGAGCTGGTAGGCGCCCGAGGGCTGGGTTGCAGAGAGCAGCTGGCGCACCCGGCGGCCGGACAGGTCGAAGACCTCGACATCCATCTGGATCTGGCCGGCGAATTGGATCAGTGAATAGGAGATCTGCGTCGCCTCGTTGATCCCGTCGCCGTTGGGGGTCAGGATGGCCGGAATCAAGGTCACCTGCACGGCCGGTGCCGGATCGGTGGTGTACACGGCCAGCGCGTTGTTGAGCACCTGATCGTTGGCGTTGCCGGCGGCCACGGGTTGGGGCAGCGTGCCGGTAGGCCCGAGCAGCCAGGCGTCGATGGCGGTGTTGTGTTCCAGGGCCTGCTGCCGGAAGACCACGCGGAGGGACTGGTTGTTCTGGCGGTTCATCGCCGGGGCGAAAAACACCGAGAAGCCGTCGGCGGTGGTTTCGACCTGCGCCGCGGCCACCGGCACCGGCGGCGACCCCATTTCGAGCCCTTCGAAGACCGGGGCCGGGAAGGAGGACAGTCTGATCCCCGAGAAACCGGCCAGGCCCGCCTGGTCGAAGGCAGTGCGGATATCGCAGGTGAAGGTGGTGTCCACGCCACTGGGCACGGTGGTGACGCCTGCTGCCGGCGCCGGCTCGGAGGCCAGCGCCACTTCGGCCACCGCGGCGCTGGCCAACTGCGGCGAATACTCGAGGCGGAAGGCATCGAGGCGCATGGTGTTGGCGGCGTCGCCGTTGAATGCGACCCGGAACTGGAGATAGGGGCGCGGGCCGGGCAGGTTCAGGTCAAAGGAGTAGCTGCCGGTGGAATCCAGTTCCATCGGCACGGACCAGGGACTCCAGTTTTCGCTGTCGGTGCGAATGCTGCCGCGGACAAAGTCGCGGATGGGGCCCTGCTCCTCGACCGGCAGCACCAGGTAGGCCTCGCGGGACAGTTCCTCGAGCACGGCGTGGGTCACCGGGTCCTGGTGGAAGAAGGCCAGGCGGGGGAGCTGGGTCTCGTACTCGGTGAGCGAGACCTCGGTTTCGGTGCCGGTTTCCCGGTCGCTGCGGAAATAGTTGAGCGGGGTGTCGTCGGCCCCGTTGCGCACCTGCACCACGCAGCTGGGGGGCTCTTTGATCTCGCCCTGGTTGACCAGGGTGGCGTCCAGTTGCAGGCGGCCATAATTGACCGGCGCCCCAAAGTAATGCATCTGCGAGATATAACTCGAAACCGGCAGGAAGCCCTCGCCGTAGATCTCGAATTCGGCCAAACTGAAGGGGGTCTTGGACAGGTTCTTCAGTTGGATGAAGCGGGTGCTGGAGGTCTCGAACTCGACCTCGACCCGCGCCGTATCGTTGTTCTCGACGCGGCGCAGGCTGGTGTAGGTGGGCCGGCGGCTGCTGTCGAAGCTCAGGTTGTCGCTGACAAAGAGCTCGTAGGCGCGCATGTACCCATCCGGGTCGGTGTCTTCCGGGTAGAAACGCACCCGGTTGATGGGGAAGGCCGCGCCCAGGTCGAAGAAAAAGGCCGTGCCGGCTGGATTGCCGGAGGATTTGAAGACGGCTTCCGTGGAGGTGGTATCCTGGCCGTCGACCAGCTTCAGCGGCCCGGCAAGTCCGTTGAAAAAGTTCGAGTTGGTCCAGGTATGGGGCAGCCCTCCCAGGGTGTAATCTTCCGGAGGGTTGTTCTGCCACTGCTGGCCAGCCTCGGCCAGCAGCCGCGTCAGGTTGACCCCGGGGGTGATCTCCAGAGGTTGCAGGCTGCCGCCCACCGAGACGGCGCCCACCTGGGTCTCAGCCTGGGAAGCCCAGCTCAGGCCTCCTTTGCCCAGGTGCCAGACATCGACCTGGGCCCTGCCAGAAGCGGGAAATGCCCCCTGGGCGAGCAGGCCCAGGGCCAGCACCGAGGTCAGGCGAAGGTTCGTTTTCATGCGCTGCGCAATCCCCGTCAAGGGCTACTGTTGTTGCACCAGTTGTGGTGGCGGCTGTTTGCCGCGGAAGACGTCCCGCTCGAAGGAGAAGTTGATATCGGTGGTCTCCGAAGGCTGGCCGGCATAGTTGAAACGCACGGCGACCCCGGCGATGCGGACCTGGAGGGCCTTCACATCGTCGGGCAGCACCGGGAAGACCACAAAGCCCTCGCTCTCCTGGCCGCTGAACACCACGTCGGCCTTGTACAGGGTACGCCGGAGCAGTTCGGTGCGGTTCTTGAATTGTTCGCGGCCCTGGCCGGTGCGACCCTGCCAGTAGGCCTGGTGGTACTCATAGAGTTGGGCGAAGCTGAAAACCTGGTACTGCCGCTGGTTGGCGGTGGTGAGGGTGATCTGCAGCGGGTCGATGAGCACCTTGGGGTACTCGTAGTTGCTCACCTTGAGGCGGAAGACCGTGAAGCGGGGTGGGGTCCACTGTTCGCCCGGGGGCATCCAGTTGCCAAAGGTGAACGGATTGGTGGAGGCGGCGCCCTGCGCCGATACACTGGCGAACTGGCGGTTGAGCTGGGCGTCGCTCATGGGTTGCAGCGAGATCTCCAGCCGGTTGAGGGCAAAGGTGACCGAGCCATCGTCGTTGACCTCCACCGAGGAGGCCTGCTGGGCGGTCGGGCGCAGAGGGCTGGCGAAATAGCGGCCGCAGCCTCCCAATACCACGAGCAAACCCAGGATCCAGAACCTGCGCATAATCCCGTCCCAGAAGAGAATTCGAGTAAAAGAAACAGGCTGACCAGAATCGCTTCCAGCCAGCCTGTTTCCCTTCATATCAGTAGTCCCCAGTATGGTAAACTACATTTAGAACGAGCTCTTGATCCGACCCCAGGTGGTTTCTTCGACGGCGGTGCCGGCGTTGAACTCGCCAGCGCGCAGCAGCTTTGCCAGGGCGAAATACTGACGGGCAGTGGCCTCGGAGCCGCGGACGGTCCAGTCATTGTTGAAGCCCGGATCGCCATCTTCGACGAAGAAGACGAAGGACAGGCCTGCGCCATCAGCGCCAGCCTGGGCATCCAGGTTGCGCGGGGTGCTGGCGCTCGGGCCACCTTCTTCGAACAGATCCCACACGCCGACGCTCCACTCGTAGTAGGTGTCGCCGCCGGTGTCGGAGGTCCAGGAATCGAGGCCCCACGCTTCGGCCGGCTCGACGCGGACAGCGCCGATCAGGTTCGGGGCTTCGCCGAATTGACGCCACGCGGCCGGGCCGTCGCCGCCTTCGCTCTCGGGATAACGCTCGACGAAGTTGTTGGTGGTCACGTTGCCCGGAGCAGCCACGTATTCCTGGCTGTAGCCGAGCTTGCCGCGGGTACGGCCGTGATCCTGAGGATCCAGGATGAAGCCGAGCATGTCGCCGTCCCAGCGGGAGACGCTGGTGCCTTCGTGGCTGAGGGTGTCATCATGGATGGCCATGAAGACGTACCAGCGGCTGCCGGACCAGCCCATCTTGGTGGTGACATCCAGGTCGTCGCGGCTGGGCGCGGGGCGATCAGCCTCGTCCTTCCACTCGTCCATGGTCAGCACGTACTCGGGATCGAACCAGGCCCAGTCATCGTCGAAGCCGTCGACGGTGATGCTGGCAGGGCTCGGAAGCTGCAGCATGTAGTAGGGGAACCCGCTGGCGTTGCGATTCTCCAGCGTCGGGGGGTTGTTGTAATCCTGGGCCTGGGCCGCGCCGGCCAGGGCCACAGCCAACCCCAAAATCGTCAAAGACTTGCGCATGCTTTGCACTCCTTGATTGGGTGGTGGTTAATAGGAACAGAAAAGAGATGAGCAGCTGCGCTCTCGACCTCCTTTCCCTGGCTAGTTTTCCATCTTCACCAGATGTGTACATATTAGCCGGGTAGCCCGGTGCCGTCAAGGGGGAAGGTGCAAAAATAATAGCAACTTTGACCAGCCCATCTGCGGCAGATCAAGGGTACTTGCCGCGGATCCTCGTCGCCTCGGCCACCCGCGACACGGCGAGCATATAAGCAGCCACCCGCATGGGCACCTTTTCCTGCAACGAGGTGCGCAGCACATCGGCGAAAGCCTGGCGCAGCAGCCGCTCCAGGCGCTCGTTGACCTCCTCCTCGGTCCAGAAGTATTCCATCAGGCCCTGGACCCATTCGAAATAGGAAACCGTCACCCCGCCGGCGTTGGCGAGGATGTCGGGCAGCAGGAAGATGCCCCGGTCGTTGAGGATCTGGTCGGCTGCCGGGGTGGTGGGGCCGTTGGCCCCCTCGACCACCATCCGGGCGCGGACCCTGCCGGCATTGGCCTGGGTCAGTTGATGGCCCAGGGCGGCGGGGATCAGCACCTCGCATTCGAGTTCCAGCAATTCGGCGTTGGTCACCGCGTCGCTGCCGGCAAAACCCCCCACCCGCCCGACCTGGCGGTCGTGCCGGATCACCGCGTCGATATCGAGCCCATGGGGATGGTACACCCCGCCCCACTCGTCGCTGACCGCCACCACCCGGGCCCCGGCCTGCTGGGCCAGCCGGGCGGTGGCCCGACCCACGTTGCCAAACCCCTGCACTGCCACCCGCGCCCCGGCGATGGGCAGGCCCAGATGCGCCAGGGCCTCGCGCATGGTGCAGACGCAGCCCCTGCCGGTGGCGTCCTCGCGGCCGCGCGAGCCACCCACCGAGACCGGCTTGCCGGTGACCACGCTGGGCACCGAGTGGCCCACGTTCATGCTGTAGGTGTCGAGGATCCAGGCCATGGTCTGGGCGTTGGTGTTGATGTCCGGAGCCGGGATATCCTTGTCCGGCCCCAGGATGATCATCATCTCGGAGGTGAGCCGGCGGGTCATGCGTTCGAGCTCGCGCAGGCTCATCTCCTTGGGGCTGCAGATCACCCCCCCCTTGGCCCCGCCGAAGGGGATGTCCATCAGCGCGCATTTCCAGGTCATCCACATGGCCAGGGCGCTCACCTCGTCCAGGCTCACGCCGGGATGGTAGCGGATGCCGCCCTTGGCCGGGCCGCGGGCCAGGTTGTGGTGGACGCGGTACCCGGTGAAAACCCGCAGGCTGCCGTCGTCCATGGAGGTGGGCACGGCGACGATGAGGGTCCGCTTGCAGTGTTTCAGCTTCTCGTGTACGTCGGGTTCCAGGTGGATGCGTTCGGCCACCTGATCCAGCTGCTGGCGAGCCATCGCCAGCGGGTTGAGTTCGTCATCCATCAGAAGTTTCCCTGCATCGACCACTGCAGCCGGGTGTCGCGCTGCGCGGCATTGGGGTTGAGGTACGTGGTCTTCCACCTAGACAGTTCGAGACCCAGCCGGTAGCCGGGAACCAACTCGTACTGGGCATTGGCGAAAACGAAGGTGTTGCGGGCCCGGGCCTGGTTCACCAGGGCCAGATCGGCCCGGCGCACCCGGTCCGTGCCGCCCCCGGCCGAGAGGGAGAAACGCGCCGTGGGTTGGTACTGGGCATTGAGCCAGCCGCCCGAACTGCGCAGGCCGCCCACCTGGTCGGTGTTGTAGATGGCCCCGGCGTACTGGCCCAGGTTCGAGCCGGTGAACCCTTCGGCCAGCAGCGCCAGCTTGGGGGTCAGGGCCATCTTCAGGTCGCCGGCCAACGACCAGTTGTTGTAGTTGCGCCCGTCGGTGGCGCAGGAGCACCACCCGTAGTGCGCCGAGCCGCCCAGGCTCAGCTTTCTGCCCGCCGGGCTGCCGGTCAAACCCAGGCGGCCCTGCAGGGCCGGTTTGCCCGAGGTCTCCCCGTCCACCAGCTTGTCGCCGTCCAGGTCGGCGCTGAGGTTGCGGGCCACTGCCGCACCCCAGTAGAAGTGCTCGGTCTGCTGGTAGAGCTTCACCTGCGGCCGCCGGTAACCGATATTGCCGGCCCCCCAGGCCACGGTGTAGTTGAGCGTGGCGGGCACCAGCGGCGAGATCAGGTCTGAACTCTGGCCCGCTTCCAGCATCAGCGGGCCGGCCGGCACCGCCACGTAGGCGTGGCGCAACATCAGGGTGTTCTTGTTCTCGGGACTCTCGCCGTAGAAATCGAATTCCACCTTGCCTTTCATCCGGCCCCGCTCGACGTTGGCGCCCAGCCGGGTCTGGCGGGCGGTCAGGTTCAGGGTGGCGTTGGAACCGGGTTTGACGTAGAGAATGAAGTTGCCGTTGCTGGACACACCGCTGTCGCGGGCCAGGTCCAGCTTGAAGTACCCGTACCAATCGACTTTTGTCGGTGCGGTTGACTCGGCCAAGAGCGGGCTGCCCATCAGCAGGGCCAGCCAACAAAAAAACCGGGTTTTCATCGCTGTTCTCCTCCTGGCTAATCAGGCCCTGGCCCTGGCCAGGCCCCAGACCACTACTGCACATAGGGAGGCGATGAAGCAGAGGATGCCGGCAAAAACAAAGGCGGTGACGTACTGCTGGGTCACATCGAAAAGCACCCCGCCCACCACCGGGCCGAGGATGCCGGCCACCCCGTAGGCGGTGAAGATCCAGCCGTAGTTGATGCCCAGGTTCTTGGTGCCGAAATAGTCGGCGGTGGCGGAGGGGAAAAGGGCGAAGCAGCCGCCGAAGTTCAGGCCCACCCAGGCGGAGGCCAGGAAGACCGCCACCTGGGACTGCACGCTGACCAGGATCATGAAGGCCATGCCCTGGGCCAGGAACATCATCATCATCGCCCGCGGCCGGTCGATCAGGTCGCTGATCTTGCCCCAGAAGATCCGCCCCAGGGCGTTGAAGAGGGCCAGGATACCCACCGGCTCGGCGAAACGTCCGAATCCCCCCATCCACTCGGGGGCGAAACTTTTACCCTTGAGGATGGTGGCCATCATCGGGGTCCACTGGCCGATGGCCATCAGCCCGGAGGTGGCCCCGAAGATGAAGGTCAGCCAGAGCATACAGGCCAGCGGGGTATCGAGCATCTCGTGCCAGTCGGCATCCACACTGCTCCGGCCGCTGCTCTGCGGGGGCGGGGTCCAGCCGGCCGGGGCCCAACCGGCCGGGGGATTGCGCAGCAAGGTGGCCCCCAGGATCACCCCGCCGGCGCAGACGATGCCGTGCAGGATGAAGAAGGCCTGCCAGCCAATGCCAAATCCCTGGCCTTTGACCACGCCCAGGCCCACCAGCAGGATCTGGGAGATACCCATGGCTTCGCCGCTTTCCCCGGGGGGCAGGAGCAGAATCGAGGCCGGCCCGGCAAAGAAAAGCGCCCCGGCGCCAAAGCCGGCCACCGCCAGACCGGTGATGAGACCTTTCTTGTCGGGAAACCACTTGACTGAGGCGGCGATGGGGCAGACATAGGCGAAACCGATGCCCGCCCCCCCGAGGATGCCGTAGGTCAGGTACAGGGCCCAGGGCCGGGAGGCGGCCACGACCAGGGCCCCCGTCAGGAAGGAGAGGCCCAGGAGGATCCCGCCGATGGTCGCTACCCGGCGGGGACCGATGCGGTCCTGCAGCCGGCCGGCGGGGATCATGGTGATGGCGAAGGTCGCAAGTGCGAAAGAGAACGCCCACTGTGTGGTGGTCCGGTCCCACCCGAACTCCGCCTGCAGCGGTTTGACGAAGATACTGAAAGCGTACACCGTGCCCAGAATCACCTGCACCACCAGGGCGCCGGCGACTACGGACCAGCGATTTCCTGCGTGAAGAGAGTAATTCATGGCGGTGGCCTCCTTATGGAGTTGTATGATGACCTGCCCGCTCAATAGATTACATCAACTTCTGTGCCAGCTTGGCACCAAGGTTGGCACAGGGTTTGCCAAGGGGAGGGGAAACAGGAGGAGGACGGCATGTCGCGAGAGACCATGACCCCCAGGGAGCGCTGGCTGGCGGTCCTGAAACGCGAACGCCCCGACCGGGTGCCCATGGACTACTGGGCCACCGCCGAGGCCACCGCCAAGCTCAAAAAGCACCTGGGCTGCGGCGAGGATCAGGCGATGTACGACCGATTGCATATCGACCGGGTCGTCACCCTGGGACCCTCCTACACCGGGCCGACCCCACCCGCCGGGGAGGATATCTACGGCTGCCGGCACCGCCTGGTCGACTACGGGACAGGCGTCTATTCCGAGTGTGTGCACAGCCCCCTGGCCCAGTGGCAGAGCGTGGAGGAGATCGAGCGCCACTACACCTGGCCCAGCCCGGACTGGTACGACTACTCGGGTATCCCCGCCCAACTCAAGGGGTGGGAGGCCTACCCCATCCGCGGCGGCGGCTCCGAGCCCTTTCTCCTCTATAAGAAGCTGCGGGGGGAGGAGCAGGCCTTCATCGACCTGATCGAGCATCCCGAGATCGTCGACTATTGCCTGGGCAAACTCTTCGACCTGGCCTATGAGAACACCCGGCGGATCTACGAGCAGGTCCCCGGCCAGGTGATGATCAGCTATGTGGCCGAGGACCTGGGCGGCCAGGAAACCCTAATGCTCTCGCGCGAGCACATCCGGCGTTTCCTGCTGCCGGGTATGAAACGCATGATCGATCTGGCCCATCAGGGGGGGGCTTTCGTCTTTTTCCACAGCGATGGGGCCATCCGCGAGGTGCTGCCGGAGATGATCGAACTGGGTATAGACGTGCTCAACCCCATCCAGTGGCGCTGCAAGGGCATGGAGCGGGAGGAACTCAAGCGGGATTTCGGCGGCCGGCTGATCTTCCACGGTGGGGTGGACAACCAGTACACCCTGGCCTTTGGCTCGGTGGCCGAGGTGCGCGCCGAGGTGCGCGAGAATCTGCGCCTCCTGGGCGCCGGTGGGGGATATGTCCTGGCACCCTGCCACAATATCCAGGCGGTCAGCAACCCGGAGAACATCGTCGCCCTCTACCAGACCGGCTATGAGGAGGGCTGGACGAACTGACAGGCGATGAGACTGTAATGTCCCAGAGGGCTCGGATTTTCGAGACGCCGATGTCCCTCTGGGAGGCGGAGATGCTCCAGAACCAGGGTTGTACCTATATTTTGGGGCGCCGCGACATCCTGGCATAGCGATTGCACGTACCTAGACGGCCAGCACCCTGCTGTGCAGGGCCGGCCCACACCTCAAGGAGGAAAGACATGGCAGATCTACAGGGGATCGCCCAGAGCGTGATCAAGGGACAGGCAGCCAAAGTCGAAGAATTGGTGCGCCAGGCCCTCGACGAAAAGGTGCCCGTGCGCCAGATCCTGCACGAAGGCCTGATCGCCGGCATGAACGTGGTGGGTGATTACTTCAAGAACAACAAGTTCTACGTCCCCGAGGTGCTTATTGCCGCCCGGGCGATGAAGAAGGGCATGGAGATGATCCGGCCCCAGCTGAAGGCTGAGAAGGTCGAGCCCCTGGGCCGGGCCTGCATCGGCACCGTGAAGGGCGACCTGCACGACATCGGCAAGAACCTGGTGGCCATGATGCTCGAAGGCGCCGGTTTCGAGGTCGTCGACCTGGGTATCGATGTGCCGCCCAATCGTTTCATCGAAGCCGTGAAGACCCAGGGCGTGCAGATCGTCTGTATGTCGGCCCTGCTAACGACCACCATGTCGGGCATGAAGACCACGGTCGAGGCCCTCAAGGAAGCCGGTGTCTCCGGCCAGGTCCGCACCATGATCGGCGGCGCGCCGGTGACCCAGACCTACGCTGACCAGATCGGGGCCAACGGCTACGCACCCGACGCTGCCAGCGCCGTGGAGAAAGCCAAGGAGCTGGTCGCCAGCCTCAGCTAGTACACTAGCCGCGCGGCGGAGGGGGGAGCCCATGCGGACCGAGATCGACTACGAGCGCCACAACGCTGAGGTCCGCCAGGTCTGGGAGGCCTACCACCGGGGGCAGCCCCTGCGGGTCCCCATGGTCCTGGGCATCAACCCCCGCTACACCGCCTTCGACCACCCGGCAAACCCGCGCCGCCTCGGGTTTGCCGAGTACTTCGGTGATCCGGAGAGCATGCTCACCCGGCAGCTCGAGCACCAGGCCTGGGTGCGCCTGCACGTGCCCCAGGACCTGGAGATGGGGCTGCCGGATCAGGGTTGGGAGGTCTACGTCGACTTCCTCAACTCCTACGAGGCGGGGTGGTTCGGCTGCCCGCTCCACTATTTTGCCGGCGAGGTGCCCGATACCCAGCCGCTGCTTCAGGACGAGGGCCGCAAGTGGTCGCTGCTCGAAAAGGGCATGCCCGATCCTTTCGCCGGGGGCCTGATGGAGCGGAACTGGGCGTTTTACGAGTATTTCAAACGCCGGCAGGAGGAGGGCTTCACCTACCTGGGCAAACCCCTCGCCCGGGTGTCGCCCGCCGGTCTGGGAACGGATGGCCCGGTGACGGTGGCCTGCAACCTGCGCGGGGCCGGCGAATTCCTCACCGACCTGGCCGCCGACCCCGAGTACGCCCGCCAGTTGCTATCCTTCATCACCGCGGCCACCCTCACCCGGATTCACGCCTACCGCCAGCGCCTGGGTCAGCCCCTCAAGACCCAGGGCTGCGGCTTTGCCGACGACGCCATCCAGTCTCTATCTCTAGAGATGTACGCCGAACAGGTGCAGTCCTTCCATCGCCAGCTCATCGAGGGACTGTCGGAGCCGGGAGCCAATGCCATCCACCTGTGCGGCGATGCCACCCGCTTCTTCCCCTACCTGCGCGACGAATTGGGTATCCGCTCCTTCGACACCGGTTTTCCCGTCGATTTCGCCTGGCTGCGTCAGGCCCTCGGGCCCGAGGTGGAGATCCGCGGGGGGCCGGCGGTGATGTTCCTGGGGGCGGCCACCCCGGTCCAGGTGCGCGAAGAGGTGAGGCGCATCCTGGATACCGGTATCCGCGGGGGCGGGCGTTTCATCCTGCGCGAAGGCAATAACCTGCCTCCCGACGTGGGGCTGGAGCAGTTGTGGGCCATGTACGACACGGTCAGGGAATTCGGACGCTACTAGACAGAGAGGGTTATGTTTCTCAAAGTTATCGCCTGTGAGGTTGCCTTTCGCGAAATCTGCGCCTGCGCCGCCTGCTCTCCCAACCAGTTCGACCTCGAGTTCCTCAGCCAGGGCTACCACGACAATCCCGAGATCGGCATCCACCGCATCCAGGACTGCATCGACGCCGTCGAGGAGGGCCGTTTCGACGGCATCCTGGTCGGGTACGGCCTGTGCAACAACATGCTCAAGGGCCTGGAAGCGCGGCACACCCCGCTGATCGTGCCCCGCGCCCACGACTGCATCACCTTCTTCCTGGGTTCCAAGGAGCGCTACAAGGAGTATTTCCTCGAGCATTCGGGCACCTACTACTACACCGCCGGCTGGCTGGAGCACCGCCAGCGGGGCGGCGAGCGGCCCGACCGCAAGCAGGGCGCCGGCATGGGCAAGCAGCGCAACTGGGAAGAGATGGTGGCCGAGTACGGCGAGGAGAACGCCAAGTACCTGATGGAGGTGATGGATGGCTGGACCGCCCACTACAGCCGCGGCGTCTTCATCGACTTTCCCTTCACCCGGCACCTGCCCGCCAAGGAACAGGCCAAACAGATCTGCACCGAGCGCAACTGGGAATACGCCGAGGTGGAGGGGGATCTGAGCCTGTTGCAGGCCTGGTTCGACGGCCCCTGGTCCGACGAGGCCTTCCTGGTCGCCCAGCCGGGCCAAACCATCGCGCCCAGTTACGGCGACGACATCATCCAGATCGAGTGGCCCCGATGAGTGTATTGACCCTGGTTCCCGAAGGCCAGAGCGCCGAGGTCCCCGACGGTCTGACCCTGCGCGAGGCCCTGGCCCGCCTGGGCACCGAAGTGCTGGCCCCCTGCGGGGGCGAGGGCACCTGCGGCAAGTGCCGGGTGCTGGTCCACGAAGGCGCCGCCGCGCCCCTGCCCGAGGAGAACGCCCTGCTCACCCCCGAACAACTGGCCCAGGGGCTGCGCCTCTCCTGCCGGGTGCGGGTCGCCGGTCCGATGCAGGTCGAGGTGCCGGCCTCCTCGCGGCGGCCGGCCATGCGGATCCTGCCCGGCGGGGTGAACCGCCCGGTGCCCATCGATCCGGCGGTGACCAAAGAGCTTATCCACCTGGAGGCCCAGAAACTCGACCAGCCCTGGGCCCGCCTGGAACACCTGCGTTTCTCGGGTGAGTTGCGGGCCGACCTGCGGGCCGACCTCGACCTCTTGCGCCGCCTGCCCGCGCTGCTCGATGGGGAGCCGGGGACCTTCACTGCGGTGCTGCGCGAGGATCGCCTGCTCGACGTGGAGCGCGGCGACACCACCGGGCGCTGTTTCGGGGTGGCCCTCGACCTGGGCACCACCACGGTGGTGGCGTCGCTGGTGGACCTGACCAGCGGCCGCGAGGTGGGCCATGCCGCGGTGGTCAACCGCCAGACCACCTATGGTCACGACGTGATCGCCCGCATCAACCACACCATCGAGGGCGAGGCCCAGCTCGAGGAACTGCGGGTGGCGGCGGTACAGAGCCTGCAGGAGGTCATCGACCAGGCTCTCGAAAAGGCCGAGGTCAAACGCGACGAGGTGTACGAGGCGACCCTGGTGGGCAACTCCACCATGATGCACCTCTTCCTGGGCATCTCGCCCCTGTCCCTGGGCCACCTGCCCTATGTGGCCATGTTCAACGACGCCCTCGAAATGCCCGCCCACCAGGCCGGCATCGCACTCAACCCGGTGGCCTGGCTCTATATGCTGCCCGAGATCGCCGGCTTTGTCGGCGCCGACACCGTGGGGGCCATCCTGGCCACCAGCCTCGACGAGGACGAAGGGCGCATCCGGCTGATGGCCGACATCGGCACCAATTGCGAGCTGGCCCTGCGCCACGGCAAACGCCTGCTGGTGACCTCCACCCCGGCGGGGCCCGCCTTCGAGGGCGCCCGCATCGCCTGCGGCATGTACGCCGCCCCCGGCGCCATCGAGGAGGTGCATCTCGACGGCACCGTCAAGCTCAAGGTCATCGGCGGCGGGGAGCCCCGCGGCCTGTGCGGCTCCGGGCTGCTGGATGCCGGCGCCGAACTGGTGCGCCACGGCATCGTCGACGAGACCGGCCGCCTGCTCGACCCCGAGGAGGTGCAAAACCCGGCCTGGCGGGAGCGGCTGATCGAACAAGAGGAGGAGGAACGGGCTTTGGTGCTGGCCTGGCGCGAGGGCGAGCCGCCCCTGGCCCTGACCCAGCGCGACATCCGCGAACTGCAGCTGGCCAAGGGTTCCATCCGCACCGCCATCGACTTTCTGCTGGAAAAAACCGGCCTGACCCCCGACGACCTCGATGAGTTCTGTCTGGCCGGCGGTTTTGGCAACTACCTCGACGAACACAGCGCCCTGCGCCTGGGCCTGCTGCCAGCCATGGACCCGAAAAAGATCCACTTCGTGGGCAATGGCGCCTTGGTGGGCGCGCGCCTGGCGCTGATCTCCCGGGATCTGCGCCAGCGCGGGGCCCTCTCCGCCCGCCAGGCCGAACACCTGCAACTGGCCGGCACTCCGGATTTCCAGATGCGCTTCGCCGAGTCGATGCTGTTCACTGGTGGGGCGCAATAGCGCAACCGCGCATAGAAAGAGAGATCACCATGGCACTGATCCGTATCGGCGAAGCCCTGCACTGCCACCTGCCCACGGTGCGCGCCTCTGGCCGGCGCTGGCTGCAGGGCGACGCGCTGGACCGCGAGGCCGGCGAGCGCCACCTGCTCAAACTGATCGAGGACCAGGTCGGGGCCGGGGCCAACTACCTCGACGTCAACATCGACAACTTCCTCATCGACGCCAGCCTGGGCCGCGACAGCGCCCTGCGGCTGATGGAGCACATCCTCACCCTCATCGTCGAGCACGGCCGCGGCACCCCGCCCTGTATCGACAGCTCCGACCCGGCGGTGCTGGAGCACGGCCTGATCTTCTACAACAAACTCACCGGGGGCCGCTCCAAGCCCCTGGTCAATTCGGTGACTGCCACCCGCCTCGACGTGCTGGCCATGCGCCGGCAGTTGCCCTTCTCGGTGGTGTGTATGCTGCTGGAGAAGGTGGGGGACCAGACCGGTTTCACCGATATCGCCGGTCCCGAGGTCTACCACGAGACCGCCCGCTATCTCTTCGACAAGGCCACTGCCGCCGGCTTCGCCGCCGACGAGATCTTCTTCGACCCCACGGTGGGTCCCCTGGGCGCCGACGTGGTGGGCTATACCCGCCGCACCTTCGAGGGCATCCGCGCCATCCGCGGCGACGCCGCCATGGCCGGGGTGCACGTCTGTCTGGGTCTCTCCAACTGTTCCGACGGCCTGCCCCGGCGTCTGGCCATCAACCGCGCCTACCTGCGCCTGGCCATGGAATACGGCGTCGACGCGGCCATCTGCGACGCGGTGCAGATGCGCGAGGACGACAAGGTGGACGGCAAGATCCTGGCCCTGATCCGCCGCATCGTCGAAGACCAGGAGGCCGACGCCCTCACCCTGCTGGTGGATTTTGCCCAGGGCCACGCCCGCACCCAGGCCCCGGCCAGACGCGAGCCCCTGCCCGACCTCTTTGGCCAGGTCCTGGCCGATCCTTCGGGTCCGCCCATCTACATGCTCGAAATGGCCCCCTCCGAGGACGGGGTGGACCTGATCATGGAGTTGGCCGAGCAGGCCCGCAACACCCCTTTTACGTTCAGCATCACCGACACCCCCGGCGGTCACCGCGTCCCCGGCCCGGACACCATCGGCCTGGAGGTGGGGCGCACCCTCAACCGCCAGCCGGTGGTCAACCTCTCCTGCAAGAGCGCCGACCGGGTGGGCCTGGCCCAGCGGGCCATGGGTATGTACCGCCAGGGCATGCGCCACGTCTTTGCCGTCACCGGCGACTATTCCTTCGAAGGCCGGGCCAATTTCGACCTCGACGCCGTGACCCTGCTGTTGATGTTGCAGACGCTGCGCCGGGGCCTCGATTTTCCCAGCCTGCTGCCCCGTTCGGGCGGCTCGCTCGAAGGCCTGACCGCCGGCGCCGCGGTTTCGCCCTTCAAGTACCAGGAGCCCGACCTGTGGGGCCAGTACCTCAAGATGTGGAAGAAACGCCAGGCCGGCGCGGCGTACTTCATCACCCAGCTGGGCTACGATCCCAAGAAGTTCCAGGAGTTGCAGCTCTACAACCAGCGCTCCGGCATGAACGCCCCGCTGATCGGCACCGTGTACTATCTCACCCCGCAATTCCTCAAGGTGCTCAACCGGGTGCATGTGGCCGGGGTGGTGGTGCCCGAGGACCTCAAGAAGAAGTACCAGGGCCGGCTGGTGCCCAAAAAAGAGCGCTTGCGGGTGCAGAAGATGGGCTTCGGCGATCTGGCCGAATACCAGCGCAGCTTCTCGATCCGGCGGGCGGCGCTGCTGGCCGACCTGCTGGTGCGCGGCTTCGGGTACCGGGGCATCGACCTGGCCGGTTTCACCCAGATGGATGACGCCCTCGAGGTCCTGGCGACCATCCGCGAGCTGGAGCAGCGCCCCTGGCGCGAAACCCTGGAGGAGTTCAGCGCCGGCGACGAGCAGGGCCCCATGAACCTGGCCCCGGAGCAGGCCTTCTACCTCTTCCCCGAAGGCGAGGACGGCCTGCTCAAGGACGGACCGATCCAGCAGGCTTCGCGTCACAGCTACCAGGAACCCAATGGCGGCATGGACCTGATCCACCGGCTGCTCTTCCGCAAGGGCCAGGGCCTCTATCCGCTCCTGGAGGGTCTGGTTTCCGGGAGGGCCGATTCGCTGCGTATGAGCTTGATGACCCAGGCCGAGCAGGTGGTCAAGACCGCCACCCTCGGCTGCGAGATGTGCGGGGACTGCCGCATCGCCGATCTCTTCTACCGCTGCCCTGAGCCTACCCAGGGCTGCGCCAAACATCAGCTCAACGGACCCTGTGGCGGGGCGGACCTGGCGGGCAACTGCGAGGTGCATCCCGAGCGGCGCTGTTATTGGAACGGGGTGATCGAGACCGCCCTGCGCGCGGGCCGCTTCGAAGAGCTCTATCCCCTCCAGTTCCCCAAGGACCCGTCCCTGCTGCACACCTCCTCGTGGCGCAACGAGGTGCTGGGTCTGCGGGCCGAAGCGCTGAACCTGGGCAAGCCGGCCCGTTGAGGAGAGCGGAGATGACCAACCGGGAGCGCCTGCTGGCGATTATGGATCGCAAGAGTCCGGACCGTATCCCCTGGATACCCCGGCTGCAGCTCTGGCATACCGCCAACCAGTGCCAGCACACCATACCCAAGACCCTGGAGGGGCTCTCCCTGCGCCAGATCGAGCACCAGCTGGGCATGGGCACCCCGGCGCGCGAGGGGCAGATCTTCGCCTCCGAGCAGCGGGGGGACGTGGAGGTGAAGAGCCGGCAGGAGGGCGAGAGCACCGTCTACACCTACCGGACCCCGGTGGGCCAGGTGGAGAGCCGGTACCGCAGTTCGGCCGAGTTGGAAAAGGTGGGCATCGGCAGTCTGGAGGTGGAGCACTTCATCAAGGGCCCCGCCGACTTCGCCGTGGTCGAGTATATGCTCGAGCACACCCATTACATCCCCACCTACGAGAAGTATCGCCAGTATGAGGCCGAGATCGGCGACGACGGCTACCCGCTGGTCTCGGCCGGCGACTGTCCCTTCCACCATTTCCTGCAAAAACTCGCCGGCTACAACAACGCCTACTACCTGCTGGCCGACTGCCCCGACGAGGCGGAGCGGCTGCTGCGCACCATGGAGGAGTTGGAGCGCGAACGGGTCTGGCCGGTGGTGGCGGCCTCGCCGGCGCGCCTGATCCTGCACGGGCTGCACTTCGACTCCAATATCACCCCGCCGCCCCTTTTCAGCCGCTACATCACCCCGTACTATCAGGACCTGTCCGACCTGCTGCACGGGCACGACAAGCTGTTGTGTATGCACGCCGACAACGACTCGCGCTTGATCCTGGGCCACCTGCAGGAAGCGGGTTTCGATATGGTCGAAACCTTCACCACCGCCCCGCAGGTGAGTTGCACCCTCGAGGAGGCGCGGCGCTTCTGGGGCAGGGAGATGATCATCTGGGGGGCGGTGCCCTCGGTGCTGCTGGAGCCGACCTATACCGAGGCGCAGTTCGAGGCGTACCTGCGCGGGATTTTCCGCACCGTCGCCCCTGGTGACGCCTTCATCCTGGGGGTCGCCGACAACGTCATGCCCGACGCCCTGCTGAGCCGGCTGATACGCATCGGCGAGATGGTGGAGGAATGGGGGGCGTATCCCGTCGATGCGGCCCGTATCGTCTGAACCAAGCTGCACCCATGATCTAGGCCATCGCTTTCGAGTTCTGAGAAAGGACACCCATGCTCACTGATCTGGAAATCGCCCGCTCCATTCAGATGCGGCCCATCAGCCGCGTCGCCGCCGACCTGGGCCTGCACGAGGAGGAAGTGGAACCCTATGGCCGGCACAAAGCCAAGATCCGCCTCGAAACCCTGGAGCGCCTGGCCGGCAAACCCTGCGGCAAGTACGTGGTGGTCACCGCCATCACCCCCACGCCCCTGGGCGAAGGCAAAACGGTCACCTCCCTCGGCCTGGGGCAGGGCCTGGCCGCCATCGGCAAACAGGTGGTCACCGCCATCCGCCAGCCCTCGCAGGGCCCCACCTTCGGGGTGAAGGGCGGCGCCGCCGGCGGCGGGTACGCGCAGGTGGTGCCGATGGAAGACTTCAACCTCCACCTGACCGGCGACATCCACGCGGTGAGCGCGGCCCACAACCTGCTGGCCGCCGCCCTCGACGCGCGCCTCCTGCACGAATCGCGCTTGAGCGACGCGCGCCTGGCCAAGAGCAAGCTGCGCCGCCTCAACATCGATCCGTACAGCATCACCTGGCCGCGGGTGCTGGACATCAACGACCGCGCCCTGCGCAAGATCCTGGTGGGCCTGGGCACCGAAGAGGACGGCCGGCCGCGCCAGACCGGCTTCGACATCAGCGCCGCCTCCGAAGTCATGGCCATCCTGGCCCTGGCCGCTGATTTGAAAGATTTGCGGGTGCGCCTGGGGCGCATCGTGGTGGGTATGAACCAGGACGGCAAGCCGGTCACCGCCGATGATCTGGGCGCCGGCGGGGCGATGACGGTGCTGATGAAGGAAGCCCTGCAGCCCAATCTGCTCCAGAACCTCGAAGGCGGGCCAGTGCTGGTGCACGCCGGCCCCTTCGCCAATGTCGCCCACGGCAACAGTTCCATCATCGCCGACCAGATCGGCCTGCGCCTGGTGCCCGATGGGTACCTGGTCACCGAGAGCGGTTTCGGCTCCGAGTGTGGCATGGAGAAATTCGTGGACATCAAATGCCGCTACTCGGGCCTCAAACCCGACTGCGCCGTGGTGGTGGCCTCGGTGCGCGCCCTCAAGATGCACGGCGGCGGCCCGCGGGTGGCTCCCGGCAAACCCCTCGACAAGGTCTACGGCCAGGAGAACCTTGGCCTGCTGCAGAAGGGCCTGGCCAACCTCGAGGCCCATATCGGTATCGTGCGGCGCTTCGGGGTGCAGGTGGTGGTGGCGGTCAACCATTTCCCCAGCGACACCCCGGCCGAGATCGAGATGGTGCGCCAGGCCGCGCTCAAGGCCGGGGCGTCCGAAGCCTGCCTGAGCATGGTCTGGGCCAAGGGCGGCCCGGGTGGCAGCGAGCTGGCCGAGGCGGTGGTGCGGGCCTGCCAGAAGCCCTCGGACTTCAAGTTCCTCTATCCGCTCGAGGCCAGCATCCAGGAAAAGATCGAAGCCAACGCGATCAATCTCTACGGTGCCGAGCGGGTCGAATACTCCCCGGTGGCGCTGGAAAAGATTCAGCTCTACACCAGCCTGGGTTTCGACCGCCTGCCGGTGAACATGGCCAAGACCCCGCTTTCCCTGTCCCACGATGCCAACCGCAAGGGCGCTCCGCGCGGCTTCACCTTCCCGGTGCGCGACCTGCGGGCCTCCATCGGGGCGGGTTTCCTCTACGCCCTCTGCGGCGAGATCCAGACCATGCCCGGCTTGCCCTCGCATCCGGCCTTCATGGATATGGATCTGGACGAGGCCGGCAATATCCACGGCCCCTTCTAGCGGGCGCGGCTGCCGCGAGGCGGGCGGGTCCGTCCGGCCTCCCGCCTCGCGCGGCCCGCTGCTCCCGACATAAGCGCCCGTATTCCCCCCGCCCCTGCCACCGCCCTGGGAGGCGGTTTTTTTTGCCACTTGGACGCCGCCGACCGAACCTCGGCCCGGCCCGGCCGATATAACCAAGAGGGTGGCGGGTTCCGGAAAGCAGCCCGGATGCGCCCCTGTTTCCCGAAACACCGCAAGAGCCCAACAGCAAAGGAGTCTGTCGATGGCACCACCCTCTGTCCGCCCCCGCGACATGGAGCGGCCCTTTGGGTTGGAGGAGTTGTTTTTCTCGATCACCGACCTCAAGGGGGTGATCCTCACCGGCAACGAGGTTTTTGTCCGGGTCAGCGGTTACGAACTCGAGGCCCTGGTGGGCAAACCGCACAAGATCATCCGCCATCCGGATGTGCCGCGGGCGGTGTTCAGGCTGCTCTGGGATTATCTGGAGGCCGGGCGGGTCTTCGCCGGCTTCGTCAAGAACATGGCCCGCGACGGCTGCTATTACTGGGTGGTGGCGCTCTTGGTGCGGATCCAGGACGGCTACCTCTCGATCCGCTTCAAACCCTCGAGCCCGCTGCTGGGGGTGGTCCGCGACCTGTACGCCCAGATGCTGGCCGTGGAACGGGCCGCCGGCGACCGCCAGGAGGGCATGCGCGCCGCGACCGAGTTCCTGGTGGCGGCGCTCAAGGAGAAGGGGTTCGCCAGTTACGACAGCTTCATGCACGCGGCCCTGGTGGCCGAGATGTCCAGCCGCCGGGCCCAGCTCGGGCCACCGCGGCCCGATACGCTGGCTTCGGGGGAGTTGGGCACGGCGTTGCGGGCCTGCGGGGCCATCGACCGTCAGCTCGACGACCTGTTTTCCCGGGCTGGCTTTTTCCTCGAGCTGGTCGGCAAACTAGACGGCAAGTTTTCCTATCTGCTCGGCCTGTCGGAACATATCCATCTGGTGTCGATGAACGCCATCATCGCCTCCCATCACCTCGACGAAAAAGGGCGCGGGGTGGCGGTGGTAACCCACAGCCTCTCCGCCATCCTCGAGCAGATCATCTCGCTGATTGCCGGCATGACCGGGCATATCCTTGGGCTGACCGGCGCGCTGCGGGAGACGGCGTTTTCGATCGCCACCGCCAAATTGCAGGTGGAGATGACCCGCTTTTTCCTGACCGAGCTGCGTGCCGGCCAGGCGGCTCAGGCGGGAAGCGGCGAGGAGGGCCGGCTGTACGATCAGATCGGGGTGCTGGTCGACTGCTTCGTCGCCAGCACGCAGAGCATGCTCACCAGCCTCAAGAAGGTGCAGCAGCCCATCCTGCCCCTGATCCAGGCCCACGACCAGTTGGTCGGCGCCCTCCGCCGGCTCAATGCCATGCGGGTCACCGGCAAGGTCCAGGCCGCCTATATTCCCGAAGCGGCGCATTTCCAGGGGCTCTTCGACGAGATCTTTGCCCAATTGCAGGGGGCCAAAGCGGAGCTGCGCGAGTTGTCGGTGGGCATGAACTCGCTGCGCGCCGACCTGCCCGCCTTCGAGCGGGCCGGCTGGAACATCCAGGGACAACTCACCCATTTCGCCCGGCGGGGCACCCTGGCCGCTAGGGAAACGAGCAAAGAAACCAACGCGGAGGCGCTCCAGGCGTCGGTCACCGAGCCAGAGGAGGCCAGGCCCTTGCCGGACACGGAGGTCGCCACAGTTGTCACCGCCGGCATCACCGACGGTGACCAGGGGGAAACACTGGTTCGAGGGTAGCGTGTAGCGGGGAAGGGAGCGCGGAACGGTTCAGCCGGCTTCGATCTCGAGGCGGGGGGTCAGCGCCCGCACCCGGCCGCTGATGCTGGCGTGGATGGCGGCGCCGAGCTGGCCTTCGGGCATCTGGGCCACCAGTTGCCCGGCCTGCACCTGCTCGCCCACCTGCACCACCGGTTCGGCGGGGGCTCCGGCGTGTTGCTTGAGCGCCAGGCGCACCCGGCGGGGGGCCAGGTCCAGCTGGCGCATGGGCGCCGGGGCGTCGTAGTCGGTCAGCCCCAGGCGGCGCACCAGTTGCTTGAGCGGAATGCGGCGCGACTCGTGCAGAGGATGGGGTTTGGGGGTATCCGCAGTCACCGCGGCCCGCGCCTGGTCGAGCAGTCCCTTGAGGCGGATCTGCCGCTTGGACTGCTGGCAGGCCTCGCGCGGATAGAGATCCTCTGGACAGGCATAAAGCGTACACAGGCTGCACTCGCAGCAGAGCAAACCCATCTGGTTCCAGAAATCCTCCCCTGACAGGCTGAATCCCAGGCTGCGCATCACCTTGTGGGGCTCCACGTGGTAGCCCAGCAGGTAGCGCGGGCATAGCTCGGTACAGTACGAGCACTGGTCGCAAGAGGACTTCCCGATGCGGTGCATCGAGGTCTCCGGCCGCTCCTTGCGCTGCACCAGGGAATGGTCCCCCGGCAGCACGATCAGCCCGCCGGTGGTTTTCTCGACACATTCGTCCAGGTTGCGCGTCAGCCGGCCCATCATCGCCCCACCCACCAGCAGGGCAACCTCCCCTTCCGAAGTTCCACCCGCCAGTTCGATGGCCTCGCGGAAGGAGATGCCCACCGGCACCGCGCCGCTGAAGGGCTGGCGCACTGCGCCGGCCACCGTGAGAAACTTGCGGGTCACCGGCACCCCCTGGCTAGCCGCCGCGATATTAAACAGCGTCTCGACGTTCTGCACGATGGCGCCCACCTGATGGGGCAGACCGCCGGGCGGGATCAGCCGGCCGATGGTCTCGTGCACCAGCACGAACTCGTCGCCGGTGGGATAGAAATCCTCCAGCAGATGCAGCTCGACCCGGCTGCCGGGCAGCACCCGCTCGAAGGCCTCGACCGCCTCGGTGTGTTTGGCTTTGATGCCGATGATGCCGCGCGCCGCCCCGCAGGCCGCCACCACCGCCTCCATGCCCGCCACCACCTGGGCCGCGTGGCTGGCCATCAATTCGGCATCCTTGTGCATCAGCGGTTCACACTCGGCGCCGTTGGCGATGACAAATTCCACCTTGGCGCCCAGCTTGACGTGGGTGGGGAAGCCACCGCCGCCAGCCCCGACCACGCCGGCCTGACGCACCTGCTCGATGAGGCTCATACGCTTTCCCCGAAGAGTTCCCTGGAAGGATTGGGGAGGACCACCTTGTTGACCAGCAGCCCCCGCCTGGCCACGTGTGCCGCACCCGCCTCGACCGCCGCCTCGACCGCCGCGACCTCGCCGGCGAGTTTGAGAAAGGCCTTGCCGCCCAGGGCCATGGCCATGCGGATCTCCAGCAGTTGCACCGAAGCCGTCTTGACCGCCGCGTCCGCCCCCTCGATCAACGCCGCCACCGAAAAGGATTCGATCAGGCCCAGGGCGCCGTAGGATTCCAGGATGACGGTGCCGGAAAGGGCCGGGAACACCGCCGGATCGATATTGGGGATGAGGCAGGAGTCGATGATCGCCGCGCCACCGGCCGCCATGCCGGCCGCCAGGCTGGCCTCGACCGCCGCCACCTCGCCGCCGACGAGGATCAGGTATTTGCCCGAGCAGATGGTGCGGTTGATCAGCAATTCCACCGCAGCGGCCTTGAGCAACACATCAGCCACGGCGAAACCGGCGGCGATGCTGGACAGTTCGATCAGGCCAATGGCCGTTCTTTTCATTTGTGTTCCCCTCGGGGCTTGGGTTCCCGGCAAAAAAATAGCGCCTGAAGCAGGCGCAGACAAGGAGCAGGGCCGGGGCGGCCGGACCGCAGGTGGGCAAGGGGCGGAAGGGCAGAAGCCGGTGGCGCCTCCGGGCAAAGGGCGTCGCGGCGATCAGGCAGGGGCGGCCACGGCCGGCGGCCGCCCGCCTGGGAACAGCTTTTGGGCGCTAGAAGGTTGTCCCGTACCAGACCAGGAAAACCGCCCACATCGCGATCAGGAAAGCGGGAACTGCGAGATCCTTCAGGTGGAGTGAAACTCTTGCTTTCATGGTTCACCTCCTTGGCAAACCCGGCGGCAAAGCAGGCCGTGTGAAACGTCAGTTGCGCGAAAATTCCACCAATACCTCTCCGTACCGCGCCCGCAGCTTGTCCAGGGCATGGTCGCGGATCTGGCGAATCCGTTCCCGGGTCAATCCCATGCCCTCGCCGATCTGCTCCAGGGTCATGGGGGGTTGGCCGTCCAGGCCGTAGTAGCGGCGCAGGATCCGGCTCTCGCGCTTGTTGAGGGTATCCAGGCAGCGGGCCACGGTTTCGGCCAGGATGTGCTGCTCGAACTCCTCCTCCAGCCCAGCCTCGTCACCGGCTAGCTCGGAGATCAGGGTCTTGTCTTCATCGGGGTACAGGTACGCATTGAGCGAGATATCCGACTTGCCGGCCTGCAGCGCCCGAGTGGTCCGGCTCAGGCTGATGCCCGCCTTGCTGGCCATCTCTTCGGCGGTGGGGGTGCGGCCCAGCTCCTGGGTCAGGCCAACGGCCTCGCGTTCGAGCTTCTTGAGGTCGTTCATCTGGTTGACCGGAGGCGGGATGGTCTTCTTCTGGATGGCCAGCGCCTTGAGCATGGCCTGGCGTATCCACCACACCGCATAGGTAATGAACTTGAACCCGCGGTTCTCGTCGAAACGCCGCGCGGCCTCCAGCAGGCCCAGGTTGCCCTCGGAAATCAGCTCGATCATCGACAGGCCGTAGCCGGAATATTCCTTGGCGACGCTGACCACGAAACGCAGGTTGGCGGTAACCAGTTTGTTCAGCGCATCCTCGTCGCCGTCGCGGGCCTGGCGCACCAGCGCCACTTCCTGCTCGCGGGTCAGGGGCTGGTAATACTCGATGCTCTGCCAGTAGAGGAATACCGGATCTGTCAGCTCTTTTTCCGAGTGGCGGTGGCTGGACCTGGAGGCGACCATATACAACTCCGGGGTGGGGAAGATGGGGATTGGCTGTCCGCTGGTATGGCCACATCAAATTGCGTGCCACCGCAGAGGGTGACCCTGGGGCGGCGGGAATGCCTCCCCGGCGCGGCCTGCGGCCAGAGTAGCGTCCCAGTGGGAACACCGGTTGGAGACCCGCCTGACGCACTTGGCGGGCTCACCCGCCGGCGCTCACCGGGACCCTATGGTCCCGGCGCTACCGGTTTGCGGGACGGTCGAGTCCCATAAAAAACCCCGCGCACCATCGGTGCAGCGGGGATTCCTTCCGGTCCGGAAGTCAGCTCTCTGGCGAGAAGCTATTCAGGGCTGCAGTTAGCAGCCGGCAGGGCAACGGGGGATGAGGTGTTGGCGGCTGCATCCTGGCGGTGCAGCCGCCGGAAAGGGCCAGGTGGCATATGCTCGCCTCCTATTCTCGAACGCTGCTCCGCGGCAGTCGTGAGCACCAACTCCTGGAGCATGAGCCTCCTCCCGCGCGGCTGCAGGAGGAGCGCTGTTCAACGCGGCTCATTTTTGCCTTTGCGAAAAAGCTTGCAATTTCCATGCCAGATTCTGGCACTGGTGCGGATGGCGCGCTATTTTCTCGGGGGGGCCTGTGCTGTCCGGCACGGGATTTGCCCCCTTCCCGACCAGGAGCACATTCCATGGTTCAGCATGCCCACACCTCCGGCACCTATGACACTGCAGCCCGTGCCGTCTGGTTGATCTTCGCCCTGAACCTGGCGCTGTGTGTCGCCAAACTGCTGGCTGGCTGGGGTGGGCATTCCTTTGCGCTGGTTGCCGACGGCATCAATAACCTGGGGGATGTGGGGATTTCGGTGGCCCTGCTGGCCGGCATCTGGTTGGCCCGTCGTCCCCCCGACGACAACCACGCCTACGGGCACGGCAAGCTGGAGCAGGAGACCTCGAGGGTGGTGGGGCTGGCGGTGCTGTTCACCGGCGCGCTGGTGGTGGTCGAGGGTATCGGTCGCCTCGACGACCAGCATGGAGCGCCCGAGCCCATTGTGCTGGAAGTGGCCGGGGTCGCCATTCTCGTCAAAGGATTCATGTACTTCTACCAGCGCCGCGTCGCCGCCAGACTGGGCAGCGGGGCGCTGGCGGCCGACGCGCTCAACCACCAACTCGATATCGCCGCCACGGCCTGCGTGCTGGCCGGCAGCGGGGCGCTCTGGCTGGGCGGATCGGCCTGGGCGCCGGCCGACGACGCGGCGGCCATCGCCGTGGGCGTGCTGATGTGCTGCACCGCCGGGCACGTCGTCTACGAGGCCAGCAGTGAACTGTTAGACCGCATGCCGCCCGAGGACCTGCTCGGGCAGATCCGCGCCATCGCCCAGTTCCACCCCGGTGTGCTCGGGGTGGAGGAGTTGGTGGGCCGCAAGGCGGGCATGCATTACCTCATCGACCTGCACCTGGAGGTGGCCGGTGAGATGCAGGTGCGCGCCGCCCACGCCCTGGGCCACCAGGTCAAGGCCCGGATCATGGCCCAGTTGCCCCAGATCCAGGACATCGTGATTCATCTCGAACCAGCTGACGACGCATTACAGGAGGCAATACGCAATGGCTCCAGAAACTGATTCCAGCCAGCTCACCCCCGTGTTCAAAGCCAAGACCCTGGAGGATGCCCGGCAGCGGGCGCGCCAGGAGCGGGCGCTCAAATCCCTGTTCGAGCCCAACGCCATCGCGGTCATCGGCGCCAGCCGGCGCGAGGGCAGTGTCGGTCATTCGGTGTTCAAGAACCTGTTGATGAACGGCTATACCGGCACCCTGTATCCCATCAATCCCAAGAACCCCAGCATCATGGGGGTCAAGTGCCACCAGAGTGTGATGGACATCGAGGAGGCGGTGGACATGGCGGTGATCGCCATCCCTGCCGCCGGGGTCAGCGGGGTCATCGATGAATGCGCCCGCAAGGGCATCCACAGCGCCATCGTGCTCTCGGCCGGTTTCAAGGAAGTCGGCAGCGAGGGCGCCCAGCTCGAACTGGCCCTGCGCTGCCAGGCGGAGGAAGCCGGCATCGCCCTGCTGGGCCCCAACTGCCTGGGCCTGATCAATACCGATCCGGCGCTGTCGATGAACGCCAGCTTCGCCCGCTCCATGGCCCAGCCGGGAAATATCGCTTTCATTTCCCAGTCCGGCGCCCTGTGTACCTCGATTCTCGATTATGCCCGGGCCAATCATATTGGCTTTTCTAAGTTCATCAGCTTCGGCAACAAATCCGACGTCGACGAACTCGATCTGCTCCAGTACCTGGCCGGCGATCCGCAGACCGAGGTCATCCTCATGTACATCGAGGAGCTGAGCGAGGGGCAGCGCTTCATCCATGTCGCCCGGCACATCACCGCCGAACTGGGCAAACACAACAAACCCATCCTGGCCATCAAGACCGGCCGCACCGCCGAAGGAGCCAGCGCCGCCGCCTCCCATACCGGCTCGTTGGCCGGCACCGACGAGGTCTACGACGCCATCATGGCCCAGGCCGGGGTGTTGCGGGTGGACACGGTGCAGGAACTCTTCGGCTACGCGGTGGCCTTCGCCTCCCAGCCCATGCCCAAAGGCAACCGGGTGGCCATCGTCACCAACGCCGGCGGCCCGGGCATCATGACCACCGACGCCTGCGTGCGTCAGGGCCTGCAGTTGGCCAGGTTCTCCGAGGCTACCCAAGCGAAGATGGCCGCCTCGCTGCCCGCCGAGGCCAGCCTCAAGAACCCAGTGGATCTGATCGGCGATGCCCGCAGCGACCGCTACGCCGCCGCGCTCGAAGCGGTGATGGCCGACGAAAAAACCGACGCCGCCCTGGTGATCCTCACCCCGCAGACCATGACCGATATCGAGGAGGTGGGCCGGGTGGTGGCCCGCTTCAGCCAGTTGCGCACCAAGCCGGTGATCGCCTCCTTCATGGGCGGCCTCGACGTGGCCGCAGGGGTCGAGATCCTGCGCCAGGGCGGGGTGCCGCACTATCCCTTCCCCGAGGAAGGGGCCAGGGTGCTGCGGTCCATGTGGCAGTACAGCCAGTGGCGCGAACGGCCCCGCACCGAGGAGCGGATCTTCCCCGTCGACCGTGCCCGGGTCAACGACCTGCTTTCCGGGGCCATGGCCACCGGCCGGTACCAACTGCCCGAAAGCGAAGCCCTCGAGGTGCTCGAGGCCTACGGCTTCCCGGTGCCCAAGCGAGGTTTGGCCCGCAGCCGCGCCGAGGTCGAGGCCGTCTGTGCGGCCGTTGGCTATCCGCTGGTGATGAAGATCGCCTCGCCCGACATCCTCCATAAGACCGATGTGGGCGGGGTGGCGGTGGGGGTGAAGGACCTGGCTGAGGCGCTGCAGAAATTCGACAGCATGACCGAGTCGGCCCGCCGCCTGCGCCCCAACGCCGACATCTGGGGCGTGGCGGTGCAGCAGCTGGCTGCCAAGGGCCGGGAGCTGATCCTGGGCGCCACCCGCGATCCCCGCTTCGGGACCCTGATCATGTTCGGGCTGGGCGGCATCTATGCCGAGGTGCTCAAGGATGTAACTTTTAGATTAGCCCCCCTGCGTCCCCTTGGCGCCCGCAACATGCTGGAGCAGATCCGCGGCCGCAAGATCCTCGAAGGGGTGCGTGGGGAAAAGCCGGCCGACATGGATGCCCTGCAGGAATGCCTGGAGCGCCTCTCCCAGCTGGTGGTCGAGTTTCCCCTCATCAAGGAGCTCGACATCAACCCGCTGCTCGCCTACGAACACGGGGCGCTGGTGGTGGACGCTCGCATCATCCTCCAGGAGGAATAGAGCCCTATGCGCCCTGGCGCCGACTGGCGCAAGCGGTACAGCAGCAAGCTCGTTTCTGCGGCCGAGGCGGTGAGCGGCATCCGGCGGGGACAGCGCTTGTTCATTGGTTCGGGGGCGGCCGAACCCCTGGCCCTGGTGGCGGCCCTGGCCCACCGCGGCGAGGAGTTGGCCGATAACCAGATCATCCATATCCGCAGCCTCGGCGTGGCCCCCTACGCCGAGCCGCACCTTTCCGACCGCTTTCGCTACAATACCTTCTTCATCGGCGACAGCGTGCGGGAAGCGGTGGCCACCGGCCTGGCCGATTACACCCCCATCTTCCTCTCCGAGGCGCCCCGGCTCTTCCGCCAGGGCAAGGCCCCGGTCGATGTGGCGCTCATCCAGGTGACCCCGCCGGACCATGCCGGCTTCTGCAGCTACGGGGTATCGGTCGATATCGTCAAATCCGCCGCCGAGAGCGCCACCACGGTGGTGGCGGAGATCAATCCGCTCATGCCCCGCACCCTGGGGGACTCCTTCATCCACACCGACCGCATCCACCTGATGGTCGAGAACGAGATGGCCATCCCGGAGTTGACCCTCTCGCCTCCCGACGAGGTGGCCCTGCGCCTGGGCCGCCATATCGCCGAACTGGTGGAGGATGGGGCGACCTTGCAGATCGGCATCGGCACCATCCCCGATTCGGTGCTCTTGGAGCTGACCAACCACCGCGACCTGGGGGTGCATACCGAGATGCTCTCGGACGGGGTGATCCAGCTGATCGAGAAGGGGGTGATCACCGGGGCGCGCAAGACCCTGCACCGGGGCAAGGTGGTGACCAGCTTCGCCCTGGGCACCCGCCGGCTCTACGAGTTCATCGACGACAACCCGATGTTCGAGTTCTATCCCAACGAGTACTCGAACGATCCCTTTGTCATCGCCCAGAACCGCACCATGGTGGCCATCAACGCCGCCCTCGAGGTGGACCTGACCGGCCAGGTCTGCGCCGACTCGCTGGGGACCTACTTCTACAGCGGCATCGGCGGCCAGGTGGACTTCATCCGCGGGGCGGCCCGGTCCGAGCGGGGTCGCCCCATCATCGCCCTGCCCTCCACGGCTTTTGTCGACGGCCAGCGGGTCTCGCGCATCGTCGCCATGCTCAAACCCGGAGCCGGGGTGGTCACCTCGCGGGGCGACGTGCACTACGTGGTCACCGAGTACGGGGCGGTGGACTTACACGGCAAGAGCATCCGCGACCGGGCCCTGGCCCTCATCCACATCGCCCACCCCGATTTCCGCGAAGAGCTGATGCGGGTGGCCCGCCAGCGCAAGCTGGTCTACGCCGACCAGGTGGTGGCGCCAGACGTGGGGCTGCCCGAGTTGGAGGAGTTGGAGAGCGATTTCCTGTCCCACAGCGGGGTGCCGGTGCACTTCCGGCCCATCGAGCCCACCGACGAGCCCCTGCTCCAGGAGCTTTTCTACCGCTCCTCCGAGAAGACCATCTACCTGCGTTTTTTCTCCCACCTCAAGGCCATGCCCCACCGCCGGGCGCAGCAGTTCGTCGCCATCGACTACCAGAGCCACCTGGCGCTGGTGGGCACGGTGGCAGAGGGGGAAAGGCAGGTGATCATCGCGGTGGGCCGCTACCATCTCGACCCGGCCACCAACTGGGCCGATTGCGCCTTCATGGTGCGGGACGACTGGCAGGACAAGGGGGTGGGGCGCTACCTGCTGGGCCGGCTCATCGAGATCGCCCGCAACCGGGGCATCGAGGGCATGAGCGCCGATGTGCTGGTGGAAAACACCCGCATGATGCACGTCTTCCACCTCTGCGCCCCCGGCCCCATCCAGAGCCGCTTCGAGGAAGGGGCGTACCACATCTCCTTCTCACTGGAACCCGGCGAACACCATCATTCCTGACGCCCGGTGCAGTTGGTAGGATGGGGTGGGGGGGAGCGGACTCCTGGCCCGGACCCTCGGGCGCAGCGATGGCGGGGAAGCGGGGCAGCAGAGAGGGCCGCCCGGCCCTCTCCCCGGGGCTACTCCTCCCGCACCAGCTGCGAGGCGTGCAGATGGTACTTGGCCAGCAGGCGGTGCAGGGAGCGGCGGTCGATGCCGCTGTGTTCGGCGGCGCGCGACACGTTGCCGTGGTACTTCTGCAGCACATCCTCGATATAGCGCCGCTCGAAGTCCTCAATGAGCTGGTCCTTGGCTTCTTTGAAGGGCAGGCTCAATAGGAAGGTCTGCGGGGTCTGGAAATTGTTCTCGGCCGGGCGGATCTGGGGCGGCAGGTCCTCGGGTTGCACCGCCTCGCCGGAGGCCAGGATCACCGCCCGTTCCAGCACGTGCTCCAGCTCGCGGATATTGCCCTTCCATTCCCCCTTGAGCAAGAGCTCCATCGCCTGCGGCGAGATGGCGTTCACCGGCTTCTGGTGCTGGCGGGCGTAGTGCTGGAGGAAATGGTTGGCCAGCAGCGGAATGTCATCGCGGCGGTCCCGCAGCGGGGGGATCTGGATGGTGAAGGTGTTGATGCGGTAGTACAGATCCTCGCGGAAGTGGTTGGCCTCGACTTGCTCTTCCAAAGGCTGGTTGGTGGCGCAGATCAGGCGCAGGTCCACTTCGCGCTCCTGGTTGCTGCCCAGGCGGCGGACCTTGCCGTCCTCCAGCACCCGCAGGAACTTGACCTCCAGGGGCATGGGCAGCTCGCTGATCTCGTCCATGAAGAAGGTGCCCCCGTCCGCGGTTTCCAGCAGGCCCGGTTTGGCGTGCGCCGCCCCGGTGAACGCCCCCCGCTCGTAGCCGAAGATCTCGCTTTCCACCAGGTGCTCGGGCAGGGCGCCGCAATTGATGGGCACAAAGGCGTGGGAGCCGCGGCTGCTGTTGGCGTGGATACTGCGGGCGATCAATTCCTTGCCGGTGCCGCTGGCCCCGCAGACCAGCACATTGACGTTGGTGTCGGAGATCTTCTTGATCAGCTCGAAGATCTGCACCATGCCCTGGCTCTTGCCAATGATGTTCTCGAAGCTGTACCGGCGGGTCAGTTGCTCCTTGAGGGTGCGGTTTTCCTCCCTGAGGGTGCGCGCGGCCAGCACCTTTTCCACCACGATGGCCAGGTGGTCGGCCGTGAAGGGCTTGGGCAGGAAGTCAGCGGCGCCCAGGCGCATGGCCGCCACCGCGTCCTCGATGGTGCTGTAAGCGGTCATGATCACCACCTGGATCTCCGGGTGGTGCCCCTTGATCTGCTGCAGCAACTCCATGCCGTCCATGCCCGGCATCTTCAGATCCGTGAGCACCAGGTGGGGTTCCTCGACCTGCAGGTACTCGAGGGCGTCGCGGCCGTTGCTGACCACCGCGCTCTGATAGCCCTTGCTGTTGAAGAGCCGCTGGCAGCTGACCGCCAGGTCGGTCTCGTCGTCGACGATGAGAATGTGGGCGCGTGCCATAAGGTTTTCTCTTTTCACTGGTCAGGGAGCCGGGAGGGCTGGCAGACAGATGGTGAAGCGGCTGCCCTTGCCCGGTTCGCTTTCGACTTCGATGGTGCCGCCGTGCTCCTGGACGATCCCGTAGCTGATCGACAACCCCAGACCGGTGCCCTGGCCCACCTCTTTGGTGGTGAAGAAGGGATCGAAGAGCCGGGGCAGGTAGTCGGTCGGGATGCCGCTGCCGGTATCCGCCACCGCCAGGGTCACCCCCGGTGGGTTGCCTGCCTTGGCGCCTGGCCGGGTGGCAAAGGTCAGGGTGCCGCCTCCGGGCATGGCATCCAGGCCATTGTTGACCAGGTTGACCAGCACCTGCTCCAACTGGGCGCCGTCGGCTGCCACGCGGGGCAATTCCTGCAGGTCGAGGATCACCTTCACCCCCCGGTTGCGGGCCGGCTCCTCGATCAGGGCCACGGCGCGCCGCACCACGGTGTTCAGGTCGGTGGGGCGCAACTCGGTGGGCATCTGGCGGGCGAACTTCACCAGCGCCGAGACCACCGAGTGGATCTTTTCGACCTGTCGCTGGATCACCTGTACGTCCTCTCGGGCCTCGCCCGAGAGGCGGTGCTGCTCGACTTCCTGAGCCAGCCGGCTGGCCCGCATGAGGATGATGCCGGCCGGGTTGTTGATCTGGTGGGCCACGCCGCCGGCCAGTTCTCCCACCGAGGCCAGTTTGGTGGCCTGCAGCAACTGCCGCTGGGAGTGTTTCAATTCCCGGGTCCGCTCCTCCACCTTTTGCTCCAGGGTGTCCTGGTACGACTGGAGCGAGGTGGCCATCTGGTTGAAGGTGCCCGCCAACTCGCCGATTTCGTCCCGCGTCTGGAACTGGATACGCTCCTCCAGCCGCCCCTCACCCAGGTCATGGGCCATCTGGGTGAGTTCCCCCAAAGGCCGGGTGAGCCGACGGACGGCGAAGTAGACGGCGTACGAAGTGCTGAGGATGGTCCAGATACCCACCGCCAGAAAGGCGGCGGGCAGATTGTCCTCCGGGGCGGAACGGGCGCTGATCTTGTCCCATAACAGCCACAGGTCCAAGAGCAGATTCACCACCAAGAGCAGGACAGTGACCAGGGTTATCTTGGGGCCGAGGCGCACGGCGTCTTTCCTGGGGTTTTCTATACACGGAATGGAGGCCTGGCAACAGAATGGTCAAGAAGCCAGAAAAGCAATCTCTATGCCGAAGCTAGGAAAGGTGCCTGTGGGCAGCGCTATGCCCGGCAGGTTGACAAATTTGACCAGGGGAGGGGCAATGCGGCCAGGCTTTGGGGCAGGTGTGTCCCAGTGATGGCGCGGGCATGGGACGGGAGTGTCCCGATTTGCAGGCCACCGCCGGGTTAGGGGCGCCGGCCCAGCAGCTCGCGGACTTGTTTGAGCAAAGCCTCGACAGCAAAGGGTTTGTGCAGCACCGGAAAGCCGGCCTGCTGCAGCCGTTCCCAGTCGAGCGCATGGCCCAGATGGCCGGTGATCAGCAGGGCAACCAGGTCGGGGTGTTCGGCCACCAGAGAGAAGAGCAGGTCCGGGCCCTTGCCGTCGGGCAGGGCCACATCGCTGATCACCAGGTCGAAATGCTCCTGCTGCCACAGCCGGTGCGCATCGGCCAGGGTGCTGGCCGTCTGCACCGAGTAGTTGCTGTCCCCCAGGGCTTGAGCCAGGCGCTGGCGCAATTCGGTCTCGTCCTCGATCACCAGCAGCCGTTCCCCGTGGCCGGCGCGTCGGAACGCGGCGGCCTGGTCGTGGCGTGGTTCGGGGGCAGCCTGCTGCAGGGCGGGCAGGAAGATCTCGAAGCCCGTGCCCTGGCCAGGGCTGCTGTCCACCGCGATCCAGCCGCGGTGGGACTGGATGATGCCGTAGACCATGGCCAGGCCCAGGCCGGTGCCCTGGTCCTTGGTGGTGAAGAAGGGTTCGAAGATGCGCCGGCAGACCTCGGCGTCCATGCCGGTGCCGGTGTCGCGCACCGCCAGGCAGGCGAAAGGGCCCGGATGGGAGGAGGGATGGGCGGCGGCGGGGATGTTGCGCGTCTCCAGGTAGAGGGTGCCGCCCCCGGGCATGGCGTCGCGGGCATTGAGCGCCAGGTTGATCAGCACCTGGTCGAGGGTGCTGGGGTCGGCCTGCACGGTCCACAGATCCTCGGCCAGCCGCAGGTCGATGCGGATCTCCGCCCCCAGCAGGCGGGCCAGCATCTTCTCCATCTCCCGCACCTGCTGGTTGAGGTTTAGCGGCCGGAATTCCATGCGCTGCCGGCGGCTGAAGAGCAGCAGCTTGCGGGTCAACTCGGCGGCGCGCAACACCACCTTGCGGATCTTGTCGAGGTCGTGCAGGAGCCCGGTATTGCCCTCGGTCTCGGCAATCAACAGATCCAGGTCGAAGAGGATGATGCCTAGCTGGTTGTTGAAGTCGTGGGCGATGCCGCCGGCCAACTGGCCGATGGACTCCATCTTCTGGGCCTGGAGCAGCTGGGCCTCCAGCTCCTTGCGCTGGGAGATGTCCCGGACGATCCCGGTGAACATCCGTTCCTGGTCCAGGCGGAACTCGTTGACCGCCAGGTCCATGGCAAAGGTGCTGCCGTCGCGGCGGCGGCCCACCACCTCGCGGCCGATGCCGATGACTCGGGGGATGCCGCTGCGGAGGTAGGCGGCGATGAAGTTGTCGTGTTCGCTGTGGTAGGGTTCGGGCATCAGCATCGCCACGTTCTGCCCCAGCACCTCGGCGGCGGGGTAGCCAAAGATCTGCTCGGCAGCTGGGTTGAAAGAGCAGACGGTGCCCAGGGCGTCGATGGTGACGATGCCGTCGACCACGTTGTCCACCACCGAGCGGTAGCGATCCTCGCCGCCGGCTGGCACCGCCGCCCGCAGGGTGTCCCGTTCCTGGCGCACCTGGGCCAGCTCTCCGCGCAGGGCATCGAGTTCGGCGATCAGCTGGGTCTTGGTTTTGTCTTGGTCGCGCATCGGCAGTGTGACAGGGGTGTCCCGGAGAAGATGGGCATCGCCTCCGTCTCTGTCAACCAAGTACATTGACAGGGGCAGGGCCGGCCCTAGATTCTCCGGTGCTCAGCCTATCCCAGGAGATGGCATGGCTTTCTCGCAGTTCGACCGGGTACCCAACCACTACGCCGGCAACCTGATCCAGCGCATCAAGGATTTTCGTCTCGAGGAAGGCAAGCGTTCCCTGGCCCCCACCCGCCTGCCCATCGGCGGCCTGGAGATCCTCATCCCCCGGCATTTCGGCTTCTGTTTCGGCGTCGAGCGGGCCATCCACATGGCCTTCGCCGCCCTCGACGATCACCCTGCCCGCCGCATCCACCTGGTCAGCGAGATCATCCACAACCCCCTGGTCAACCGGGACCTGCAGGAGCGGGGCATCCGCTTCCTCTTTGACGAAAAAGGTCAACGGCAGATCGCCGAAGAGCAGTTGGGGGAGGGCGACGTGGTGTTGATCCCCGCCTTCGGCACCACCCTCGAAATCGAATCCTCCCTGCAGCGCAGTGGCATCGACACCGGGGCGACCCATTTCCGCGAACACTACGACA
>JADZBP010000222.1 GCA_020852055.1 Candidatus Latescibacterota bacterium
GAGCTGGATGACAGGATCTTGAGTACCAATACTGTGTTCAGAAAAGCCCCCAACGGACCGGTCGAAGCGATTGACGTGGATGTCATCAGCCCGCTCCAGGGCCACATAGAACCGATTGCTGGCCCCATGCCAGCCCAGCCAGATGCGGAAGTCCAGGTCTCCGGGGTCGTGATATTGACGCGAGGGATAGACACTGATGCTCATATCTGCAGGTCGGAGCGTGGGTTCTCCGACTACCTGCAGCCAGTCCTGCACCGACCCATCGTGCAGATCAATGCGCGCCAGGTCCTCGTCGGTCAGTTCTGGGATCAGCACCGGGCCTGTTTGCTGGGCCTGGCCCCTGGCTGGCGCCAGGAGCAATAACAGCACGACCATATCTGTTATCAGGGAGGACAGACAGAATGCTCCCGCCTACCGCTCCGGCACGATCGACACTTCTGCCGCTCCAGGTACCGTCTTCAACTGTCCCCAACTCGCTCCCTCAAAATCCTCTACTCCCCCTGGCAGTGAGGAACCGCCAACTGGCGGAAGCGATTCCACCAGCAAACCATCCGCGCCCAAAAGGTATAATATCTCATTGAACAAACTGTTCGCCTTGTCAATATCCCACATATTGATCCAAAATCCGACGGTCTTTCCAGCCTCCAGATCCGACACCCGACTGGCAGTTGGGTCGTCCCATACCAGCAGGTCAAAGGGGGTCACGTAGAACTCTACCACGGACAGCGTCGGATTCTCGCCGAATACACCCCCTCCGCTGTCGGCATACGGAAGTTGATCAAACCAGTGGTTGCGCGGCGGTGAATCAAGCCATTCCATCTCCAACTGTGGGCCATCATCAAAGGTCTCCGCAATAGCGATAAACAGCTGGCTTTTCCTGTTGGCCTGTAACCTGAATTCCGGATCGGTTGAGGAGACGCCTGTCGGTATGGCGAGTTCTCCGCTATTGTCTCCATCTATTTGGAGCTGGATGACAGGATCTTGAGTACCAATACTGTGTTCAGAAAAGCCCCCAACGGACCGGTCGAAGCGATTGACATGGATGTCATCGGCCCGCTCCAGGGCCACGTAGAACCGATTGGTGGCCCCATGCCAGGCCAGCCAGATGCGGAAGTCCAGGTCTCCGGGATCGTGGTACTGGCGCGAGAAATGCACATGGATGCTCATATCCGAAGGTCGGACAGTCGGCTCTCCAACCACCCGCAGCCAATCCTGCACCGACCCATCGTGCAAATCGATCCGCGCCAGGTCTTCGTCGGTCAGTTCTGGGATCAGCACCGGGCCGGCTGGCTGGGACCAACCCCTGGCTGGGGCTATAAACAGCAGGACGATGAATGGTATCCAGGCGCTCATGCGGAATCCTTTGACGAGCCGGCGTGTTTCCCATCCCGAAATCTAACCAAATAGCAAAGACCCTCATAACAAAAAAATTTCACAAATTCACTGCCGAATCTGCTTTTCGTGTGTCTATTATATGGGGGAGTTCTTGCCCTTGAGCCTTTGACCAGGTTCCCGGACCAACGCAGCGCATTCCCTGGTCGCACCTTTTCTGCCAGAGCTTGCCCATGCCCTTCCTGCTCTGCCTCGCCTTCTTTCTTCAGACCGCCCCGCTGGCGGCGGTGGACAGCGTGGGGGTGGCCCACCGGGCGAGAATCGACCGGGTGCTAAACCCCTGGAATGCCAACGAGCGCTCTTCCCGCTTTGTGCGCGTTGGGGCTGACTCGGTGTGGATGTGGGGGGCCGCACCCGGCGCCAACCTGACCCCTGGCTTGGCCCAGCGCCAGGGCCGCTTCTTTTTAGAAGGGGTAGACGGCATCCTCAGGCCAACCCCAGCCATCCAACTGCTGGCCGACGGTGACCCCGGCACGACCTTCGACCCCGATTCCCTGGGGCTGCCCCGCGATGCGGTGCTGCTCTTGGATCTGGGGGGCACCTTTGGGGTGGACCGCATCCGCCTCCACCCCAGGATGGATCGCCGGCATCTGCGCAAGTTCCTCCAGGAATTCCGGGTCGAGACCGGGGTGGAAGGCATCACGGGTGACTTCGAGACGCTGCTCGATTACACCGCCGACCAGCCCAATCAAGAACCCCTGCTGGACCGCCCTTTCCCCAGCCGACCCGTGCGCTACCTGCGTCTGACGCCCACCACCCAGCGCCCCTGGGAGGTCGCCGAACTGGAGATCTACGCCGACGGCACGGTACCGCTGGGCGAGTTCACCACCATCCCCCTGGACCTGGTCTTTGCCAGCGCGGTTTGGGGCAGGGTGCGCTACGAGGGCGGGCTTATCTCCGGGGCGCCGGTGGTGGTGCAGACCCGCACCGGACCGGACCCTGAGCCCGAACTCTATTTTCGCCGCATCGTCGAGGACTCGGACGGCGAGGAGGACCTGGTGGAGGTGGACCGGAAGACCTACCTGGGTCTTTTGCCGGCAGCGCGGGGGCCGATCCGCCCGAACCCCACCTGGAGTCCCTGGGAGCGGGTGGCCGACGATCTGGTGCGCTCCCCTGGCTTCCGGCGCTTCATCCAGGCCCGGCTGCTTTTCCTCAACCCCGGTACGGCCCTGCGCCGTCTGGTCATCGAGTACACCCGCCCGGCGGTGTTCCAGGAACTGGAGGCTGAGATGAGCCCCCTAGTGGTCGATCCTGGGGTGGAGACCTCCTTCACCCTCTCTGCCTTGGTCTCCCTGGAAGGTAAAGGTACGGACCTGCCGTCGGGCTTTTCGTTGGTGCAGGTGCGCACCACGGCCCAGATCCGCAGGGTGGATCAGGTGCTCATCGATGACCGGGCCATCCCGGTGCGGGTGACAATGGAGCCGGGAGAGGGTTTTACGGTGGATCTGCGCCGGCGCCTCAGCCAGAGCGGCACCTTCCTGCAAATTCACTTCCGTGGCACGCTCTTCCGCGACCAGACCCGCTTTGAGGTGGGGGCTGTAGACCGCCGGGAGGGAGGGCTGAGTTACCAGGTCGGCCACGCCGAAGAAGTGGATGAGCGCTTGGAGGGCAGCGGCCTGGTGGTGCGCTTGCGCGATGCAGAGAAGGCCCCGCTGCTGAGCGTGCTGCAGGCGCCCCAGCTCTTCACCCCCAATGGGGATGGGATCAACGATCGTTGGGTCCTCAACTACACCCTGATCAAACTGCTGAAACCGGTCCCGCTCTCGCTGGAGGTGTACGACTTGAGCGGTCGGGAGGTGTACCGTAGCCAAGGCGAGGAGGACAGCGGCAACCACACCTTGTCCTGGGATGGGCGCGGCGGCGACGGCCAGTTACTGGCGCCGGGCCTTTACCTGTACGAACTGCACGTGCAGGCCGACGAAGAGACCCGCCACCGGGGCGTGGTGGGGGTGAGTTATTGAGATGACCAGGACTGGCCTCATGTTCCTCCTCTTCATCTCCCCCCTGTGGGCGCAGGATACTACGGCTTACCGCCTGGAGCCGGACCGCCTGGTGATGGACGCGCCGGAGCACTGGCGTGCCTGGAGAGGGCCGCCGGGTGCTTTGGTGGTGGAGGAGGACCACAGCCTGGCCTCACGCTATTTGCACCGCCAGGACAATGCGCTGGCCAATGCCACTCAGTTCCAGGCCATCACCGTGGGGGGGGATACGGTCATCGGCGGCATCGAGGCGGTGGGTAGCAACCCCCTGGCTGCGCCCCTGATCATGGATGGCGACCCATCCACCTATTGGGAACCGGACCCGGCGGACAGCCTCGCCAACTGGTACGTGGAGGTCAACCTGGGCCGCGCCGTGGTCGCTGAGCAGGTGGTGGTGCGTTTTGCCAGGGAGGGGGACCCCTTCCTCAAGTTCCGGGTACTCTTGTCGGACGAGGCCGGCCAGGGCGGTCCCCGCTTCTACCGCGCCGGCCAGGTGAGCCAGCCCAACCAGGATCAGTACGAGTTTACCTTTCCGGTGGTGCCGCGCCACGTCCAGGCTAGGGAGGTAAGCGGGGATGTGGCCCAGGTGGTGCGCTTCGAGGTCCTGGCCAGCGCCGGCCCCCGGGCCGAGGAGGTGAGCCTAGCCCGGTATCAGGAATTTCCCCAGGCCGACCAGGGTGCCGTGGACCACTTCCGCCGCACCCTCAGCGAGCGCCTGATCCCAGTTTCCCAGGGGGTGTACCAGGCCCTGCCCCAGGAGGAGCAGGGGCCGATCCGCTACTATCGCCGCGAGCGGCCGCGTCTGGCGGAGTTGGAAGTTCTCACCCCTGGCGACAATATCGTGGTCCTCTCCCAGCGCCAGCGCCAATTGGGCTCCGACCTCTTCGCTGACATCGTGCGCACCCTCACCACCGACGGGTTGTTCTCCTCCTTCTACCCCATGCGGGTCTACGACCCTTTGCGCGAGCAGAATCAGGTCCAGATCGACCTGGGCGCCCCGTACTGGCTGGACCGGCTTCGTCTGTTGTCTCCCCACGACCCCCTCAGTGCGTACCAGGTGCGCATCTCCGATGGTAGTGTCCAGCCAAATGGCCAGACGATATGGCAGGAGTTGGAGGAGCAGCGCAATCCCTTGGGGTTTCTGCAGCTCGAAGAACGCTTCCCCCTGCAGCCGGTGCGCTTCATCGAATTGCGCCGCCTGCAGGTCGTGGGCTCCCCGAGCGAGACCGGCACCCTGGCCGAGATCCAGGCGTACGGCGAGGGCTATCTGCCCGACCTGGTCCTCACCTCGCCGGTGCTCTTGCTGCCAGGGGCGCGGATGTTTACCCAGGTGGACTGGGAGGCCCAGACCCCGCCGGGCACCAGCCTGGAAGTGCGCACCCGCAGCGGCGACACGCTGCGGGAGGTGCGGTCCTATTTCGACCGCTTTGGCCGTCAGATCAGCCAGGAACAATGGGAGGCGGCGCCGCTGCGCAACAAGGGGGTGCGCCGCATCGAGCAGGTGCCTGGTCCTGACTGGAGCGACTGGAGCGGGGCGTATCTAGAGTCTGGCGAGGGGTTCCGCTCACCCAGCCCCCGGCGTATGGCTATGGTGCAGGTGCGCCTGCGCAGCCGCGATCCCCGGGTGGCAGCGCGGCTGCACCGCCTGGAACTGGGTCTGGCCCCGCCGCTGGTGGAGCAGGCCCTGGCCGAAATCTGGCCGGCGGAGGGGGTGAAGCCAGGGCAGGAGGAGGAATTCAGCCTGCAGCTCAAGCCCATCTTCCGCCCCGGTAACCCCGGCTTCGACGGGCTGCGCCTGCGCGCAACTGGCGCCGCCCCTCTGGAGTTGCTGCGCCTGGAGGTAGGCACCCCCGCGCAGTTGCGTCTGCGCCAGGGCCGTCAGCTCTTTCCCGGCGAGGTCGAATGGAGTGGTCTGGAGGACGGGGGGATAGAAATGCGCTTCCCGCGCCCGGTGACTTCCAGCACCCTGGTCTACGCGGCCACCTTCCGCACGCAGGTTTTCCTCAATGCCACGCCTTTCCAGGTTGAGTTGCTGCACAGCAGCCGCCCCGGCGTGGTCCAGACGGCCAGTCCGGGGGACGTCACCGAGGAGCTGGAGAGCCAGTCCCTGGCGGTGGTGGCGGCGATGGAGCGGTACCGCCTCCTGGATCAGGTAGCGGTCGTGCCGGCGATCTTTACCCCCAATGGCGACGGGATCAATGACCAGGCCCAGATCCATTTTTCGGTCTTTCGTTTTGCCGGGACCCAGACGCTCCGCGTCGAGATCTGCGATTTGCAGGGCCGCCGGGTGCGCGACCTGTCCCTGCACCGAGACCAGCCCAGCGGCGAGCACGTCCTCTCCTGGGATGGGCGCGACCAGGCCGGGCTGCTGGCGCCCCCAGGGATCTACCTGGTGCGTATTGGCCTCTCCACCGACACCGGGGACAGCGGGGCTGTGGTCCTGGTGGGTCTGGCCTACTGAATGCGGCCCTTGCTCTGCGCCTTTGCCCTGGCTGTCCTGGCCGCCCTGGCCCTGCCCGCGCTGGCGCAGTGGACTCCGCTGCAGCAGATCCCGGTCCACCCTTACGACACCCCGGCCACCCAGCGGTTCGGGGTGGACCAGATCCAGCCCCAGGTCCACCGCTGGTACGCCCCGCGCCATCTGCTGGAAGGGCAGTTGCAGCCTTGGTACCACGGCGATACCGGTTATGCCCGCCAGCCCTATCTGCGCTACGTGGACCGGGTGCTGGAAGGCCAGGAGTGGTACGATACCTTTGGCAGCCCCCTGGGCAGGGGTTGGTTGGTGTACCGCTGGGAGCAGGAGCAGGTGCGGCGCAACGGCAGTGTGCTGTCCAAGGGCACCCAGGACCCGGAGCGGACCAATGCCTATCGCGCCTATTTCCAAAACCTGGTCATCGCCTCGGACCAGCGCGGGGGCGGCGCTTTTCGCCTGATGATCGGCGACCGGATCTTCACCCGTTTTACCCCGTTGACCTTTGCCAAACCCAACTTCGATGGCCTGCGGCTGGATTGGGCCACGGACTACTACCAGGGCAGCGTGCTCTTCTCGCGGCCCAGCGCCCCAGCGGGAGGCGAGCACAGCCACGCCACCCACCTGATGGGGGGCCATCTCGAGGTGCCCCTGGGCGGGCAGGGCCGGCTGGGCCTGACCTATGTCAACGCCCACAACGCCCAGACCCAGGTGGCTCTCACCCGGGGCAACCTGCTGCACGGGGTGCTGACCACCCCGCAGCAACAGGCGCCGCAAACCCTGTGGGTGCGCCTGCGCGACGATTCCCCCGAGGACAACCGCTCTGGCGCCACCCTCTACCGGCACGAAATCGTCCTGGTGGACAGCCTGGGTGTTGCCCACTGGGGTGGCGCGGTCGGCCTGCTGCCGCGCGTGGAGGGCGGGGCCACCAACGGGGGGGCACTGACGGCCACCGGTGCCGAAACTATTCTGTTGGAATACGATCTGAGCCGGCTCCGCTCGTACGGGCTGGACCCAGGTGAGGTGAGCCGTGTCGGCGTGGAGTTGCAGGTGGCCAACGACTATCACGTGGAGATGGCTTCAACCCTGCAACAGGCCGGCCAGACCCAAAACCCGGAAGCGGTGTTCTTCACCGTGGCCCGCGCGCCCGGCAATGTGGACGACGCCACCAATGCCCGCGTCCTCTTTCTCGACTATGGCCTGCCCACGGCCAATGCGATCCTCGGTATCGACGGCGAATGGACGCCCTTGCCGGGCCTCTCCCTGCGCGGGGAATTGGCGCTCAACCGCCACTATGCCCGTTATCCGGGCCCCCAGCCGGCCCGCAACTTCGAGCGGATCACCCAGGCCGAGGCCGGGTACCTGGTGCTGAGCTGGGATCTGTTTCCCTGGAGCCTCTTCGCCGAAACCTTTTCCATCGACGACGCCTACACCACCTCGCACTGGCTGGTCCAGGGCAACGGCGAGGTGCGCTTTCGGGCGCCGATTCCCGACCAGTACGAGTTTGTGGACGACGACGACGACTACAACAATATCCCCGAGTGGGAGCGGCCTTTCCAGCCTTCCTCGCGCCAGGTGGCCTGGCCAGGATACGACGAAAACGGGGATTTCCTCTTTGACCACAATCAGAACGACAACCTGGTCCCCGACTACGAAGAGCCCTTCCTGCGTTTCCGCTCCGACCGGCCCGAATTCCTCTTCGGTCTGGATATGAACCACAACCACACCATCGACCGCTTTGAAAACGATCTGCTGCCCGACTATCCGTACCGGCGGGACCACCGGGGCTACAACGCCTATTTGAGCGCCCGGCTCGGGCCTGAAGCCCGCTTGCTGGCCGGCCATCAACGCCTGGGGCTGATGGCCGGTTCCGGCCGCACCCGCGCCTGGTACCTGCTGGGCACCCTGATCCGCGACCAACCCGGCCTGGGCCGGCTGCAACTGGCCGATTTCGCCGCCCTGGTCCGCGACGATATCCCCGATGATATGCAGCAATGGGTGCAGCCAGTAGGGTCCCTGGGCCGTATGCGCGAGGCGCCGGATGAGCTGGCCTTTCAGCATACCCTCAGCAATGTCCTCTATGCCGATGTGGAGCAAATGCCTGTGTCGGGTCTGCGCCTGTTCCATCGCTGCAAGTGGGAATGGCTGCGCCAGCGCGACCGCGCCGCAGCCCTGGCGCAGCGCCAAGGCCGC
>JADZBP010000223.1 GCA_020852055.1 Candidatus Latescibacterota bacterium
CATCGATCTGGTTCAGGTGCACCGCGTCCTTGATACTGCCATCATCGGCGATACCGGCGGCCCCGAGGATCTCCTTGCGGACCTCGTCGGCGTGGTTGTACCCGGCGATGGCGGCGTTGAGGCTGTCGATCTCCGACTTGGGAATGCTGCCGCCGCGCTGCTGCAGGATCCACTTCTCGAACTGCGGGTAACTGGGCAGGTTCTGCCGCAGATAGGCCAGGGTGGCGTCCTTATCCAGCTTCAGGCCGGCCAGGACCATCGAATCGTAGCCGCCGCCGCAATCGGGGTACCCGTCGGCCAGTTGCCCCTTGGCTGCCAGCAACACCTTCTGCCAGAAACGGGGCAGGTGCAGCACACCGAGGGGGCCTTTGTTGCCGGAACTGATGAGGGGAACCTGCTTTGCCATGGCGTTTCTCCTGTGGTTTGTTGGGTGATGGAAGGCTCTTACGATACCAAACCGGCTAGCGCCAGTCAAGCGTCCCTTGCGCGAGGGGACCGGCGAGGTGCAATTTGGTGGCAACCAAGGGGGTAACCATGGATGAGAAGGTGGAATTTTTCCGCGACCACGGGTATTGCCTGTTGCCCGAGGTGCTTTCCGGGGAGGAACTGCGAACCCTCAATCAGGCCATCGACGAGGACCGCCGGGCCAACGCAGCCCTGTGGATGCAGCGCGGTGAGGGCGGGCGCTTCCAGAGTGTGAGCGCCCTGCTCTCGCAGCCGGCCTTCGACCGCACCGTGTTCCACCCGGCGGTGTTGCCCTTGGTCCGGCGGCTGATGGGTGAGGAACTGTGCTTCGAGGAACACTCGGTCATGGTGCGCGAGGCCCTGGCCGGGGAGCCGCCAGCGGCGGTCTGGCACCGCGACACGGCGCATCTGCCGGGCCATGCGCTGGCGCTGCGGAATCTCTCCGCCGTCTTTTACCTGACCGATGTCGATGCCGCCACCCACTGTTTTGCGGTGGTGCCCGAAGGGGTGGAGGCCAAACGCCGCCTGCCTGCCGACCGCAACCCGGCTGGTGGGGTCGAGTTGTACGGAGCTGCCGGCAGTGTCATCCTTTTTAATGCCGGCTCCTGCCATGCCGGGGTGGTGAAACAGACGCCGCGGGAGCGGCGAACCGTTCATGTGTACTATGGACACCGGTCCCAGCCCGTCCTGAGCAACTTCACCGTCGTGCCGCGGCGGCTGAGCCGGCACCCCGACCCGGCGATCGGCGCGCTCTTCGGCCGGCCTAACCTGAGCACCATACTGATGGAGGAGAACTTTCCTTGAGCCAATCGCAGGTGATCCTCGACTTTGCCACCGACCTGGCCCGCCGGGCCGGCGCGCTCATCAGCGCCGAGCGGGAGCGCGGGGGCCTGACCCTCAGTTACAAGGATGGGATCGAGTTGCTCACCTCGGCCGACCTCAAGTCCGATCAACTGATCCGCAGCGAGTTGAGCGCCGCCTTTCCCGGCCATCGCATCCTCTCCGAGGAATCGTCCCCAACCATGCCCCAGGAAGAGCGCAACGAGGGTCCGCTGTGGATCGTCGATCCCATCGACGGCACGGTGAACTTCGCCTACGGGCAGGCCGCGGTGGCGGTCTCCATCGCCTTCGCCGTGGATGGGGTGGTGCAGGCCGGCGTGGTGCATTCGCCCTTTCTCCAGGAAACCTATTGTGGCCGGCGCGGTGCGGGGGCCACCCTCAACGGGCTGCCCTTGCACACCGGCGACTGCGCCGAACTGGGGCGGGCCCTGATCGGTACCGGGTTCCCGTACGAACGACAGGAGCGTCCGCCCCTGGTACAGCGCCTGGCCAGGGTGCTGATGCACTGCCGGGATTTCCGCCGCATCGGCTCGGCAGCCCTCGACCTGTGCTGGGTGGCCGCCGGCCGCCTCGACGGTTTTTACGAGACGCTCAAACCCTGGGATTTTGCCGCTGCCTGCCTGATCGCCCGCGAAGCCGGGGCGCGGACCGGTCACCTGGGGCCTGTGCCCCGCGGGGTTCCCGCCGATCTCTACGGCATCGATGTCGTCGCCGCCGGGCCGGGTATCTACGACGACCTGGTCGCCCTGTTGTGTTCCCATTCAGCCTCAGAGGAGGGCCAACCGTGAGACACCGCCGCACCATCTACTTCAATGACGCCCGCCACTATTACCTCTTTGTGCACGAGCCGCCCATGCGCCTCGAGGATGCGTGGGCTCCGGTCGACGAGGTCGCCGGCACCGCTGTTGACACCTTCGTGTACGGGGTGTCGCGCGGGGACGGGCTGTTTTTCCCCTCGCAGGTCGGGCTGCGTTTTGGCGACGACAAACGGCCCTTCGCCGACCCGTACTACTGGCGGGTCTGGCACAACATGCAGAGCCTGCTGGACCGCGGGCTCGATCCCCTGCAGGTGCTGGTGGGACGGGCGCACCAGAAGGGGCTCGATTTCTTCGCCAGTGTGCGTATGGGGGGGTGGGAGGGCATGGACCCCCAGTACACCCTGGCCAAGGGCGGGCGCGGCTTTGCCCACCCCGAGGTGCGTGCCCACCAGTTCGCCCTGCTGGACGAACTGCTCACCCGCTACGAGGTGGAGGGGGTGGAACTGGATTTTGCCGCCGCCCCCGGAGGCAGCGCCTTCTGGCTGCGACCCGAGGACGTGGCCGAACACACCGCCACCATGACCGACTTTGTGCGCCAGGTCTCGCACCGGGCGCAGGAACTGGGGAAACAGGTGGGGGTGCGGATCTATCCGACGGCGGAGCTGAACCATCGGGCCGGTCTGGCGGTGGAGAACTGGCTGCTGGAGGGGTTGGTCGACTACGCCGCCCCGCTGCTGTACCTGTCGATGGTGCTCGACGCTCAGTTGCCGGTGGGCTGGCTGCTGGAACAGGCCCACCAGCGCGAGATCTCGGTGTACCCCGTGTTGCAGCCCTATCGCCACGACGACAGTCGGCGCTTCCATCCGCGCGAGAACGCGTCGCCGGCAATGATCCGGGCAGCAGCGGCCAACTTCTGGCACCTGGGCGCCGATGGTCTCTACACCTGGTTCCTGGCTTGGCCCCTGGAGGACCGGGAACGGCGGATACTCAGCGAACTGGGGGATGAGGAGTTGGTCCGGGGCCAGGACAAGCACTACTTCCTGCGCCGCCGTTGCCCGGACGCGGAGGACTTCGACTATCCGGGACAATTGCCGCTGGCCATAAGTGCCGAGGAACCGGGGCGGCGGCACCGCCTGCGCTTCACCATCGCCGACGATCCGGGCAACAGCCGCATCCAGCGGGTGCGGCTGCGGCTGGGCATCAGCAACCTGGTCACCGACCACGAACTGGCCCTGACGCTCAATGGCCAGCCCCTGGCCGGAACCTGCCAGCGCCTGCCGCTGCGCAGCGTTGATCCCTACGCCGGACAGTGGGTGGAGTTGGATCTGGATCGGGGCAGCCTGCGCCAGGGCGATAACCTGGTGGAAATCGCCCTGACGCGGCGGCCCGAGGATCTGCTGGGCGGCATAACCGTGGAGGATCTCGAGGTGGTGGTCGAGTACGGCCTCTACCCGGTCACCCGCCTCGGTTGAGCCGAGGGCTCACTTCTTTTTCTTGGCGGGAACTTTGGTTTTGCTTGCCGCCTTTTTGCCTCCCTGCAGGCGGTTGGCGGTGCCCACCGAACCGATGTGCAGGGTGTCGTAGGCCTGTTGCGAGGTCTTGAAGGGACCCAGGCCGTCCGTGCCGTGCCAGTCGAGGTTGGTGTACATCGGGTTGGTGCGGCCGGTGGCTTTTTCCCGGCTGGCGATCCAGGTCTCCATGCGCTGGCGCAGATGGGCCACCAGTTGTGGTTCCTTGTCGGCCAGGTTATGCAACTCCAGGGGGTCCTTCAGCAGATTGTACAACTCGACAGGCGGCTTGAAGTGGAAGTCGGGTTCGAGGGCGACCATCAGTTTCCACTCCGGCGTCCGCCAGCCGTGTTTGCGCATCCAGGTGCATTCGGTGATGTAGAACTCCGAATAGTTCGAGGCCTTCTTGCCCTTGATGAGCGGCAGGAGGGAAGAGCCGTCGAACTTGGCCTTGGTGCGGATGTCCATCAGTTCCAGCAGGGTCGGCACCAGGTCCTGGTGCAGGGTCATGCCCGGCACGAGCTGGCCGGCCGGCAGCGTGCCGGGCAGCCGCATGATCAGCGGCACGTGCAGGGTGTTCTCGTAGATGCCGTGGTGGTCGAACCAGCAGTCGTGTTCGTCGAGGGTCTCGCCGTGATCGCCGTTGAGCACGATCAGGGTGTTTTCGGCCAGGCCCAGCTCCTCCACCCGGGTGAGGATGCGCTGAATGCAGGCGTCCATGTAGGCCACGGCGCCGTCATACTGGGCCACCACATAGTCGATGTCGGTGATACCCGGCGGCATCCATTCGGCGAAGTAGTCGCAGAAGGGCTTGAAGGCGAAAACCGGCTCCATGGAGCGGTTGCCCGGGGCGCATTCGTCCTTGCTGTAGAACATGCGCTCATAGGGGCCCGGCGGTAGGTACGGCGAATGGGGATCCATGTGGCGCAGAAAGAGGAAGAAGGGCTGGTCCTGCGCGGCCATACGCTCCAACTCGGGGATGGCCACGGCGTTGAGGTTCTCGGCCTTGGGGCTGCGCCCCTCGGCCCAGCTGCCCCAGCCGGAGAAGGTGTGGTACACGTCGAAACCCCGGGAGGCCGGGTTCCCCGTAAAACCCACGCAGGAGGTGTCGTACCCGGCTTCGCGCAGGATCTCGGGCAGGGTCTTGATCTCGTCGGGCAGGGTGCCTTTGTGGCGCAAGGCCACCACGGTGGTGGAGAAGGCGTCCAGGCCGGTGAGCATGGACGAATAGGCCGAGGTGGTGGGGATGTGGGGCGAGAAGTTCTGGGCGAAAAGCACCCCCTGGCTGGCGAGTTTGTCGATGTGGGGGGTGGTCTGGCGGTGATAGCCGTAACAGCTCATGCGGTCGGCGCGCAGGCTATCGACGCCGAGAAGGATGAGGTTGAGCTTTTTCTTGGCCATGGCAGCACGGGAGGGTGAGGGTGGATGGGGTGGGGGGTGTTGAGGGATATGCTACGCGCTTTTGGTGCGGGCGTCAAGATGCGCCGGCCGAGCAGAATAAGTTGTCTGCGCTATGAGGAATTCTTAGTTTATAGATTCTGCTCTAAAAAAGGGGTTCCCACATGAAGGCAGTGCGATTCCACCAACACGGCGGTCCCGAGGTACTAACCTACGAAGAGGTGGCCGCGCCCGCGCCAGGTGCTGGCCAGGCGCTGGTGCAGATCGAGGCCATTGGCCTCAACTATATCGACACCTACCATCGCGAGGGGTTATATCCGGTGGCGCTGCCCTGCACGCCCGGGGTGGAAGCTGCCGGCACGGTCTGCGCCGTCGGCGAGGCGGTGCATGAGGTCAAGGTCGGGGACCGGGTGGCGTATGCCGGGGCCATCGGGGCCTATGCCCAGCAGGCGGCCGTGCCCGCCGCCCGTTTGGTGCCCCTCCCGGCCCAGGTCGATTTTGCCACGGGCGCCGCGGCGATGCTCCAGGGCATGACCGCCCACTACCTGGTCCACGGGTCCTATCAGCTAAAGCAGGGAGATACCGCCTTGATCCACGCCGCCGCCGGCGGGGTGGGGCTCCTGCTGGTGCAGATGGCCAGCCAACTCGGGGCGCGGGTGATCGCCACGGTCTCAACCGCCGAAAAAGAGATCCTGGCCCGCCAGGCCGGCGCTCACGAGGTGATCCGTTATACCGAGAAGGACTTCGAAACCGAGGTCAAACGCCTCACCGAGGGTCGGGGCGTCGACGTGGTCTACGACTCGGTCGGGAAATCCACTTTCGACCAAGGCCTGAATGTGCTGCGGCCCCGCGGATATATGGTGCTCTTCGGCCAGTCCAGCGGTCCGGTGCCGCCGCTCGATCCAGGCGTGCTCAACACCAAGGGGTCGCTCTTCCTGACGCGGCCCACCCTGGTTCACTACACCGCAACCCGTCAGGAGCTGTTGGCGCGGGCCACCGAGGTGCTCACTTGGTTGGGCGAGGGCAAGCTCAACCTGCGTATCGGTGCCCGTTTCCCCCTGGCCCAGGCCGCCGAGGCCCACCGGGCCCTCCAGGGCCGGCTCACCACGGGCAAGGTGCTCTTGCTCCCCTGAGGTGTGACCCAGGGAGCTTAATGTAAAGGAGTAAACGAAGTGTCCGAATCCACTGGAAGTGCAAATTCCGCGAATGCCCCGGCCGCCGGGGAAGATCAGACGCCGGCAGAAGCCCAGGCGGGTGGGGAGTTCGCCCGGCTGCTGGCCGAGCAGGAAGCCGGCAAGAAACAGGAGGTGAAGGTGGGGGCCAAGGTGCAGGGGGTGCTGGTGAAGATCGGGGCAGAAGACAGCTTCGTCGACTTCGGCGGGCGCAGCGAGGGCCGGCTCAAGACCCTCGAACTGCTCGACGCCGAGGGCAAGCCCGGCTTGGTGGTGGGTGATCCCATCGAAGCCTATGTGGTCGAGGACCAGGCCGAGATCCTGCTCACCCGCTTTGTGCACCAGCACGACCAGGCATCGGACAAGTTGTATCAGGCATTCAAAGCCGGCATCCCGGTCGAAGGGCAGGTCAAGGCCACCAATAAGTGGGGCCTGGGGGTCGATATCCAGGGCGTGCGCGCCTTCTGCCCCATGTCCCAGATCGACACCCGTTTCGTCGAGGACCCGCAGAGTTTCAAGGACCAGGTGATGCAGTTCAAGATCCTCCGGTACAGCGATCAGGGCCGCAACATCGTGCTCTCCCGCCGCGCCTTGCTCGAAAAGGTGCAGGACGAGCAGGCTGCCCAGGTTAAGGGCCAGATCGCCGAAGGTGCCTTGCTCAGCGGCAAGGTCACCCGCATGGAGGGTTTCGGGGCCTTTGTCGAACTGGGCGGCGGCATCGAGGGCATGATCCATGTCTCCGAGTTGAGCCACGAACGGGTGGGGCACCCCAACGAGGTGCTCAAGGAAGGCCAGGAAGTCCAGGTGCGGGTGCTCAAGGTCAAGGACCTCGACGACCGCCGCAAGGCACGCATCTCGCTGTCGCTAAAAGCGATGCAGCAGGACCCCTGGGCCAGCGCCCTGGGCAGTCTCAAGGAAGGCACCGTGGTCTCGGGCAAGGTGGAGGCCCTGGAAACCTTTGGCGCCTTCGTCGAGCTGGAGGGCAAGGTCCGCGGCCTGGTCCACGTCTCCGAGCTGGCCGACAAACGGGTGGCCCATCCCCGCGACGTGTTGTCCCTCGGCCAGGAGGTGAAGGTGCTGGTGCTCGAGGTGGACGCGCGCCGCAAACGGCTGCGCCTCTCCATCAAACAGGCCGAGAGCGCCGAAGCCAACGCCGACCTGAAGGAGTTCCGGCAGCGCCAGCAGCAGGAGGAGACCCAGAGCCAGGGCGGGAACGCGCTGGTCGAGGCGCTCAGAAGAGCGCAGCTGGTCCAGTAGCCCATGCTGGAGCAGATCCTCGCCCCAGGGCATTCGGGCTATTACGGCTCCTACGGGGGCACCTTTGTTCCCGAGATCCTGCACGCCACCCTCGAGGAGTTGCGCCAGGCCTTCGAAGAGGCTCGCCGCGATCCGGGGTTCTGGGACGAGTACACCCGGGAGATGCGCACCTACTCCTGCCGGCCCACCCCGATCACCCCCCTCGACAATCTCAGCCGGGCCATGGGTGGGGCCAGGATCTTCCTCAAGCGGGAGGATCTCAACCAGACCGGCGCCCACAAGATCAACAACGTGATGGGCCAGGGACTGCTGGTGCGGCGCATGGGCAAGCGCCGGGTGATCGCTGAAACCGGGGCCGGCCAGCACGGGGTGGCCACAGCCACTATGGCGGCGCGCCTAGGCCTCGAGTGCACCATCTACATGGGGGCTGTCGATGTGGAGCGGCAGCGTCCCAATGTGTTCTGGATGGAGCAGTTGGGGGCTACGGTGGTGCCGGTCACCGACGGGTCGGCCACACTCAAGGACGCCATCAACGAGTGCCTGCGCGACTGGG
>JADZBP010000224.1 GCA_020852055.1 Candidatus Latescibacterota bacterium
GGCTGGCCGGCAACGACGCCTAACCGGCAGCCCGTACCAGCTGGGCGAAGAGCCGGTCCCAGACCGTGCCCGGCATCCGCTCGGGGTGGAACTGCACCCCGACGAGGCGGCCATCCTCGCTCTCCAGCCCCTCGGTCAATCCCTCGGGGCTGGTCGCGCTGACCCGCAGGCCATCCCCCGGTTTCTCGACGGCCTGGAGGTGGTAGCTGTTTACGGTTATGTCCGCCTCACCCACCAGCGCCGCCAGGTGGGTTCCAGGAACCAGGTGCAGGGGGTGCCGCACCTCCTGGTGGTGGTTGCGCCCCGGCGAATGGGGCCGGGTGCCCCGCTGCGCCTGCACATCGGCGTAGAGGGTGCCGCCGCAACAGGCGTTGATGAACTGCATCCCGTAGCAGATGCCCAGCACCGGCCGGGCCCGTCGGCGCATACCCTCGAAAGCCCAGGTGTCGGCGGCATCCCGCAGCGGCGATACCGGGGGCAGGTCCGGGGGCAGGTCGCCGACCAACCCCCGGACGATGCCCGGCCCACCGGTGATCACCAGCCCGGCCAACTGCGCCAGCAAGGGCTCCAGGGCTTCGGCCCGAGCCGTCATGGGCAGCAGCACCGGACAACCGCCAGCCCGCTCCACCGCCGCCACATAGAGATGATCCACCGCCTGCCTGGCGTCGGCGCCCTCGCTCAGGCCGGTGGTGATGCCGATCAGCGGCCGCTGCATCACCCCTGGCTCAGACACCGGCCTTGAGGCGCGCGAAACTGATCTTGTCGTCGAGCACCATCATGGCGAAGAAGGTGGTCAGCTCGGTGCGGCTGGCATCCGATTTTGCCACTGCGCCCCGCAGGAAACCCCAACCCCGGTCGTTGGTGGGGCCATAGTTGCGCATCTTTGCATTGAAGGCGTCGATCTCGGCCTGCGGCTTCTGCAGGCGCGCCCCCAGCCACTGCACCACCGCCTCGTCGGTCGGGCACTTCTCGAGGGCAGCGACGAACTCCTCCTGGCTCAGGCCCAGGAACTCCAGCAGGCCCCGGTCGATCCCCGAGTCGGTGCCGAACCAGTAGGCACCCTGCAGGCCTTTGCTGGTAGCCCGGGCCTTGTCGATCATGCGGCCCAGGCTGACCAGACCCCCCACATTGGTGTCGTACGGGTTGCGCGGGGCGTGGCGGGTGAGGTCCACCAAGCCGAAGCTCTTCTCGTCGTCGTAGTCGAGCAGATCGGAGAAGGTGGTGATATCGGTGCGCTCCGGGCACATGGCGTTGCGGCGCTGCAGGAAACGCTCGCGCAGTTCGGGGGTGTTGATGCCGCGGAGGGAACGCCCGGCATTGTAGGTGGAGATATCGGCCTGGGTGAGTTTGGTGTGGGCCTTGACCCATTCCCCCAACTCCAGGTCGTTGGGGTTCTGGTACGCCGCCTCGGCAAAATCGGCGGCGCTGATACCCAGGGCCTCGAGGATACCCTCGTCGAGACCCGAGTCCTCGCCGTACTTGTACTCGCCGATCTTGCCGCACTTGGCGGCGCGGGCCTTGTCGCCCATACGCGCCACGGCCATCATGCCGGCCACACTGCGCACATAGGGGCTGCGCGGCGGACGCGCGGTCAAGTCGGTGTCGCGGAAAAGCCCCCAGTCGTCCAGTTCGATGGACTGGAACACCGTCTTGATATCGGTGCGGCCGGGTGCGTACTTGGCCACCCGTTCCACGACCAACTGCCGGTGGCGGTCGTCCTGGGGCAGGCGTTCGAGGTGCTCCTTGTTGAAGGCGGCGATCTGGGCCGCCGACTTGCCGGCCCGTTCCAGGGCCAGGGCTGCCAGAGCCGCATCGTCCATGCTGGCGGCCGCCTCGGCGAATGCCTCAGCCTTCATGTTGATGAACTCGAGCACCTCCTTATCCAGACCGGAGGTCTCCCCGTACAGGTAGGCGCCCAGGGTTTCGTCGTTGGCCGCCCGCGCCTTGTCGGTCATGCGGGCCAGGGCGACGATGCCGCCCATGATGGGATTGGAGGGCCGGCGCGGCGGCTGCTTGCTGAGATCCATGTGCTTTGCTCCTTTGGGCTGGGGGATGGGTGCAGGTGGACTGAACCACAAGATAGGCCCTGCCCCGAGCGGCGACAAGGCGGTGCGGTTGACAGTGGCACAGGGGCTGCGTACCATCTGCCCCGTCGCCAAAGGAGCCCGCCCATGAGCAGTGCCCTTACCCACTTCCGCCCCGAGGATCAGGCCTTCTACGAGCGCGAGTTGGCCACCTTCATGCCCGACCGCATCTTCGATGCCCACACCCATCTCTGGCAGGAAAGCCATGTGCCCTGGAAGGTGGAGGGATACCAGGGGGATGTCGGTTATGGGGAATACACCAGGCTGGTCGACTGCCTGCACCCTGGCCGCCGAGTGGCCGCTCTCTTCATCCCCTACTCCGACCGGGCCGAAATGCTGCCCTCAGCCAATGCCTGGGTATCCCGGAATCTCCGGCCCGACTGCCGCGGCCTCTTCTTCGTCAAACCCGACGACGACCCCGAATGGGTGCGCCAGGAGGTGCGCCGCCTGGGCCTGCATGGCCTGAAGTGTTACCACACCATGGCCCCGGTCCGGCCCACCTGGGAGGCGGATATCCCTTCGTACCTGCCCGAACCCCTGGCGGCCATGGCCCATCAGGAGGGCTGGGCCATCACCCTGCACATGGTCAAGGCGCAGAGTACCGCCGATCCGGGCAATATTCAATGGATTCGCACCTATTGCGAGCGCTACCCGGACATGAAGCTGATCCTCGCCCATTCGGCCCGTGCCTTCCAACCGGCCCACGGCCTGGCCGGGCTGCCCCAGCTGCAGGGCCTGCCCAACCTCTATTGTGACACCAGCGCCAACTGTGAACCCATCGCCCACCAAGCTGTCATCCGCTACCTGGGACCCCAGCGCCTGCTCTATGGCAGCGACCTGCCCGTCTCCCACATGCGCGGCCGGTCCCTGGGTGCAGCGGATTCTTTCCTTTGGCTCTACGAGGACACGCCCGTCTGGGGCGAGAAACACCAGGCCGTCAAGCCCGTGCTGGTGGGCCTGGAACACCTGCGCTCGCTCAAATGGGCCTGCTGGTCCGAGCGCCTCACCGACACCCAGGTCGAGGACCTCTTCTGGAACAACGCCGCAAGGCTCTTTGGCGTGAATTAAAAACTCAGAGGTGATAGACCCGCTGTGCCGTGCCGCCCAGGATGGCATCGCGGTCAGCTTGGGAATAGCCTGCAATCGCCTTGTTGGTCTCGGCCCAGACCTTGGCATAGTCGCCGGCCAGCACACAGACCGGCCAGTCGCTGCCGAACATCAGCCGCCCGGCCCCGAACTGCGCCAGGGCGAGGTCGATGGCGAGTCTGAGATCGGCCCCGGTCCAGGTATCCCAATCGGCGGCGGTGTTGAGCCCCGAGACCTTGGCGTGGACTTGGGGGTAGGCTGCAGCCGCCTGCATCATCCTGGCCCAGCCATCCAGTTGCCCGTCCTTGATCGGCGGCTTGGCCAGATGGTCGATGATCAGGGTCAGGCCCGGCACCTTTTCGGCCAGGGTGGGCACGTGCCCCAGGTGTTTGGGATAGATGGCCACCACCTCGTAGGGCACCCCGAAGGCGGCCAGCACCTTGAGCCCCTCGATGACCCGCTCCTGCACCACCCAGTCCGGGTCGGGCTCGTCGTGGATGAGGTGGCGCACCCCGCGGAATTTGGGGTGGCGGGTGTAGCGCTCCAACGCCCGCTGGGTGGCCTCCGGGTCCAGGAGCGGCACCCAGCCCACCACCGCGCCGATCCAGTCGCAGAGATCGGCCTGGGTGAGCATGGCCACGGTGTCCTCGGCGGAGTTGGCCGACTGCACCAGCACCGTTTTTTCGATGCCGGCCGCCCGCAACTGCGGCTGCAGCTCGGCGGGTTCGTAGGTGCGGTAGAGCGGCCCGAATTCGGGCTTGAGCCAGGGATATTCGACCTTGGCCAGATTCCAGAAATGTTGATGGGTGTCGATCCTCGGCGCCATCTTTTCCTCCTGCGTTAGGGGGTCCATCGATGAAAAAAGTGCTGGTCCTGGGAGCCTGCGGCAATATCGGCCCATTCCTCACGCCGGGCCTGGCGGCCGACTACGAGTTGCACCTCACCGACGTGCGGCCCCATCCCGACGGCCTGCCGGTGAAACGGGTGGACGTGAGCGACTACCACAGCGTGTACGAGGCCATGCGCGGCATGGATGCGGTGATCAACCTGACGGTGCTGCGCGACGACGCGGCCGGCAGCTTCGCCGTCAACACCCGCGGCATGTACCACGTGATGCGCGCCGCCGTCGCCCACGGCATCAAAAAGATCGTGCACACCGGCCCGCAGTCGGCCCGCTACTGGTTCGACCACGACTTCGACGTGGACGACATCCCCGAGATGCCGGGCACCGGGTATTATATGATCACCAAGTACCTCAGCATGGAGATCGCCCGCACCTGGTCGCGCGCCCACCATATCCAGACCATCTGTTTCCTCTTCAACGGCCTGGGCCCCAGCCCCACCGGCCCCGTCAAGGGCGAGGACTTCCCGCCCTTCACCGTGGTCTGGGAGGATCTGCAGCAGGCCTGCCGCCTGGCCCTCGAGGTCGAGTCCGTGCCCGACAACTTCCAGTATCTCAACCTGCACAGCTACTTCGGCCAGGGCAAATACCTGATCGATAAGGCCACACGCCTGCTGGGCCACCAGCCCGTGGCCCCCTGGGCCGATTACTACCAACGCGTGCCCTAAGATAGGATAGGACGGACCAGTACTCCATGAAGATGCTGCTCCCCGCCATGAGCGAGGCCCACCTCCAGCGCCTGCGATCCAGCGCGCCGGCCCTCGAATACCTCGTCGCCGCCAATGCCAGGGAAGCCCTGGCCCTGGCCCCCCAGGTCCACGCCTCCTTCACCTTCTTCCATCCCGACCTGATCAGCGCCGCCCCGCACCTGCGCTGGGTGCAGACCCGCAGCGCCGGCGTCGACAGCTGTCCCTTCGACCAGTTCCGCGCCCGCCAGATCACCCTGACCAACGCCCGCGACATCTACGGCATCCAGCTGGCCGACCATACCCTGGCCCTGATCCTGGCCTTCAGCCGGCAGCTGCCCTTCCTCTTCCGCGCTCAGCAGCGGGAAGAGTGGATGAGCCGCGACACCTTCCCTCCCGGCGAACTGGCCGGCCAGACCCTGCTGGTGGTGGGCCTGGGCGGCACCGGGCTGGAAACCGCCCGCCGCGCCGCCGGCTTCGGGCTGCGGGTGCTGGCCACCCGCCGGCGCACCAGCGAACCCAAACCCGCTTTCGTCGACGCCCTGCACCCCCCCGAGGATCTGCACCGTCTCCTGCCCGAGGCCGACTGGGTGGCCGTGTGTGTGCCGCTCACCCGCCATACCCGCGATCTTTTTTCTGACCGGGAGTTCCTGCTGATGAAGCCAAGTGCTCACATCGTCTGTGTGACCCGCGGCGGCATCATCAACACCGCCGCGCTGCTGCGGGCCCTGGAACAGGGGCGCATCGCCGGGGCCGGTCTCGATGTCACCGATCCCGAGCCCCTGCCCGCCGGCCACCCCCTGTGGTCCCGGCCAGAGGTGATCCTCACCCCGCACGCCTCGGGCCACTCGCCGCACGCCGATGCGCGGATGTTCGACCTGCTCTGCGAAAACACCCGGCGTTTCGCGCAGGGTGAAACACTGCTCAACATCGTCGATCTCGACATGGAGTACTGAGATGAGCGAACCCCTGGTCTACCTCAACGACCGTTTCGTGCCCGCCTCCCAGGCCCACCTCAACATCTACGACCTGGGCATCGTGCTGGGCGCCACCCTCACCGAGATGACCCGCACCTTCGGCCACCGGCCCTTCCGGCTGGAGGACCATATCGGCCGGCTCTTCCGCTCCTGCCGGTACGCCAATCTGCAACCGCCGCTTTCCCCCGAGGAGATGCGGGCCAAGACCCACGAGCTGATCGAGGCCAACTGCGAGTTCATCGAGGCCGGGCAGGAGCTGGGCATCATCCATTTCATCACCCCGGGCGAGAACCGCATCTACGCCGGCAGCGCCGCCGGCAGCGCCCGCCTGACGCCCACCTTCTGCATGCACACCTTCCCCCTGCCCTTCAGCGCCTGGCGGCACCTCTTCACCGAGGGCGCCCACGTGGTCACCCCCGCCATCCGCCACATCCCGCCCCAGTGCCTCGACCCCAAGACCAAGAACCGCTCGCGCCTGCACTGGTGGCTGGCCGACCAGCAGTCCCACGCCGTGGACCCCAAAGCCATCACCCTGCTGCTCGACCTGGAGGGCAATATCACCGAGTGTGCTGGGTCGAATTTCCTCATCGCCAGGGAAGGGACGGTATACTCCCCCACCAGTCGCAACATCCTCGAAGGGGTGAGCCTGGTGACCGTGCGCGAACTGGCCGCCGAGCTGGGCTGGAACTGGGTGGAGAAGGACCTCCAGCCCTACGACGTGGTCAACGCCGACGAGGCCTGGCTGACCACCACCCCCTACTGCGTGGCCCCCTGCACCCGGATCAACACCACCCCGGTGGGCAGCGGGAAGCCGGGGCCGATGTTCGCCGCGCTGATGGCCGCCTGGAGCAAACGCGCGGGCCTGGACATCCTCAGACAGATCGCGGATTCGGTGATTTGACCAAGCCCGCCGACCTGTTGGTCAAGCACGGGGTCGTGCTCACCCTCGACGGGCAACGGCGCATCCTCGCCGACGGGGCGGTGGCCATCCTAGGCGACCATATCCTCGCGGTGGGCCAGAGCGCCGAACTCGAAAGGGAATACGCGCCCTGCCGGACCATCGATGCCCGCGGCGGCGTGGTGCAACCCGGATTTGTCGACTGCCACGTCCACCTCTCCCAGCACCTGGGCCGCGGCACCATCCCCGACCTTTGGCCCGAATCCCGCGAACACGAGCAGTGGCTCCCGTACTGGACCCAGATCAACGAGGAGGAGGCGCGCTGCTCGGCCCTGCTGGCCTGTATGGAGATGGTGCGCAACGGCACCACCTGTTTTTGCGACAACGGCGGCCGTTTCGCCGGCGAACTCAACGCCGAGGTGGTAGCCCAGGTGGGCCTGCGCGGGGCGATCTCCGAGGTGTGCTGGGACCAGCCCCCGCACCCGGCGGTGGCCGTGGGCGACACCGATACCTGCCTGCGCCGCCTCGAAGCCCTGGCCCGCGCCTTTCCCAAACGCCCCGACGCCTGCGTCTGGGCAGCGGTGAGTATGGCCGGCATGGGCCTGTGCAGCGACCGCCTGCTGGTGGAGGGCAAACGACTGGCCGACCAGTTGGGCACCCTCATGGAGATGCACCAGTCCTTCGGGCCAGAGGATGTGGCCCGCTACCGCGCCCACGCCCGGGGAAAAAGTGCCGTGGCCCATCTGGCCGATCTGGGTATACTCGGTCCCAATCTGCAGCTGGTCCATATGATCCACACCGTCCCCGACGAGATCCCCTTGCTCGCGACCTCGGGCACCAGTGTGGTGCATTGCCCGGCCGCTTCCACCCGCATGGGCATGGGGGTCTCGCGCACCGGCCGTATGCCCGAGCTGCTGCGGGCCGGGGTCAACCTCGCCCTGGGCTCGGACTCGGGCAACTACTCCGACTTCCTCGACGTGGGCCGGCAGCTGTACCTGGCCGCCACCATCCACCGCGAGGCGCGAGGTGAACAACCCTGCGTCAGCGCCGAGCAGGCCCTGGAGATGGCCACCCGCAACGGGGCCCGCGCCCTGGGGGTGGACTCGTGGATCGGCAGCCTGGAGCTGGGCAAAAAGGCCGACCTGGTGATCCACGACTATGGCCGGCCCGAGTGGCGGCCCGGCCTCGACCCGGTCACCAGCCTGGTGTACAGCGCCCAGTCCTCTGGAGTGCACACCGCGATCGTCGATGGCCGGATCGTTCTGGAAGGCGGGCATTTCCCCCACCTCGATGAGGAGCGCCTGTACCAGCGCATCGACCAGGCTGCCCGCGCCCTCTACACCCGCATGGGCTGGGTCCCCCGGCACCGCTGGCCCCTGCTCTGAAGGAGGATTATCATTCACCCTATGAAACGCATCGCCGTCGGCCAGCTCCTCCAGGAGACCAATACCCTCAACCCGCTGCAGACCACCCGCCGCCATTTCGAGATCTACGGCCTGGACCAGGGCGAGGCGGTGATGGGCCAGTACGGGCACACCGAAGAGTTGTCCGGATTCGCCACCCTGCCCCAGCTTCTGGGCGAACCCGTCGAATGGGTGGGCCTGCTGCGGGCCCGCGCCTGGTCCGGCGGGGTGCTGGTCCCCGGCCTGCTGGCCGAGATCGTCGAAGCCTTCACGGCCCCGCTGCGCGGCCAACAGGTGGACGGGTTGCTGCTCTCTCTGCACGGCGCCCAGGCCGCCGCCGAGGACCCCGATGTCACCGGGGCCCTGCTCCAGGCCCTGCGCCAGACCCTGGGGCCGCAGGTGCCCATCGTCGCCACCCTCGACTTACACGCCAACCTCACCCCGCGCATGGTGCAGAGCGCCGAGGTGTTGGTGGGATACCACACCTTCCCCCACATCGACCAGGTGGGTTGCGGCCAGCGGGCCGCCCGCGCCATGGCCCATATCCTGCGCACCGGCACGCGGCCCCGGGTCTCGGCCTGGAAGATGCCCCTGCTGACCAACACCGACGGCCGCACCACCGACCGCGGGGTGCTGGTGGACCTGTGGCGGGAACTGGTGGCCGCCGAGGCGCGGCCCGAGGTGCTCTCCACCGCCATCTACATGGCCCAGCCCTGGCTGGACGTGCCCGCGCTGGGCTGGACGCTGTACCAGGCGTACCTGGACGAATACCCACCCCTCGACCCCCAAACCGTGGCCCGGACCTGCTGGCAGACCCGCGCCCACCGCCAGACCCCCTTCCTTCGCCCCGCAGAACTGGTGCCCGCTGCCCTGGCGATCCCCGGCCGGCCGGTGGCCGTCTCCGAGAGCCACGACGCCACCAACAGCGGCGCTCCGGGCGACAGCACCCTGCTGCTGGCGGCACTGACCAGCACCGCCATTCCCGAAGGCGGGGCCCTGACCTTCTGCGTGGACCCGCTGGCCGTGGACCAGTGTGTGCGCGCCCGCGAAGGCGCCGTGCTGGAACTGCAGGTGGGCGGCAAGGTCGATCCCTATTCGCACCCCCTCTCCCTGCGGGCCCGCGTCGTGCGCCTGGGCCGGGTGGCCTACACCCTCTCGGGCCACGGCGGCCACAACCTGCCGGTGGACATGGGCCGGGCCGCCGTCATCACCAGCGGGGATGCCACCGTGGTGCTGGTGGAGGAGACCGGTCCCGGTTCCTCGCCCAAGCTGTACGAAGCCGTGGGCCTGGACCCGCGGGATTTCAAGATCGTCGTCGCCAAGAGCCCCGAAGGTTTCCGCCAGGACTACGAACCCTTTGCCGCCGGCATCCTCTACTGCGGGGCGCCCGGCTGCGCCACTCCCCTGCTGCTGGAGGCCGGCTTCAGGTCCGTGAGCCGGCCTCTCTACCCTCTGGACGAAATCGAACTGCCGCAGGCCCCCTGGGCCGGAGAGATGATGAGATGACCGACTGGTTTGCCCGCGCCAAAAAAGTCCTCCCCGGCGGGGTGTGTTCCTCCACCCGCCTCAACCAGGGGCTGGGCGCCCCGGTGTACGTCACCAAGAGCGAGGGGGCGCATTTCACCACCGCGGAAGGGCGCCGTTTCCTCGACTTGTGCTGCGGGCACGGGGCGGCCCTGCTGGGCCACGGCCACCCGGCGGTCAAACAGGCCCTGATCGATGCGGCCGAGGCGGGCATCGGCTGCGCCTTCGACTCCCCCCGCCACATCGAACTGGCCGAGCAGTTGTGCCAGCTCATCCCCTGCGCCGAGCGGGTGCGCTTCACCAACTCCGGCTCCGAGGCCACCCTGCACGCCCTGCGCCTGTGCCGGGCGGTGAGTGGCCGCGACCTGATCATCCGTTTCACCGGCCACTTCCACGGCTACCACGAGCACACCTATATCGGCGGCCATCCCCCCGCTGCCGAGCTGGCGCGCGCCTCCCAGTACCGCGAGTCGCCGGGCATCCCCGAACCCCTGACCCAGTTCATCGTCGCCCTGCCCTTCAACGACCTCGATGCGGTCGCGGATGCGCTCGAACGCCAGGCGCACCAGATCGGCACCCTGATCCTCGAGCCGGTGAACTTCAACTGCGCCGGCCTGCCGCCCCAGCCCGGATATCTGGAGGGCCTGCGCGAGCTGACCCGCAAGTACGAAGTCCTCCTCTTCTTCGACGAGATCCAGACCTCCTTCAAGAAGAGTGCCGGCGGGGCGCAGCAGGACTTTGGCGTCACCCCGGATATCTGCACCATCGGCAAGGCCCTGGGCGGCGGCCTGCCCCTTTCGGCGATCTGCGGGCCGGGCGCCCTGATGGACCGCTTCAAACCCGCCGGCGACGTGCAACACAGCGGCACCTTCAACGCCCCTCTGCCCAGCATCCTGGGCGGTGGCGCCTTCTGCCGCACCATCACCGAACCCTCCTTCTACCCCGACCTGCTGGCCAAAGCCGACCACTTCTACCAGGGCCTCGACGCCCTGCTCGGCCGCCTCGGCCTGCCGGTGCAGGCCCCGCGCCACGGGGCGCGCTTCGGCCTGCTCATGGGCCTGAATGAGATCCCCCGCGACTACGCCGGCGCCCTGACCCACCGCCGCGACTTGATGCTCGAATTCGTGCGGCAGACCGCCTCCCGCGGGGTCTACTTCCACGACTACGGCGGCGGTCCCTGCCACCACGGCTTCAGCGCCGCCCACACCCGCGCCGACCTCGACCAGGCCCTGCAGGTGATCGAGGATTCCCTCGCGTCCATGAAGGACCTTTTCGCCACCAAACCCTGAACCGGGCAGGGAGGTCAAGATGAAAACCCTGTACGTCTCCACCCAGGGCGACGACCGCTGGTCCGGGGCGCTCGCCGAACCCGCCGCCGGCGAGGGGCCTTTTGCCACCCTGGAACGGGCGCGGGACGAGGTGCGCCGACTGCGGGCCACCGGCCTGGCCGAGCCAGTGACCGTGCTGGTGCGCGGCGGCAGGTACTTGCTCGCCGCGCCGCTGGTGTTCGACGCCCGGGACAGCGGCAGCCGCGAGGCCCCGCTGAGCTTTGCCGCGTACCCGGGCGAACTACCCGTGCTCAGCGGCGGCAGCCTGGTAACAGGTTGGCAAACCCACGCCGGCCCCATCCGCAAGGCGGCCCTGCCCCATTCACAGGGCGGACGCTGGCCCTGCCGCCAGCTCTTCTGCCGAGGCCGCCGCCTGCGCCGCGCCCGCTGGCCCAAACTCGACCCGGCCGATCCGCTCTACAGCGGCTGGGCCCTCACCGAGGGAGCAGCCCAGGAGGGCAGCACCACCTCTTTCGTGTACCGACCCGGAACCTTCCGCCGCCGCTGGGCCAAACCCACCCAAGTCGAGATGGTGTACTGGGCCTGGATCGGTGGCTGGGGCAGCCGGGTGCCGGTGGCCGCTCACGACCCCGAACACCGCACCATCACCCTGGCCCACGCCGGCTGGCAGTTCGACGTGCCCGGCTGGTTCATGCCGGTGCCCTTTACCGCCGACAACCGCTTCTACGCCGAGAATGCCCTCGAGGATCTGACCGAGCCGGGGGAGTGGTGTTTCGACAGCGAGGAGGGTCTGCTCTATTTCTGGCCGCCCGATCCGGGCGCCGAGCAGGAGGTGGTGGCCCCGCGCCTTGCCACGCTGGTGGAATTGCTCGGCGTCTCCTGGGTAGGTTTCTCGGGCCTGACCTTCACCGAGACCGGCGACGGCGACAACTTCCACCGCGAGGGGGTGGAGGGGGCCGGCGCCATGTACCCGCGCCCCGGCTGGCGCTACTGCGGCGAGGCGGTGCGACTCAAAGACGCCGAACACTGCGCCATCGAGAACTGCCACTTCGATCAGGTGGGCGGCAACGCCGTGTACCTGGAGGGGCACAACAGCCGCAACCGGATCAGGGGCAACCACATCGCCGGGGCCGGGGCCAACGGGGTCACCCTCATCGGCACGCGCCTGAAACACCCCCGCTTCAACGAGGTGAGCCACAACTACATCCACCACTGCGGGGTGTTCAACAAGTATACCGCCGGCATCTTTGCGGGCATGAGCGACGGCAATCAGCTCAACCACAACCAGATTGAGCATCTGCCGCACCACGCCATCAACCTGGGCAACAACCCCTGGGGGCGGAATTTCGTCGAGTACAACCAGATCCGCTGGGTGGACGAGGAGGTGGCCGACTCGACGGCGATCAACTGCTGGATGGAGGACCCCCCCGAGCCCGGGGTCCAGCGCTGCGGGCATCTGATCCGTTTCAATTACATCGCCGACATCTACGGCTGCGAGGTCAGCGAGGGCCACGTGGGCCGCAGCCAGCGCATGCCCACCAGCGGCATCTACCTAGACAACTACTCGAGCAACTGCACCGTGTACGGCAATCTCATCCTGCGCTGCACCCACGCCGGCATCCTGGTGCACGCCGGCAAGAACAACCTGATCGAGAACAACCTGCTCATTGACTGCCCCGAGGGCATCCGCTTCCAGGACTACGTCTCGGGCATGGAATACTGGCAGCCCATGCGCGGCTTCATGACCGGCAACCGGGTGCGGCGCAACCTCTGCTGCCACCTGTCTGGCGGCGGGTTATTGCTGGCCCTGCACGCCTGGACCGACCGGGTGCTGGCCGAGTCGGACCACAACCTGCTCTTTGACGCCGAGGGCGGAAACGCGGCGATCCGCCACCTCGACCAGGGGCGCACCCTCTCCCTGGGCGAATGGCAGGACCAAGGGTACGATGTGCACAGCGTGGCCACCGACCCGCTCTTCGTCGATGCGGCTGCCGGCGACTACCGGCTGCGCCCCGAATCCCCGGCCCTGGCCCTGGGTTTCGCGCCCCTGCCCTTCCCGGCCATCCTGTCCAAATAAAAATCCCCGCCGGTCGCGGACGCGGCCGGCGGGGACCCCCAGTTTGTTTGGACCCTCGGGTCCATTTACAGGATCGGCTACAAGGGGCCGAACTTTAGCGCCGAATCATTCCAGTTGCGCCAACAACTCCGCATAGGAGCCGATCACCACCTGCGCCCCCGCCTGCCGCAATAGGGCCTCCGGGTGGCTGGAGGGGAAGCCGATGGCCTTCATGCCTGCGGCCCGCGCCGCCTCTAATCCGGGCACTGCGTCCTCGACCACCGCGCAGGTTTGCGGCGTCAGTCCCAGCCGGCTGGCAGCCAGTAGGAAGAGATCCGGGGCCGGCTTGCCGCGCTGCACCTCGATGGCGCTGCAGCGGATGGGGAAGAACTCCAGCAGGCCCACCTCCGAGAGGGAGAAAGCGATCTTGGCCGGAGCCCCCGAAGAGGCCACCGCCATCGGAAACCGGCGCTGCTGCAGTGCTTCGAGCGCCTCCCGCAACCCCGAAAAGCTCTGCAGCCGACCCCGCGCCAGCTCGAAGTAGGCCTGCTCGCGCTCGACCAGGATATCGGCGGGCAACACCGCACCCCGCGCCTGGAAATGCGCCACCACCGCCTTGTCCGACTGGCCGATGAAGGCCTCGATGTCGGGCAACTCGACTGCCACCCCATGCCGCCGCAGCACCGGCAGCCAGGCCCCGCAGCTGAGTTTCTCGCTGTCCACCAGCACCCCGTCACAGTCGAAGATCAAACCGCTGATACCCGCCATCTCAGCCGGCCTCCGCGCCGGTTGCCGCTGCCTGCCCCTGCCAGGCAGCGCGTCCGTCCTTTTCCCCCGGCCGCAGCTGAATCCGGCACAGCAGCGCCAGGCTGCAGGTGGCCAGGACCCCGCCGCCGAGGAAGAGCAGGGTGTAGGCATTGAGGTGCAGGGCCCCCCACTGGAGGTGGAAATCGCGGTAGCGTTCGAGGAGCTGGCCGGCCAGCAGCGGGCTGCACCCGCCCACCAGCCCGGCCCAGGCGTAGAATACCGCCATGTATTCGATGCGCTGGGCGGGCGGCACCACCTGCACGAAGAGCAACTGGCTCATCACCACGTACCAACTCACCATCGCCACCCCGCCGACAAAGACCACCGCCAGGGCCAGCACGTAGCTCCAGGGGTGGTGGTAGGGCAGCAGCGCCCAGCCCAGAGGCGCCAGGGCCATCAGGCCCAGGCCAGCGCGCATCACCGGCCCCGGACCGCGGCGGTCGGCCAGCCAGCCCCAGCCGTAACTCGAGAGGATGATGCCGGCAAAATAGCTGGTCTGCAGCAGCACGATCTGCCGCTCGTCGAAGCCGGCGTGTTCGCGCAGGAAGAGCGGCACAAAGGCCCCCTGCTGGATGTTGATTGTCACCAGCGCCACCCCGCCCAGGAGCAGGCGGAAGTCGCGGTTGCCCAGCGCCGCCCGGATACCCGGCCACAGCGCTGCCTGGCTGTCCTGGCCGGGGGTCTCTGCCGGGGTGGGCCACAGGCAGGCCACCGACAGATAGCCGAAGGCCACCCCGATGCCGATGAGCAGCGCAAAGCGCTCCAGACCGCCGCCCTGCCCCAGCACGTAGCCGGCGACCACCAGCGCCGCGCAACTGGCGCTGGTCTCGGTGATATTGCTCAGCGCCGTGAACTGCCCGCGGATGGCCGGGGGCACCACCTCCTGGAACCAGGGGAAAAAGGCGGTCTCACCCACGGCCCGGCACAGCGCAAAAAGCGCCACCACCACCCCGATATAGGCGAAGAGGGCCTCGGGGCTCCAGCGGCTGGCCGCCCAGGGCACCAGCAACAGCGCCGCGGTGGCCGTGCTGCGCGCCGCCCAGCACAGCGCGTAGGTGCGCTTGAGCCCGAAGGCCGCCGCCCGCCGCGCCACCACCAGTGCCAGCAGACCGCTGAAAGGCAGGAGCGAGAAGAGCAGCCCGATGCGGTTCTTGGCCATACCCAGCTCGGCGAGGAAGAGCGGGACGACCGGGCCGAAGAAGGTGCACTGCGAGAAGATGGCGTTGAAGGCGTAGTGCGCCAGGCTCCAGGGCAGGCGTCGGCGCTTGTCCTCCTCGCTGCCGGGAACAACCCTCACTTCCCCTTGCCGTACGCCCGGACCAGTTCGGCAGCCCCGTTGATGATCAGCCCCTGCTCGGTGGACAGCTCGAAGAACTGGCAGCCTTTGGCGATCCACTCCCGGCCGCGCTCCGGGCTGGAGGCGCTGGTGCCAAAAGCCACGCCGTGTTTCTTGCAAAGCTTGAGGATCTCGAGCAGGGCCTTGCGCACCACCGGGTGGTCGTAGTTGCCCGGCTCACCCATGGAGATGGAGAAATCGTAGGGCCCCACGTAGACCATGTCCACCTCGGGGGTGGAAACGATCTCCTCGGCGTTTTCGTAGCCCAGGGCGGTCTCGATATGCACCACCACCGCCACGGACTCGTCGGCCTGGCGCAGCCACTTGCGGTCGTCGGCCGGCCAGGCGTAATCGACATTGCCGTAGCAGGGGGCCCCGGCCCGCGTGCCGTAGGGGGGGAACTTCATGTACGAGATCAACTCCTGGAGCTGCTGGCGGCTCTCGCTGCGGGGCAGCTGGATGCCCACCGCGCCGGCCTCGAGCAGGCGGGCGGTCTCGCCGCGGTTGAGTTCGCCGATCTTGGACACCACCGGCAGCTGGTTGTCGCGGTCGGCCATAATGAAGTCGGTCATCTCCGCGCCGTCGAAGAACATGTGCTCCTTGTCGACGTAGACGAAGTCGTACCCGGCCTGGGCGTAGATCTTGGCCAGCGAGGGCCGCAGGTACTCGGAAACCGAACCCCCCAGCAACACCTCGCCGGCGCGCAGCCGGCGTTTGAAATTGCGGCCCAGGGCCGTGGGATCGTGGCGGCGGGTGCGACTGCTCTGGACTACCTTGGTCTTGGCCATCGGGATCTCCTGTCGATGAGTGGGCTGCTAATCTCGGGTATCTGCGGGGCGGCATCCATGCCAATAGCACCTAGGCGTGCCACTCCCGCGCCTCCTCCCCCTCGCCGATCACCGGCAGACAGGCCAGGCGCAGGCGGGCACAGCCCAGGGGAATGAGGGTGAGCTGTTCCTCGGGCTGGTCTGAACACACCGGGCTCTGGCGCAACTCCTGCACCGTCTCCTTTTCCAGCTTCCAGCCGGGGATACGTTTGCCGTGGGCGCGGATCTCCAGGGGCGCCCCTTCCGGGGTCCAGGGCTGGTCGGGCACCGGGCCGCGCTGCCGCACCTCGAAACCCGAGAGCGGGTGCGCCGGGTCGAGCACCAGGCCGTAGTTCCAGGGGGTGGTGGGCAGCACCTCCCACTCGGGCCACTCGTCGGTGCCGCCGCAGCGCCGCCACTCTTCGCCGATGGCCAGCGAGTAACTGAGCGGCCCGCGCTCCACGGTGACACTGCCGTTGCGCGGCCAGGTGCTCAGCGCCAGCTCCATGGGCATGTTCACCGCAACCCGGTCGCCCGCGACCCAGCGCCGCGCGATACGCACGTAGGTGCCCGGATCGGGGCACAGGTCGAGGCGTTTGCCGGCCACACTCACGTGAAAGGCCCGGCACCAGCGCGGCACCCGCAGATAGAGGGGAAACTCCACCGGCCGGCTGCACTGCACCTCGATCTCCACCTCGCCGCCAAAGGGGTAGTCGGTGTGGACGCGCAGGTGCACCTCGTCCCCGGCGGCCCCCACCCGCGCCTGCACCCGGCAGGCCGCGTACAGCCAGGCCACCAGGCCCTGGTCCGGGCTGGCCATCCAGAGGTGTTGCGCGTACCAGGGCCAGCCCATGGCCACGTTGTGCTGGCAGCAGCGGTACAGGTGGGGCGAGTAGTCGATCTGCCGCCCCTGGTTGCAGTAGTGATGCTCGCCCGAGGCGTCGAGTTGCGGCTGGTTGGAGGCGGTCAGGTAGTGCAGGCCCTTGAGGTCCGGGGTGGAGGAAGGTGGGAAGTGATTGAGGGTCACATCCTCGCAGCGGTCGGCCCAGAGCGGGTTGCCGGTGATCCGCCCCAAGTGGTAGAA
>JADZBP010000225.1 GCA_020852055.1 Candidatus Latescibacterota bacterium
GCCCAGGCACACCCCCAACTGGGGCACCAACAACTGGCGCAGCACCTGCGCGCAGATGCCAAAATCCCGCGACCGCTCGGGCCGGCCCGGGCCGGGCGAGATCACCACGCTGTCGATGGGCAGGGTGCGGATCTCCTCCAGCACCGTCTGGTCGTTGCAGACCACCAGGGGTTCTTCGCCCCGAACCGTGGCGATCAGGTGGAAGAGGTTGTAGGTGAAGGAGTCGTAGTTGTCCAGCAGCAGGGTGGTCACAGCGCAGGGGCGGGGCGCAGGGCGGTTTCGGCGGCCGGCAGGTCGGCCGGGGTGGTGAGGTGGATGCGGGGGTGCTGCATCTGCACGCCGTAGACCGGGCCGGCGGCTGCGAGGGCCTGCACCCCGGCGGTCAACTCCCGCTCGCCGCGCACCGAAAGCGGCACCTGGTCCAGGGCGGTGAAGATGGCCGGGGTGTAAACGGCCACCCCGGATTGGTTCCAGGGCGACGACGAGGTTCCGGGCGGGGGCTTCTCGACCAGGCGCACGATGCGATCCCCTTCGAGGTACACCGCCGCGCCCTGGTGGGGATCGTCGGTGCGCTCCAGGAGCAGGATTCCGTGGCAGGGCCGTTTGGCATAGGTGGCCAACAGGCGCTGGCCATCCTCGGCGGCAAAGAGCGCGTCCCCCCAGGTGCTGAGGAAAGGAGCCTCGCCGGCAAACTCGCGACCGGCCTGGAGCGCGGCGCCGGTGCCCGGTTCACCCGCCTGTCGGTGATAGTGCAGCGCGAGGCCGAGGGTGCTGCCGACGCCGAAGTAGGCGCGGATCTCCTCCTCCAGATAACCGGTGACGATCAGCGCCTCCTTCAGGCCCAGCGCCACGAGCCGCAGGAGCAGGTGTTCCAGCAGTGGCCGACCCGCCAGGCGAAGCATCGGTTTGGGGGTGAGGAGGGTATAGGGGTGCAGGCGCTGGCCCCGACCTGCGGCCAGGACGACCGCCTTGCGGATCACCATCCCCCTTGGGCTTTGACCTGACCCCAGTTCAGCCGCTCCACCGCCGTGGTGCCGGTGCGCACGTAGATCTCCACCTCATAGAGGGCCACCGAACCCAGGCAATGCAACTCGAGGTTGTCGGCCAGGACTTCCCCGGTGAAGGGGATCTCCACCCACCCGTTGGTGAGGTGCGAGCTGTCCTCCACCAGGGCCGTGCGCTGGCCTTCGGGCTCGCGCACCGAGCCGGTCTCGTCGAGCTGGCCGCCCTGGTAGGTGCGCACCCGGAAGCCGCTGCTGGGGTCGCCCACATAGAGGCGCACCTTCTCAAGGGGCTGTTCGCCCTGCCAGCTGAAGGTGAGGATGCCTTTGGTGTTCCAGGAGAAGGCGGTTGCTTCCTGCGGGGGAAAAAGCCCGTCGTTGAGCGCACTCACCTCGCCGGTATAGGAATTCCAGATGGTGGCCCGGCTCACGGCATCGGGGGCCAGGTTGCGGCTCGAAGCCCCTAACCAGGTATGGCCGGGCAAGAGGCAGAGACCCAGGAGCAACCAGGGGCGGAGAGCCAGACGCTTAGGCAGGGCAGACATAGGATTACACCGGATTGGGGTGGCGGGAGGCCGACACCTAGGAAATAAACACAAAAGGGCCAGTGAGGGGGAGAGTGGGGCGGCGCCTCTTATCCGGGTTCGAGCTGGGCGTAGGCCACCATCACCCGTTTGACCTGGGTGCCGAAGCGGATCGAGACCCGCTCCTGATCGCCCTCACCCTCGCGGGCCAGCACCTTGCCGCGGCCCCAACTCGGATGCACCACCCAGCGGCCCACCGTCAGGAAATCCCCCTCGCCCGTGGCTTCGTCGAACACCGGTTCGGGGTCGGGCACGTAGTGGATGCCCGTTTTTTTGGGCGAGGGAGCCGGCGGCGGGGTCGGCGTCTGCCGGCGTTGGGTGGGGAAGGCCAAGCGCCGCGGCGCTGGCCTGGGTTCGTGCTGCTCCACCTCGAGCAGTTGCTGGGGGATCTCATTGAGGAAACGCGAGGGGGTGGCTTCGATCAGTGAACCATAGGTAAAACGCTGCCGGGCACAGGTCAGCCACAGGTACCGTTCGGCGCGGGTGATACCCACGTAGAAAAGGCGGCGCTCCTCCTCCACGGCCAGGGAGTTCCGGGTGCTTTTCTCCTCTTCGATGGCCCGCGAGGTGGGGAAGAGGTTTTCCTCCATGCCGCAGAGGAACACGGCCGGAAACTCCAGCCCTTTGGCGCTGTGCAGGGTCATCAGCGAAACCGCGTCCTGCCGGCCCGCCTCCTGGCCGGCCAGGTCATCGGGGGCCATCAGGGCGATGACCTCGAGGAAGGACTCCAGCGTCGGCTCCTCCTGCTCCTGGCTGAACTCGTTCATGAAAGCGAGCAACTGTTCGAGGTTTTCCTTGCGCGCCTCGGACTCGGGCGAGTTCTCCTCCTGCAGCATATTCAGGTACCCGCTTTCCTCCAGCACCTCCTGACCCAGGGCGGGAAGCTCCAACTCAGCGCGGCGGGCAGCCAGCCGGGCGAGCAGGCCGCCGAAGTCCGCCATGGCTTTACGGCTGCGCGGGGTCAGCTCGGCGATCTCGTCAACCCGGCAGAGGGCGGCGCTCAGACTCAGACCGGTGCGCTGCGCCAGTTGTTGCAGGTGTGCCAGCGCGGTGTCGCCGATGCCGCGCCGGGGCATGTTGATCACCCGCAGCAGGCTCAGGTCATCGGCGGGGTTGGCCAGCAGGCGCAGGTAGGCCAGGGCGTCCTTCACTTCCTTGCGCTCGTAAAACCGGATGCTGCCGACAATCACGTACGGCAGCCCGGAGCGCTGCAGCTCCTCCTCCAGGGTTCGGGACTGGGCATTGGTGCGGTAGAGGACGGCGAGTTGTCCCGGTTTCAGGCCCTCCTGGCGGACCAGGCGGCCGATGGTCTGGACCACAAAGCGGGCCTCACCCCGGTCGTCGGCGCATTCGACCAGTCGCAGCGATTCGCCGTCTGGGCCCTGGGTCCACAGCTCCTTGCCCTTGCGGTTGCGGTTGTGGCCGATCACGGCATTGGCCGCCTGCAGGATACGGGCGGTGGAGCGGTAATTCTGCTCCAGCCGCACCACCTGCGCGTCGGGATAGTCCCGCTCGAAATCGAGGATGTTGCGCAGATCAGCGCCGCGGAACTGGTAGATGGACTGGTCGTCGTCGCCCACCACACAGAGATTGCGGTGTTTGGCTGCCAGCAGGGAAGCCAGCAGGTACTGGGGCCGGTTGGTGTCCTGGTACTCGTCGATGAGCACGTGGCGGAAGCGCTCCTGGTACCTGGCCAGCACCTCGGGATGGCGCTGTAGCTGGCGCACCGGTTCGGCGATCAGGTCGTCGAAATCGAAGGCGTGGTTGCGGCGCAGCTCGGTCTCGTACGCGGCGTACACCTGGGCCATGGTCTGGCGCTGGAAACCGCCTTCCTGGGCAAAAAGGGCCGGGTCCACCATCGCATTTTTGGCCCGGCTGATCTGGCCGATGGCCGCGCGGGGGGCCAGGTCCCGTTCGGGGATACGCAGCGACTCCAGCACCCGCCGCATCAGGGCCCGGCGGTCTTCCTCGTCGTAGATGGTGAAGTTCCGGTCCAGCCCGAAGGCCTCGGCGCTCTGGCGCAGCAGCCGGGCGCAGATCGCGTGAAAGGTGCCGATCCAGAGGTGCTGGGCTTCGGGTCCCACCAGGGCTTCGACGCGGCTGCGCATCTCACCGGCCGCCTTGTTGGTGAAGGTCACCGCCAGCAGGTTCCAGGGCGGCAGGCCCAGTTCGCAGACCAGATGGGCGATGCGGTAGGTCAGGACCCTGGTTTTGCCCGAGCCGGCGCCGGCGAGGATGAGCACCGGACCTGAAGTGGTCTGGGCGGCCTGACGCTGGGCCGGATTGAGGCCTTCGAGTATCGACATAGGATGTTGGTCAGCGGGGAAGGGGCGGGGAGGGGAACGAGTATAGGGGCGAGGTATAGCCCTGTCAAGCACCCGTTAGAGGCGCGCGCGGATCGAACGTTTGGCCGCCTCGTGCTGCTCGTTGGTGCGGCTGAAGACGTGGGTGCCGTCGCCGCGGGCAACAAAGTAGAGGTAGTCGGTGCGCACCGGGAACAGCGTCGCCTGGATCGCCGCCTGCCCGGGATTGGCGATGGGGCCGGGGGGCAGGCCGGGGTACATATAGGTGTTGTAGGGCGAGTCAACCTGGAGGTCGGTGTTGTCCAGGTGTTCCTTGTGGTACCCGAGGGCGTACTCGACGGTGGGACAGGATTCGAGCATGATGCCCTTCTCGAGGCGGCCGAGGAACACCCCGGCGATGAGGGGCCGCTCCTGCTGCACCACGGCCTCGCGCTCGACGATGGCCGCCAGGGTGATGGCCTGGTGGCGGGTCAGTTTGAGGCTGTCGAGGCGGGCGTACAGGGGCGGGGTGAACACCTTGTCGAATTCCTCGACCATGCGGCGGATGATCTCCTCCTCCGTGGTGGTGCGGTTGAACATATAGGTCTGGGGGAAGAGATAACCCTCGGCCGAGGGGGCGTCGAGGCCGAGGCGGCGGGCGAAATCCTTGTCGTGGGCCAGAGCGACAAAACGGGCCGAGTCTGCCAGGCCGTTCTGGGCCAGCACCTGCGCGATCTGCTGGCTGGTGAGTCCCTCGGGAATGGTCACCCGGCGCAACTGGAGCGGGGCCTTGAGCAGTTCGCGGAGGATCTCGGGGGTCGTTAAGGTCCCGTTGAGCAGGTAGATCCCCGCCTCGAGATCCTCGGATTGGCCGTGCAGGCGCGCGGTCCACGAGAAAATGGTGGCGTTGCGAACCAGGCCTTTTTCCTTGAGCAGCAAGCCGATGTCGTGAGCGGTCATGCCGGTGGGGATGTTGACCTCCAGCGGCGTGGGCAGGCCGGTAGGGCGGCTGAGGTACCACCAGACCAGAAGCGGGGCCAGGAGCAGGAACAGCACGGCGGGCATGCTGTTCTGGAGGAAATTGGGCTCGGCGTCGGGTGCGGCCTGACTCATGGACTCGGCGTCGGTTGGGGAGAGGCGCAGGCATGGAACCTGTCTAATGATATAAAACGGGCCTCGCGCCGCTGTCAAGCAAGGGCAAAGGGCTTATCGTTGCTGGAAAAGGCGGAGGAAGAAGCGGTAGAGGGCTGGTGCCAAGGGCCGGGGCGGGGGCGAACGCGGATCGCGGTCGGTGGTCAGCACCGCCAGGCGGTTGCCCGCATCCGGCGCCTCTGGCGGGGCGGCTGGGTCCAGGCGGTCCTTGAACGCGTCGTACCGCAACCGGCGGGGCCGGTACTCCCGCTCCAGCATCTCCATAAACGCCCCGCCTTCCCAGTCGGCGCAGGCCTGCTCGAGCTGAGGGCGGACGAGGGGAAAGGCCTGGGTCTTGCCCCAGCAGCGCTGGTGCGCGCACAGGTGGATCAGCTCCTGGTCGGCCATCAATGCGGTCCCGGTGATGCTGCTGGTGCTGAAGACGGCCGAGCGACCTTTGCCCTTCAGGCTGGCCGGATGGACCAGGCGGCTGGCCCGCCCCGCTGCGGGCAAGGCGGCGAGGAAGGCGTGGACCACCTCTGGGGCGGTGACCTGCTCCTGGGGGCCGACGACCGCTTCGATCAACGCGCTTTTCAGCAGGTGGGCGTACCGGTCCTCGAGCAACTCGGGGGCCCCGAAAAGCTCCAGATACAATTCCTGACCCACCGCACACACCGCGCCGCATTGACCCGGGTGCATGGGGTAGCGGTGGCGCAGGGCGTTGAGGTCGAAGGAATGGGTGCCGTACGCCGCCCGTAGGTCGGCGGTGGGGGAGGCGGTCTCCGCGTGGTCGAGAAAGGTCTCGATGCGGTCCCAGATCCGGTGCTGGTGGGTCTCCCCGTGGCGGGCCAGTTGCTCCAGCTTGAAGCTGCGCAGGTTCCAGGGGCAGATGTCGGCCTGGGTGAACTCGGCCTGGTAGGCGGTGAGCCGCCGTTCCTCGACGCAGTTGACCGGGATCGAGGCGCGCTGGCCGGGTGGGATGAGGCAACTGATCTGCAGGGCGCGGGTCTGGGTTTCCCCGATGAGCACCTCGGATTCACCCACGAGGATCGATGCCTTGAGGGGATTGTCCACGTGTACGCGATCCACCTGACCGGTGTCCCGCAGGCGCACGCCGCGGCTGAGCCCCTCGGCCAGGGTGATGGTGGTGGGTGGATCGGCGCCCAGCTGGCTGGGAAAGAGGGGGTACACCACCATGCAGGGAAGCAACCCGGCCGGATCGAAAAGGGGGGGACCCAATACCACCCCTTCGAGGCAACGCTCCAGCTGTTTGGTCAGGGAGGTGGACATAAGCTCAGCCGAGCAGGGCGTTGAGGAAGCGGTAGGAACCCGAACCCATGCCCAGGCTGCAGTAGCCGCCCAGGACGGCCAGGGCGATGAAGACCGGAAAGAGCAGGACCATCCAGCGGTCGAGGCGGGCTCCGGGTGTGGTCTTGAGTTCCAGCACCGCCAGGGTGGCGTCGTGGCCCAGTATCGTGCCCACCAGGGCGAGACCGCCGGCCAGGGCGACCTGCTGGGGGGCCCAGTCGAGGAATTGGTCCAGGGCCAACACCGTCGAGACCGGGGGGATCAGACACAGGGGCCAGCGCAGGTGGCCACGCCACACCTCCTGCAGGCGCAGCATGTACAGGGCCGCTGCTGCGTAGGGGCCCAACAACAAAAACCCCAGACTGGTTGCCATCGCGACGGTGAGCATCAGACGGGGTTGGGGATTCCACCAGGCCAGCGCGACCCCGGCAAGGAACCAGAGGGTCAGGAAGGGGAGGATCAGGCGGAAACGCTGGGAAAAACTAGAGAAGGAGTCCATATGCCCAAAACGGGACTGCCGTAGCCGGAACCGGGAAAACGCTATTTATCTATATATCGGCAGCGTGAGCCGGAAGTGCCGGCCAAATCCGGCCAATGGCCGAGACCGAAGGGTTTTCAGCGGTAGAGTTCCTCTTCCTGAGCTTCGATGGCCTTGACGATCTGTACGGCGCGCTGCCGCTGCCGCAGGCCTGGCCGTCCGAGGAATTTGGGCCGATCGCCGATGATGACCACCGCCGGCTCGCTTTTCAGGGTGTCGAGTTTGACGATATCGCCCTGCCGCAGTTGGGCGACCTCGGCCAGGGTCAGGGTGCCCTTGGCGAGTTGCAGCACTACCGGGATCTTCACCTTGCCCAGCGCTTCGGTCTGGCGCGCCTTCTGGGCCTCGGACTGTTTGACCCTCGAGGGCAGGTGGCTCACCCGCTTGGGCAGCAGCGGTTCGAGAACGGCGAGAGGATAACAGAGCTGCACCAACCCCGTAGACCGGTTGGCATTGGCTTCGATGGCCACCACCACCACCCCTTCGCCCGGAGCGGCGGCCTGGATGAACTCCGGGCTGGTTTCCAGGGCCAGATCGGTGATCTCGACGGGGGAACGCCCTTCCCAGGCAGCCTCGATATTGCCGACGACCCGGCGGGCCAGCTTGTCGACGATGCCCACCTCGATCTGGGTCAAGGCCCGGCCTTCCTCGGCAACCCCCAACCCGCGGCCCCCCAGGGCCCGGTCGATCAGGGCCATCAGCAGGGCGGGGGCAAAGGAGAGCACCGCCCGGTGGCCCGAGGGGGAGACACTGAAGCTGTAGGCAGAGCAGGGCTTGGGCAGGGACATGACGAACTCGCTGTACACGATCTGATCGATGAAAGCCAGGTCGGCATCCACCACCATCCGCATACTGGAGGCCAGCGAGGAGGAGAAGAGTCGGGCAAATTGCTCGTGGATATTCTCCACCATGCGCAGCTGGTCTTTGTTGAGATGCTGCGGCCGCTTGAAGTCATAACTGAGCGGCGTTGTTCCCAGGGGAGTATCCGGGGCATGGGGCCGGCGTTTCCCGGCCGAAAGCAGTTTCTCGATTTCGCCTTCGCTCAGTTCGTCTGCCATGGCGGGTTCGTCGGTGAAAGGCGTTGGTGTATCGGGGATACAAACAACAAAACTACAACAAATCCGGCCTTCCGGCACGGTCCTTGACGGTCACGCGGCGATATGACGTAATTATGGGACATTTCCGGCAGGTTCCTTCGTCACCCCGAGGTTCCCTTGTCCACTAGACCCATCATCGAGATCAGCGGCCTTTCCCATACCTATCCAGGCACCCGCGCGGCGCCGCCGCACCAGGCCCTCATCGACGTGGCCCTTCGGGTGGACACGGGTGAGAAGGTCGCTCTGCTCGGCCCCAACGGCAGCGGTAAGTCCACCCTGTTGCGGATCCTGATGACCTCGCTCAAGCCCAGCAGCGGGCAGGTGCAGATCGGCGGCCTGGAGCTGGGCCGGGAGCCAGACCAGATCCGGCGGCAGATCGGGGTGGTGTTCCAGAAGCCGGCGCTCGATATCCGGATGACCGTTTGGGAGAACCTCCGCGCCGCCGGCAGATTGTACCGCATCCCCGGCGCCCAGCTCGAAGAACGGGGCACCGGCCTGTTGCAACGGTTGGGCCTGAATGACCGGCGCAAGACGCTGGTTGGGGCGCTATCGGGCGGCCTGGCCCGGCGGGTCGAGCTGGCGCGGGCACTCCTGTCGCAGCCCCCGCTGCTGATCCTCGACGAACCGACCACGGGTCTGGACCCGGTGGCCCGCCGCGAGTTCTGGCGTCAGGTGGAAGCCCTGCGCCAGGAGACCCCGATGTCCGTGGTCCTCACCACCCATCTTCTGGAGGAGGCCGATGACTGCGACCGGGTCGCCATCCTCCACCGCGGCCGGGTTTTGGCCTACGACCAGCCCGGGGTGCTCCAGCGCAGCATCGGCACCGAGGTGCTGCAGGTGCGCGGCGACGACCCCCAATTACTGAGCCAGGAGTTGGCCCAGTTCCTCGGCGCCCAGACCCAGGTGGTGGATCAGTCGGTGCGTGTTTCCCTCAATGGCCCCCCCAGTCTCGACCGGCTGATGGCGACCTTCGGCGGCCGGATCAAGGCCCTGTCCCTGGCGCACCCTTCCCTCGACGACGTCTTTGTGCACCTCACCGGAGAACATCTGCAGGCAGCGGAGGTGGAGGCATGATCGGTATCTGGGTTCTTGCCCACCGTGAGGTGCTGCGTTTCCTGCGCCAGCCGGTGCGGCTTTTCGGCAGTCTCGCCCAGCCCTTGCTCTTCTGGCTCTTCATGGGCGCTGGATTTGCAGACAGCTTCACGGCCGGCCGCGGTACCGGGTATCTCGAATTCTTCTTCCCCGGCATCGTGCTGATGTTGATGCTCTTTGCCGCGATCTTCTCCACCATCACCTTGATCGAGGACCGCTCCGCCGGGTTCCTCCAGGGGGTGCTGGTGGCCCCGGTCAGCCGCCTGAGCCTGGTGCTGGGCAAGGTGGCAGGCGGCACCTTGATTGCGCTGGGGCAGGCGGTGATCTTTCTCTGCTTCGCGCCCATGGCCGGTATACCGCTGAGCCCTGGCATGGTCGTCAACCTCGTGGTCCTCTTTTTCCTGGTGGGAATGGGGTTCACCGCCATGGGCTTCGCCATTGCCTGGCTGATGGACACCGTCGCCGGGTACCACGCCGTGATGAGTGTGGTGATGATTCCCCTCTGGCTGATCTCCGGGGCGCTTTTCCCGGTCGAGGGGGCCGCGGGTTGGCTGGCCCTGGCGATGCGCTGCAATCCGGTTTTTTATGCCCAGGTGCTGGTCCGCAAGAGCTTCTACCACGAACTGGGGGTGCTCCTGTCCGACACCGAATTCCTGCAGGCGCTGAGCATCAGCATCGGCTGGGCGGTGCTGATGGTGGCGGTGGCGGTGTGGGTTGTCTATCGCCGGCCCGATGCCTGAGCCTCAGTTGAGCTGATAGAGCATCAGGTACACGACCACGCCGCTGACCGAAACAAAGATCCAGACTGGCCAGACCCAACGGGCCAACTGGCGGTGGCGGGCAAAGTCCTCGCGCCAGGCCCGCCAGACCAGCACCAGGATGAAGGGCACCATCGCGGCTGCCAGGAGTACATGGGGCACGAGGATGGTGAAGTAGAGCGGTCGGGTCCAGTCGTGGCGCGGATAGGGGACCGAACCCACCAGGTAATGGTACCACAGATAAGAGATCAAAAAGAGGGCCGAGCAGACCAGCGCGCCCAGCATGTAACGCCGATGGCCCAGGCGGTCGCGGTGGCGGATGCGGCGGTAGCCCAGCACCAGCAGCACGGCGCTGAGGGAGTTGAGGCTGGCATTGAGCGCAGGAAGGTCAGCGGGGCTCATCCGAGGGCACACCTTTCGTCACAGGAGGTAAAGAGCGTGGAAATCATCGATGCCCACCACCATCTTTGGGACCGCGGGCGTTTCACCTACTCATGGCTGAAACAGGTGCCCGCCATCGACCGCGACTACAATTTGCGGGACTACGAGGAGGTGGTCAAGGGCACGGGGGTGACCCGTTCGGTTCACGTGCAGGCTGAGGTCGATCCCCTGTACGGAATTCAGGAAACCCGCTGGATCCTGTCAATGGCTGAGCCCGAAGGCCCCATCGCCGGGGTGGTGGGTTGGGCGCCCATCGAGCAGCCAGGTCTGGAGGCGTTCCTCAAGTCCCTCGGGACCCACCCCAAACTCAAGGGTATACGCCGTTTGATCCAGAGCGAGGCCGACGCCCGGTTCTGCGCCCGGCCCGAGTTTGTCGCCGGGGTCCGGTGCCTGGCGCCCCTCGGGCTTTCCTTCGATCTGTGTATCTTCCATCCGCAGTTGGCCGCTGCCATCGAGTTGGTGCGGCAGGTGCCCGAGGTGAATTTTGTGCTCGACCATATCGGCAAGCCGGCAATTCGGGACCGGTTGCTCGAGCCCTGGAAAAGCCAACTGCGCGAACTGGCCGCGTTGCCCAACGTCTGGTGCAAGGTCTCGGGCATGGCCACCGAGGCAGGGCCAGACTGGCAACCGGCCGACCTCCGTCCCTATCTAGATCACGTCGTGGACTGCGTTGGTTTTTCGCGCCTGATGTGGGGCAGCGACTGGCCGGTGTGCACCCTGGCTACGGACTACCGGCGTTGGCTTGATTTCGTTCGGGACGCCGTGAAGGGGGTTGGTGAGGTGGAGCAGCGGCAGCTTTTCGGGGGAACAGCAGCGGCATTCTACCGGCTCTAAACCGGATCAGTCGATGCCCATCTTCTTGCGGGAGATGCGGACCTTTTTTTCGGCCTCGTACGCCTGCTGCTGGGCCAGGAGCCGTTTTTCCTCCTCGACCTCGACGCCCCGCAACTCTTCGTAGTACGAGCGGAGGGCCGATTCCTGCTCCTGGAGCGGGTTGACCACGGCACTCAGTTCGTCCACGGTCTTCTTGCGGTCCGCCATGCCTTCGACGCGCCGATTGAGTTCGCGGTCGAGGTGGGAGAGGCGCGGTTGCAGCTCGGTGAGATGGCGGGTGTAAAGGAGGATGGAGCGGATGGTCAGGAAGAGCATACCCAGGATGATGATACAGGATATTACCTGGGGGGTGAGAAAAACCTTGAGGCCCATTGCTCGTCCCTGATAACAGAAAGGGGTTTATTTCCAATAATATAGCAAATCACCGGTCAGAGGCAAAAAGGGTCTAACCAGCAAAAAGGCATCCGGAAAAGCTCCGGATGCCTTTTGATTTCACAGAGCCACCCTCCGGAATCGAACCGGAGACCTGCTCATTACGAGTGAGCTGCTCTACCAACTGAGCTAGGGTGGCTTGAACACCTGGGGGACGGGCAACCCGGAAAATATAGCAGGCCACCGCCCAGGCTGTCAAACCACCTGCCGGGGTCACATGAAGCTGAAGATCCGAGCCAGTTTGTCGAGGAACTTCTTGCCCGACTGGGGCGCGGGCGACATGGTGGCCTCGTGTGCTTCCTCGTCCATGGCGAAGCGGATCAGGCCCACCGCCGTTGCGTACTGGGGATCCTCCAGGCCCGGCGAAGCCAACATCTCCTGGGCAGATCCCACCCGCACCGGGATCCCGAGCACCTCTTCTCCAAGTTCCGCCACGTTCTCCAGCATCGCGCCGCCGCCCGTGAGGATCAGGCCGGCAGCAAGCTTCTTGCCGTAGCGGTTGCGTTCCAGTTCCTGGCGCACAAACTCGAAGATCTCCTGCTGCCGGGCCTCGATGATCTCCTTGAGCTGGTGCTGGCTGATGGAGTGCGGCCGCCCGGCGGTGGTATTGAAGGTGATATTCTGGTCGGCGCCTTCGGGCCGGTTGCACACATAACCGTGCAGCTGTTTGAGCTGTTCCGCTTCGCGGGGCGACATGTTGAGGACCACCGACAGGTCCTTGGTAAGGTCGTCGCCGCCAAAGGGGATCTCCGCCAGATGGCGGAGCTGCCCGTGGAAGATGGCCAGATCCGAAGTGCCGGCCCCGATGTCGAGCAGGGCCACTCCCATCTCCCGTTCATCGGGCGAGATCAAGGCCGATGCGGCAGCGACCGTCTCGTGGATAAAACCGGCGATTTCCACCCCGGCCTCCTCGGCGGCGCGTTGCAGCGTAGTGCAGGACTGGCGCGCGGCAAGGATGCTGAGGGTTTCGATCTCCAGTTTGTTGCCGTGCAGCCAGAGCGGGTTCTGCACGTGTTCGCCATCGACGGCGTAACTCTGGATGAAACGGTGCAGGACGATGGCCGTACCGGCGGGCATGGCCTGTTCTGTTGCCGCCAAACCCCGCTGGACATCGCCATCGTCGATGGGGGTGGAGGTACCCGAAATGGCGACGGTGCTACGGCTGGTGTGGACCGAGATGCTCTCACCCGCCATACCCATGTAGGCGCCCGTAATCTTGAGGCCCGCGGACCGGCCTGCCTCGGCGACGGCGTTGGAGATGGCCTCCACGACCTTGGGCATATCGATGATCGAACTGCGGCGCAGGCCGCGGCACGGGTTGCTGCCCATGCCCAGGATTTTCAGTCTGTCATCGGGTTGCATCTCGCCAACCATGCACAGCACTTTGGCGGTGCCGATATCGAGTACGACGATGGGGGATCCGCTCATAAGGCAGTTACCTGGGATGCAAAGGATTCCCGCGGAGCCCACAGGCTCCTGGCCGGCAATCACAGAAATGGAGGTCTAGAAATCGCGACCGAAAAAGTGGGGAGCGCGGTGGAACAGAGGAGAAGGTCGGGGGAGTGAACGCGATCAATGCGCCGCGGAAAAAGCACGGCAGAAATAACCTCAACAACCGTGTTCCAGGGGGGAGACCCTGAAGCCAAACGGCGCTGGTGATTTCTTTTTTTAGGATAAGAATGGGGGCAGGGAAAGTCAAGCAGTTTTCGCTCTGAGCGGCAGGATCCGGTGCCGCCCAACCCCGGACCTTGCCTAGTCGTCAGCCAGATCCTTCATCA
>JADZBP010000226.1 GCA_020852055.1 Candidatus Latescibacterota bacterium
GGGGTTTCTGCTGGGGCGAGGTGAAGATCTGCACCGCATCACCGCTTTTTAATTCCGTGCCCAGGGGCACAATCTGGCCATTCACCTTGGCCGCCAGGCAGTGCAGGCCGATATCGGTGTGCACCGAGAAGGCGAAATCGATGGGCACCGCCCCCTTGGGCAGCTGGACCAGCCGGCCCTTGGGGGTGAACACGAAGATCTCGTCCTGAAAGAGTTCGATCTTGAGGTTCTCCATGAACTCTTTGGGGTCAGTGGCCTCGCGCTGCCAATCGAGCACCTGCCGCAGCCAGTGGATGTGTTGATCCAGGTCGGTAGGGTCGCGCTGGCCGGCCTTGTAGCGCCAATGGGCGGCGATGCCGATCTCGGCGGTGTGATGCATCTCCCAGGTGCGGATCTGGATCTCCACCGGAATGCCGCGCGGCCCGATCACCGAGGTATGGAGCGACTGGTACATGTTGCTCTTGGGGGTGGCGATGTAGTCCTTGAAGCGCCCCGGCACCGGGTGGTACAGGGTGTGGACCAACCCGAGGGTGTGGTAACACTCGCGCACCGTGTGTACGGTGATACGCACCGCCAGCAGATCGTAGATCTCCTCGAAAGGCCGGCCCCGCGATTTCATCTTGTTGTAGATGCTGTAGAAATTCTTGGGCCGCCCACTGATCTCCGACTCGATCCCCCCCTGCGACAGCTCCTGCTCGATGGGCGCCTTGAACTCCTCGATGTAGAGCTCGCGCTCGCGGCGCTTCATCGCCACCTTCTCGCGCAGGTCGCGGTAGACGGCGGGTTCGAGGTGTTTGAGGCTGAGGTCTTCCAGTTCCCAGCGCACCCGCGCCAGACCCAGGCGGTGCGCCAGGGGCGCGTAGACCTCGAGGGTCTCGCGGGCGATGCGCTGCTGCCGCTCCGGCTCCATCGCCTCGAGGGTGCGCATGTTGTGCAGGCGGTCGGCGAACTTGATCAGGATGACCCGGATGTCCTCGACCATCGACAACAACATCTTGCGGAAGGTCTCGGCCTGGCGCGCCTCGTGGCTCTCGTAGGTGAGGCGGTCCATCTTGGTGACCCCGTCGATCAGGGCGGCGATCTTGGGGCCGAATTCGCTGCCGATCTGCTCGTAGGTGGTCGAGGTGTCCTCGAGCACATCGTGCAGCAGGCCGGCGGCCACGGTCATCGAGTCGAGGCGCAGTTGGATCAGGATCCGGGCCACCTCGACGCAGTGGTGGATATAGGGCTCGCCCGAACGGCGGGTCTGGCCGGAGTGGCGGGCCTCGGCGAAGTGGTAGGCGCGGGCGATCAGGCCGCAGTCGACCTGGTCGTTGCAGGAGCCCAGTTCGATGAGCAGCATCTGCAACTGCAGCTGGTCGCGCGCCTGCTCTAGGTAGAAGTCCAGGCGATCCGCCGGCACCAGGGCGGTCGACTCGGGAGGCTGGGGGACGGGAACCGGGGTTTCACTCATCGCGGCGCCAGGGGATAGAGTTAAGCTGGAATATACTCAATATGGCCGCGAACTGGTAGCAGCTACAACTGGCACAGCGATTTAGGGGGATGTCGGGGCGGGGTTTTCCGGCAGGTCGTAGACCCAGATCGAGTGGCCGATGCGGGCTACCGGCTCGTAGGCGCGCAGCCATTGGTACAGGTCCTTGCCCTGGCCGTAGCCATCCATATACACCCCGACCAGATTGGTGACACTGATGGCGATCAACCCGCCGGTGGGCAGCACGGCACGGGCCTCGGGCGGAGCCGGCAACTGGAAGCTGGGCAGCCATTCGTAGCGCAGCCCATAGAGGGCCGGGTCGACGGTGCCAAAGTAGCTGAGCTTGATACGCTCGAGGTGCCGCTCGTCCAGGTAGCTCTTGAGGCCCTTCAGATCCTGGCCCCAGTCCAGGTTCGAGTCCACCAGATACCGGTATCCCTGGTCCGGGCCGCCGGCCAGCTCGTTGAAGTACGCCAGGTGGTCCGGATGGTTGCGCAGGGTGCCGCCCACGTGCCACAGGCAGCACAGGCCCAGCGCCCAGGCCGGCCAGGCCCGCATCCCGGAAGCCTTCAGCGCCGCCCAACCCTGCCAGGGGGGCAGGGCATAGCCGGCCACCAGAAACAGGAAGGGATAAACCGGCAGCAGATAGCGCAGCCCGATATCCTTGCCCCCGACCACAAAGAGCCCCAGCAGCAGCAGGGGCGGCCAGAACACCAGGCCCATTGCCCCCCACCCTGCGCGCTGTCGCAGCGCGCAGACCAGTCCCCAAACCCCCAGAACCAGCAGCGGCACCGGGGTCTTGACCAGCAGCGCCAGCGGGTAATAATACCACCACCCCTTGGTCGAGTACTGGCCCAGCAGGTACGCCTCGTGCCCGGACTCCAGATCCCCCATCTGGGAACGGAGCGTCAGCCAATAAGGGTGCACCTGAAAGCCGTACAGCCCCCACAGCACCAGGACTGCGCCCAGCACCACCCCCAGGTACATCACCACCCCCTGGCCCCAGGGCCCGCGGCCGGGCCACCACTGCAGTTGCGCCAGGCGCTGCCCTTCCTCCTCCGAGGCCAGGGCCAGGTACCAGGCCAACCCCAGTCCCAGACCGGGCAGCAGCACCAGGGCCGAGAGTTTGCTGGCCAGGGCCAACCCCAGCCCCAGGGCCGCCCCGGCCAGACGGCGGGGTGTGGGGTCGCGGAGCAGGCGCTGAAAGCTGTAGACGGCCAGGGCAAAGGTGGCGGCGAAGGCAAAATCGGTGTTGATCAGGGAGGCATGGGCCAGGGTATTGGGGCAGAAAGCCAGGAGGAGGAGGGCCAGCAACCCGCCGGGTCGGCCGTGAAGCTGGGTGCCCCAGCGGTAGAGGACCCAGGCCAGCAGCCCGTAGAGGACCAGCGAGGTGGCCCGGCAGAGGAAAAAGAGCCACTGCCCGTCGTAGGCAGGGTCCAACAGCAGCGCATTGCCCCGGCGCGGATCGGCAGCCCGCAGGAAACCCAGGTCCTCGCTCAGGCCCGGGCGGTACTGCCAGGGCGACCAATCGACGGGATAGAGGAACACCGGCAGGCTGTGCAGGTAGAAAGCCAGGGGCGGATGGGAGCAGGCGGCGGGCACATCCCAGCGCCCGGTTTGCAGCAGGCGGGCGCCGAGGCCGAAATAGCCGGTTTCGTCCCAAGTGGGGGATTTCTGCCAGGCCGTGTGCAACAGGAGCAGCGCGCCAGCTGCAGCCAGCAGCCAGGCGCCAAGGCGGGTTTTCAATCCTCCCCGGGCTCCCCGACGGGGAAGGTGGCCTCGGGTACGGGCAACCCCTTCTCCTTGAGCCTGGGAATCAGCGTGCCAATATCGTGCTGGAGGCGGTTGATACTGTGGGTGAGCACCACCTGCTGCCCCTTCAGTTCGGCCTCCAGCTCATCCAGTTTCTGGGCTTCGAGGCGGGCGTCGCGCAGGGCGATGCTTTTCTGGGAGACGAGCTGTTTGAGGCGGAGGATTTTGTTGGAGCAGACGTATTGGACCAAGAGTCCGATACCGATGCAGGCCACCATCGCGATCCACCAGTACATAACCCCCCCTTGCCAGGCGCCTCAGCGCAACTCCGAAACCAGGGGAGTCTCCCGGCCCTGGTTTCCCTTGGAGTTGACGTAGGACTTGAAGGTCTGGACCTTGGTCAGCAATTCCTGGCTCGACTGCTCGAGGTTGGCTTCGATCTGCTCGACGACCTTGACCACGGTGCTCTTGTGGATGAAGCCCAGACTGTCGAGCCAGGTGCGCCCGTCCGGCGTGTTCACCAGCCAGTTCTCGATGGCTTGCCGGAGCTCTTCCGGATCGCTAACGTAGTAAAATCTGCCGAGGATGCCATCCACCCCGCTGACGAACTTGAGGTTCTCGGCAATCGTCTCGTTCAGTGTCTTGGCCACGCGCCTGCTCCCACTCGCTTATCTGCACGGAAGTGTAGAAAAAATAATCCTAAATGTCAAGAGAAGACCCACCCAAGTCCCCCTGGCACCCCCCGACTCCAGGCGACTTGATACTGGTGTTGGTCCTGGCCGGCCTCTGCCTGGGTTCCTGGGTGGTGCTGGGCCGGCGCCCGGCCGGCACGGTACTGGTCCTCGACAGCCCCGGCCAGTCGCAGCGCCACCCCCTTGCCGAGGATCAGGTGCTGCTCGTCGGTGGCCCGCTCGGCTTCAGCCGGGTCGCCATCCAGGGCGGCCAGGCGTGTTTTGTTTCCTCCCCCTGCCCCGAGCAGCGCTGCGTGTCACAGGGATGGATCCGCCGCCAGGGTGAGACCGCCGCCTGCCTGCCCAACCAGATCGCCCTGCACATCGAGGGCCCCGGCGCGGTCGACGCCCTCAGCCGATGAGACTCGACTCGCCCGGCCACCTTGCCCGCCTGGGCCTGCTCACCGGGGCGGCCCTCGCCCTTTTTGCCTTCGAGCAGCTCGTTCCCCGCCCGCTGCCCTGGATGAAGCTGGGCCTGGCCAATCTGGCGGTGCTGCTGGCCCTGCTCACCCAGGGGCCCACCGCGGCCCTGCTGGTGCAGCTCACCAAGTGGCTGGTGGGCAGTCTGCTGACCGGCAGCCTGGGCGGGCCGGCCTTTGTCATCGCCGGCAGCGCCGGGCTGGCCAGTTGGGCCGTGATGGCCCTGGCCTGGCGCTGCACTGGCCGGCTCTTCAGCCCCCTGGGCCTGAGCCTGCTCGGCGCTGCCGCACACCAGACCGTCCAGTTGGGCACCGCCGGCCTCTACATCCACCAGGCCGGGCTGCTCTCGCTGCTGCCCCTTTCCCTGCTGAGCGCCCTGGGCAGCGGCGCCTTCATCGGCCTGCTGGCCGGAGCCCTGGTCAGGCGATTGGCGCCGGGCGGTCTGTTTCTCCGCGCCCCTATTGTTTGAAGTGCCTGATAACCCTACATTTTCCAGGCTTTACTACTCCAACCCGGACTTTATTGATGGCCAACCCCCCGTTGGCAGTTCCACCAGGCGCTGCGCCGGCAGGCAGCCCGCTCTCTCCGTTCACCTTGCGGAGTATAGGGCTGGGCACCCTGTTCTCCCTGTGTATCGCCGTGGGGGACCCGTACGGGAACATGGTCATCCGCGGGTCGTACATGGGGCTCGACTTCGGCACTCCCGGCGCCCTGTTCCTGTTTTTCCTGCTGGCCGGCATCCTCAACCATCTGCTGCGCTTGCGGCGCGAGGAACTCCTGGTGGTCTACATCATGATGATCGCCGCCTCGGCCGTGCCCACCCTGGGTTTATCGGAATACCTGCTGACTATCACCAGCGGCGTCCAGTACTACGCCTCCCCCGAGAACGAGTGGGCCCAGATCATCCACCCCCTCATCCCCGCCTGGATGGTGCCTCAGAACCAGGAGGCGATCAAGTGGTTCTTCGAGGGGGCCCCCAAGGGTCACGGGGTTCCCTGGGGAGCCTGGGTCGGCCCCCTGGCCTGCTGGCTGGTGCTGGCCGCAGCCCTCTACCTGGTGATGATCTCGACCATGGTGATGCTGCGCAAGCAGTGGGTCGAACAGGAGCGCCTGGTCTATCCCATCGTGCAGGTGCCGCTGGAGATGGTGCAGCAGGGCGGGGGGCGGACCTTCTTCCGCAACCCGGCGATGTGGGCCGGTTTCTCGCTGCCCATGATTGCGAGCACCCTCAACGGCCTGCACGCGTACTTCAATTTTATCCCGGCGCTGCAACTGGTCTCCTTCGCCCCCATCCTGCGCAACACCGTCAACCTCGAATTCCGCCTCAGTTTCCCGATGCTGGGCTTCTCTTACCTGATCAACCTCGACATCGCCTTCAGCCTCTGGTTCTTCAA
>JADZBP010000227.1 GCA_020852055.1 Candidatus Latescibacterota bacterium
AATACATCATGGAGCATCTGGTCTGATGGCCTACCTCGATAGTCTTTACGAACACAACTTCATCGAGTACGCCTCCTATGTGGTCAAGGAGCGCGCCATTCCGCAGCTGCAGGACGGCCTCAAGCCGGTGCAGCGCCGCATCCTGCACTCCCTCTTCGAGCTGGACGACGGCAAGTTCCACAAGGTGGCCAATGTGGTGGGCCACTGCATGAAGTACCACCCGCACGGCGACCAGTCCATCCCCGATTCGCTGGTGGTGCTGGCCAACAAGGAATTGCTCATCGACCGGCAGGGGAACTTCGGCAATATCTACACCGGCGATCCGGCGGCGGCGGCCCGCTATATCGAGTGCCGCCTAACCCCGCTGGCCCGCGAGGTATTGCACAACCCGCGCCTGACCCAGTACGTCGATTCCTACGACGGCCGCAACCAGGAGCCGGTGGTCTTCCCGGCCAAGCTCCCGGTGCTGCTGGCCCAGGGCGCCGAGGGCATCGCCCCGGGCATGACCACCCGCATCCTGCCGCACAACCTGATCGAGCTGCTGGAAGCCGAGATCGCCCACATGCAGGACCAGCCCTTCCAGCTTTTTCCCGATTTCCCCACCGGCGGCCTGATGGACGCCTCGGAGTACAACGACGGCAACGGCAAGGTGCGGGTGCGGGCGCGGCTCGACACCTCCGACCCCAAGCGCATCGTCATCCGCGACATCCCCTTTGGCACCACCACCGAGAGCCTGATCGCCTCGGTGGAGGACGCGGCGCGCAAGAACAAGGTGAAGATCTCCAGCATCCACGACTATACCGCCGAGAAGGTGGAGATCGAGGTCAAGCTGGCCCGCGGGGTCTACACCCAGGAGGTGGTGGACGCCCTCTACGCCTTCACCGAGTGCGAGATCTCCACCTCCATCAGCCTGCTGGTCATCGATGTTGACCGGCCCAAGGTGATGAGTGTCACCGAGGTGCTGCAGCGCAACGTCGACACCCTGGTCGATGTGCTCAAGGCCGAGCTCAAGTCGGAGGAGGGGTTGCTGCGCGACCGGCTGCACGCCAAGACCCTGGAGCAGATCTTCATCGAGGAGCGCATCTACCAGGCCATCGAGGCGATGAAGACCGCCGAGTTGGTGGTGCGGGCGGTGCGCCAGGGACTCGACACCCATCAGGAGCAGATCAAACGCGAGGTGAGCGACGAGGATATCGAGACCCTGCTCAAGATCCCCATCCGCCGCATCTCGCTCTACGACATCGAGCGCAGCCGCAAGGAGATGCAGGAGATCCGGGTGCGGCTCAAGGAGATCAAGGGCCACCTCGACGCCATCATCCCCTATGCCATCGGTTTTTTGCAGGGGCTGATCGACAAATACCGCGACACCTTCCCCCGGCGCACCGAGTTGATCTCCTTTGCCCGGGTGGACGTGCGCGAGGTGGCCCAGCGCAACCTCAAGCTGCGCTATGACAAGAACACCGGGTACCTGGGCTACGAGGTGGATGGGCAGTTGTTGTGCGAGGTGTCCCATTACGACCGGGCGCTGGTCATCCGCAAGGACGGCACCTATTCGGTCATCGACGTGCCCGACAAACTCTTCGTCGACAAGGGCATGTTGCACTGCGGGATGGTGGACAAGGACCTGATCTTCAACGTGATCTACCGCGACGAGGAGGACAACACCTACCTCAAGCGCTGCCAGATCGATCAGTTCATCCTCAACAAGGTCTACTCGCTGGCCCCCGAAGGCTGCAAGGTACTGCGGCTGACCACTGACTCGGAGCGTTCGATCGCACTTGAGTACAAGCCCAAACCGCGGCTGCGGGTGCTGCAGGAGGAGTTCGCCATCGCCCAGTACCCGGTGCGCGGCCTGAAAGCCGGCGGCATCCGCCTGAGCAACAAAGAATTGCAGGGCTGCAAGCTGGTCTAGGCGCATGGAGATCCTGGCGTCGGCACCACAGCGGCTTGGCCTGGGGCAAAAGGGCGGTTTCCCGCGCCTGCGGGTCTGGAGAGACGGCACCCTCGTCGCCGGGGGCACTGCCGGCCGGCACGAGCGCATCAGCGGCGAGCAGTTGCTGCGCCTGCGCGACCACCTCCGGCAGGGCGGTGGCTTGACGCCCGAGGCGCTGGACCGCGAAGGTTTCGGCGACATCAACCTGTGCGGCGGCTACTGGGCGGTGCAGTCGGGGGACGGCGGCAGGACCTGGAGCGCGGTGACCAGCGATATGCTGCGGGTGCTTTCGGGCTGTTCCTCGGGCAACCTGCTGGAACTGGCCGACGGCACCCTGCTGGGCACCTACACCTTCATGATCAACACGGTCCTGGGCTCGGCGCAGGGGCAGGAGTTGATCGTGTTCCGCTCGGCCGACCAGGGCCAAACCTGGCAGGTCGAACTGGCCCCGGTCACCGGGCCGGCCCAGTGCGATCCCTTCTGGGGCGACGGCCATCTGGCGGGCACCTTCTACAACAGCCTGCTCGAATTGCCCAGCGGCGCCCTGCTGCTCTTCGGCATCTCGTGGTTTGCGGGCGACACCCGCTATCGGACGGTGGTGTACCGCTCGGACGACGCCGGCCACAGTTTCCGCTACCTATCCACGGTCGCCGACGAGACCTTCCTGGCCATCCCCGATCTGCCCTTTTCCCTCTGCGAACCAGGAGTGGCGCGCCTGCCCGGCGGCGAGTTGCTGTGTTTCATGCGTTCGGTGGAATACGCGCCGATTTACCGTTCCCTTTCCGCGGACGAGGGCCGGACCTGGAGCCGCCCCGAAAGGGCGGGGGCCAAGGGCATCCTGCCCAACCCGGTGCTGCTGGACAACGGGGTGCTGGCGCTGAGCCATGGCCGGCCCGGGGTCTGGGTGAGCTTCAGCGAGGACGGGCGCGGGGACTGGTGGAACCGGCGGACCTGTGTCTGGGTCTGGAACAGCCTGTGGGGCGAGGGGCACCTGCCCAAGACGCCGCACTACACCACGCCGGGCTACTGGACCTTTGAGCGCAGCGACTGCAATGCCGACCTGCGCCAGATCGCGCCCAACCGGCTGATGGTGGTGTACAACGCTCCGGTGGAACCGGATACCGGGGCGCCCATCGACCACCACCACGGCCCTGGCGAGAGCGGGGTCTGGGCCCTGACCCTCGAGGTCCGGCGCTGAAACACCTCAGCGCGGCTGCTGCAACACCCGCAATGCCTCCTCAACCATCCCCTCCCCCGCCTCCGCCTCTACATGCAATGTGCCCCCGGAGTTGGCCCCGTACCCGCCCTCGCGGTTGGCCTGCAGGGTGGGGAAGTACCCGGCGTAGCCGTTGGTGTAGCCCACCAAAAAGGTATGGGGCAGCGGGGAGCGCTGCTTGAGGTCCAACTGCAGGCCGACGAAGGGTTCGCCGGGCAGGTTGAGCAAGGCCAGCTTTTCGCCGAGGCGCAACACGCTGTACTCGAGCCGGCAACGGGCCTGGGGATCGAAGTAGCGCCGGCATTCGCGGCTCAGGTGGATCAGTTCCAGGCGGGGTTCGGGTTCCAGGGCCTGCTCGGCGCCGGCGGGGTACGGGCCCATGGCGCGCGCCACCAACTCCACCTCGCGGCCCAGCACCTCGCCCTGTGCGCGGGCCGGGCCGAAATCGTTCTGCACGTCCACATAGGGGTCGAGGTCGCCGCAGGCCCCCTGCAGGAAGAGGGCCAGGGCGCCGGGGAAACGGTCCTCCAGGTAGGCGCAGGTATAACCGGGGAAATCGGCGGTGAGCTGTTGGTTCTCCGCGCCCAGCACCACCGGGTGGCAGGCGTAGTTGCCCAGCAGGGCCACCGGGTTGCCGCCTTCGCCGTCGATGCGGATGACCCCGACCTCCGGGTCCACCGGCCCGTAGGCATGGCGGCGCTCGCGGTTCTGGCCCCAGATCATCTCGACGCTGCCATCGGTCTTGACCAGGCGGCGGTTGAAGCTCAGGTCTACGGCGCCCCGGCCCACCGAGAGGTGCACCGGCTGCAGTGCGGCCAGGGCCTGGGTGATGCCGGCGCTGATCCGGTCCTCCACCCAACTCAGGTAGGGCGTGCCCTCGGGCCAGCTCCGGTCCTCCCCGTAGGGTTCGGCCAGGTCGATCACCATGGGACCGCCGTGGGTGTGGCTGGCGGCCAGCAGCAGGCCGTGTATGCCCAGCGCGCGCGCCATGGCGGGCAGCCGGCCCGGATTGAGGCCGATCAGGTCGAGGGCCACCAGGGCGACGCGGGTGTGGTGGTCATCGAGGACCAGCACGCGGGCGAAGAGCGGATCGTGAGCACCCGTTGACGGCTTGTCGTGGGTGTTGGTGTATCCGGTCATGAATACCCCGGCTGCGGGCTGCGGGGTAATATCGATTCTGGCCGTGCCGGCTCTCATGATCCTACCTCCAGGATGGGGCCGATGGGCTGCGCTGCTTCGCCGGCCTAGGATAGGGCGGGATCGGCGCGGGGACAATCACCTGCCTGCCTTGCGCGGACCAGGCGGGCAGGATATCTTGGCCTGCATGCCAGAGCGCAAACCAGTTCAATACGGCGTGCCCATCCGCCCGCGTTTTACTATCGAGCTGATCACCGACACCGCCGGCAGCAAACAGACCGGCGGCAGCGGCGCCAGTTGTTGGGGTTTCAATCAGTCCAATATCGTGCGCGGCGGGGATGAGATCTACGCCCTCAGTTGGCGCGATGACCTGAGCCTGGTGGTCTTCCGCCGCACCGGGCCGGGCCACTGGGAACACAGCCCGCCCACCCCGCCGGTGCCCCAGAACGGCAATCTGTTGGTGGACCGCCGCGGCCATCTGCATCTGATCGGCGGGGCCAACGCCAGTTTTCAGGTGAGTTTCGAGTCAGCCGGCCAGGTGCAGCACTTCCGCCTGCGGGAGTTGGCCACCGCTGACAGCCGCTTCGGGGCAGCCATCAATGGCCAGGACCAGCTCATGGCTGCCGGCGGGTTGGGGCGCCTGGCCTGGTACCTGCTCGACGCCGGCCAGGATGGCCGCCCGATCGCTGCGGGGGAGTTGGCCCACGAGGCGGACCGCGGGTATCACCTCGTCGCCCTTGGCGGCGCCGCGGCCCACACCTTCTGCAGCGACGACTACTTTCTGGCCGGGGACCAGTACCCCAACCAGACGGTCAACTACCGCGACGCCGCCACCGGCGAGATGAAAACCGTCGAGACCCCGCACGGCATCTACCCGGTACTCAGGAGTTATTACTACTACTGCCCGGACCTCCTGCAGACCCCGCAGGACTGGCGGATGCAGGTGGTCAGCGATGTGAGCGACACCTTTGTCGACGGCAAACGCGGCACCACCGAGCAGCAGGACCTGCTGGTGGACATGCAGGGCCGCGTGCACCTGATCTACAGCGAGAACCGCCAGCCCTCGGGCACGGTGTGGGCGGCCACGGGCCAGGATCAGGGAAATAGCCGGCTCTACCACGCGGTGGCAAACCCCGGCGGGCCCTTCACCCACTCCTGCCTGGGCAACTACAACAGCGGCCGCCTGTACCAGACCCCCGACGGCCGGATGCACTATCTGCTCACCCGGGGCCGGCGCGGCGACGCCGAGAGCCTGTGGTACGCGGTGGGCAACGAGGACTGGGCCTGCCTCAGCGAGCCCGTACAACTGGAATTACCCACGCGCTTCTGGCACTTCTTCACCAACACCACCCGCGCCGGCGGCACCCGCGCACCCTTCATTGACTGCTACTGGACCGGCGCGTACCAGCAGAACAGTAACCAGGTCTGGTACGGCCGGCTCGATCCCGAATGAGAGTGAGACGATGAGCACCCAGATGAACTGGGACCTGAGCAGTTATTTTCCCGATTTCGATGGACCTGAGATGCGGCAGTTCAAGGAGGCCCTGGTGGGCGACCTGGGCCGGCTGCTGGCCCAGGCCCAGGCTCTGCCTGCACTGGCGGCCAGCAACATCGAGGTGTGGGAGGAGATCCTCACCCGCGCCGAGGACCTGGGCGCCCGCCTGGGGCACTGGAGTTCCTATGCCGGCTGCCTGGCCTCGGCGGACGCGGCCAACGAAGCCTACGCCCGCGAGGAGTCTGAACTCGACCTGGTGCGGGCCACCTATACCAAGCTGGACGTCGAATTGCGCCGGGCCCTGCGCGAGGCAGGGGACGAGGTCTTTGCGGCGCTGGTGGCCAGGCCGGGCCTCGAGGGGTGTGCGCACTTTCTCAGGACCCTGCGCCGCGAAGCCCGGTGGTCCATGGCCCCGGCCGAGGAGTGGCTGGCCGCCGATCTGGGGGTGGATGGCATCCAGGCCTGGGGCCGGCTCTACGATACCCTCAGCGGCAAACTCGAATTCGAGATGGTTTACCCGGACGGCTCCCGGCAGCGCTTGCCCATCTCGCAGCGCCGCGCCCTGATGGCCGACCCGGACCGCCGGGTGCGGCAGGCGGCCTTTGTCGGCGGCAACGCGGCCTGGCAACAGATGGAGGATGTAACCGCCGCCGCGCTCAACGCCATCGCCGGCACCCGCCTCACCCTCAACCCGCGCCGGGGGGTACCCCATTTCCTCGACGTGGCGCTCTTCCAGGCGGCCATCTCGCGGGCCACCCTCGAAGCCATGCTGGAGGCGGTGCGCCGTTGCGCCGAACTGCCGCGGCGGGCGCTGCGCCTCAAGGCCCGGGCCATGGGTGTGGCAGGGATTTCGTGGTACGACCTGGAGGCGCCCTTGCCTTTCCCCGACACCCGGGCCATCCCCTGGGAGGAGGCCAAGGCCCTGGTCGAACGCACCTTCTCCCGAGTCTACCCGGAATTGGGGGCCTTCACCCGCCAGATGTATGAGGACCGCTGGATCGAGTGGGAGCCGCGGGCCGGCAAACGCCCCGGTGGTTTTTGCACCTCCTCGCCGCTGACGGGGGAGTCGCGCATCTTCATGACCTACCGCGACACCCTGCACGACCTGCGCACCCTGGCCCACGAGGCCGGCCACGCCTTTCATCAGCACACCATGCGCCCGATGCGCAGTTGGGCCCGCGAATACCCCATGACCCTGGCCGAGACCGCCTCCACCTTTGGCGAACTGGTGCTGGCCGAGGGACTGGTGGCCGAGGGCCAGGCCAGCGAACTGGAACAGGCGCGCCTGCTGGACATGGAGGCGGGCAACGCCTGCGCCTACCTGCTGGACATCCCCATGCGTTTCGAGTTCGAGAAGGCTTTCTACGAGGAGCGCGCCGCCGGGCCGGTGAGTGTGAGCCGGCTCAAGGAGTTGATGGTGGCGGCGCAGCGGCAGGTCTTCGGCGAGGTGCTGGTCCAGGGGGAGGAGGACCCGTACTTCTGGGCCTCCAAGCTGCACTTCTACATCACCGGGACCACCTTCTACAACTTCCCCTATACCTTTGGCTTCCTGTTCAGCCGCGGGCTTTTCTCCCGCTTCCTGGCCGAAGGCCCCGCCTTCCTGCCGCGTTACGAGCAGTTCCTGCGCCTCACCGGCAGCGGCACCGCCGAGGAGGTGGCCCGCCAGTCCCTGGGCTGCGACCTGGAGCAGCCCGCCTTCTGGGAGGAGGCCATCCAGACCCTGGAAGCGCCCCTGCAGCGCCTGGAAATCTTGTTGCCCCGAGTACTCTAGCCGAGGAGGTTTTCATGCGCCGCACGATCCTGCCTTTTATCGCCCTCTTCACCATATTCGCAGCTGCGCCCAGCGCGGCCGCACCCAATCCGCCGGCCCCCGGTTTCGACCAAGCCGGCTCGGACCCGCAGGCCATTGCCCTGGCCGACCAGGTCATGGAGCGGTTGGGGGGCCGCCATAATTGGGATCAGACCCGCTATCTCACCTGGCGCTTCTTCGGCAAACGCCTGCACGTGTGGGACAAGTGGACGGGCAGTATCCGCTTCGAGGAGGGCGGGCTGGTGGTGCTGATGAATATCAACTCGGGAAAGGGCCGCGCCTGGCAGGAGGGGCAGGAGGTGAGTGAGCCCGACACCCTGAAGGCCCGGCTCAATCGCGCGTACGAGGCCTGGATCAACGACTCCTATTGGCTGGTCATGCCCTACAAACTCAAGGACAGCGGGGTGACCCTCAAATACAAGGGGGAGGGGCAGACCCAGGACGGCAAGGCGGCCCAGGTACTGGTGCTGACCTTCAAAGGGGTGGGCGTGACGCCGCAGAACAAGTACGAGGTCTGGGTGGATCAGCAGAATCATTTAGTGACCCAGTGGGCCTATTACGCCGACGCGGCCGACGCGGAACCAAGGTTCACCGGGCCCTGGGCCAACTGGCAGCCCTACGGCAAGATCTGGTTGGCCGACGACCACGGGCGGATGAAACACACCGACATCGCCGTCTTCGACGAGTTGCCGGCATCGGTATTCACCGACCCGGCGCCGGTGGATTTGATGAAGCTGAAGAATTGAGGTTGGGGTAGTGGGGGCGCCGGGGAGCTAACCCATTCCGATCTTTCCCAAGGCACGTCCTCTTTGCCCAACCCCACCACCTCTCCCCCGCAACGCCCCATACGTTGGGGCGTTGCGCCCGTGCTCGCTTCGCTCCGCTCTCCCCACAGCCCACTAACAAGAAACCCCGCCTCTCATTTGAGAAGCGGGGCTTTTTTTGTTGCGGAGCTAAGGGTTCAGGCGGCGCGCAGGCGGGCTTCGGGCATGTTCTCCAGGCGCGAGAGCCAGTAGTGCACGTCGAAACGTTCGTCGCCGATGAGGAAGCGCCAGAATTTGATGCGGTTGACGATCTCCAGGCGCACCTCGTTGCCGTACCAGCGGTGGTTGGCGCTGAGGATGCCGGGAATGGCGGGGTCTTCCAGATCAGCCGTGTCCCACAGCCGGAGCTGCCGCACGGTGGGATTGAGGCGCAGTTTGAACATGTAACGCATCTGGTCGGTCTGGTTGGGCTGGGCGCAATGCCACATGCCGTGGTGCAGCACCACCATGGTGCCGGCCTTGCAGATGGTGGGGGTCTGGCCGAGGAAGTTCTGGTAGCGGCCGATGTCCGATTCGCTGATGCGGCGGTACTGGCTGCCGGGCAGCAACATGGTGCCGCCCATCTCGCGCGGGGTGTCGTGGCAGAAGTACATGAACTGGATATCGAAGTGCATGCGGGTATCGATGATGGCGTCGGCGTGCCAGATCTGGCCCTGCTCGTGACGGGGGCCCACGGTGTGCACGGCGTGATGATCGTAGAGCGGATCGGGGCCCACCAGGCTGTGCATGATGCCCTGGACCTGGGGCAGGCGGAAGACCTGACCCACGGCCGAATCCGGCCAGGCCTCGCTGATGGGACGGCCGGCGCTGGGACGGGACACGGCGTTGTTGGTGATCTCCTGGTACACCGCCTGGTTGAGTTCGGCGGGGACCAGTTCGTCGAAACGCAGGAACCCGTCGGCGGTGAACTGCGCCATCTGCTTGCTGTTTAACAGATGTTGGTCATGGGCCATCGATCTCCTCCATCTTTTCGAGTAGGTACTCGTATTTGAGGTACGCGGTATGGTATTCCATTCCGGGGTAGGCCGGGAACTGCTGCGGGTATTGGATCACACGCCAGCCTTCCCGCATCGCGGCAACCACCGACCCGTACGGGGGGGCATCGCTGTCGCCGGTGGGGACCGGCGTCTTGCCGGTGCCGTCGTACTGGGACCACGAGACCACCGGGCTGTTGAGGTCCGGGGAGTGGGCGTAGAGAACCAGCAACTTCTGGCGCAACTGGGGCATGGGTATCCTCGCGGTTAGGTAAGGTTCCCCAATATATCACCGGCCCCGCTTCTCGGGCAACTGTCATTGGCCCTGGTTCCGAATCTGGTGTATTTTGGAGTCCGTTGCCCATTTTCATCCCAAGGGAGGAGATCCATCATGACCCAAGCCGATGCCGTGCTGCTCATCGTGGTCGACGGCATGCGCCCCGATGCCCTGCGCCAGGCCCATACCCCGCACCTCGACCGGCTCATCGCCCGCGGTTCCTATACCTACACAGCCCGCACGGTGATGCCCTCGGTCACCCTGCCCTGCCACACCTCGATGTTCCGCGGCGTGACCCCCGAGCGCCACGGCATCACCACCAACGTCTGGATCCCGCCGGCCCGCCCGGTGCCCAGCCTGCTGGACGTGCTGCACCGCGCCAAGAAGCCCACCACCTCGATCTACAACTGGGAGCAGTTGCGCGATCTGGGGGACCCCGGTTCTCTCGACCAGTCCTACTTCCTCAACAACTGCTACGAGCCGGGCGGCGACCAGGAGCTGGCGGAGCTGGCTGCCGGGGTGTTGGGCGGCATGGAGTCGGGATTTGCCTTCGTGTACCTGGGGTATGTGGATACCGTGGGTCACAGTCAGGGCTGGATGTCGGGTGCGTACATCGACGCGGTGGGCCAGGCCGACGAAGCCATCGGCACCATACTCGCCGAACTGCCGCCCGGGGTGGTGGTCATCGTCACTGCCGACCACGGCGGCCACGCCCAGACCCACGGCACCGAGATGCCGGAGGATATGACCATCCCTTGGCTGATCTGCGGCCCGGGCATCCGCCAGGGGCACGAACTGCAGACCCCGGTCGAGATCATCGACAACCCGCCCACCATCGCCGCGCTGCTCGGGGTGGAACCGGCCCCGGAATGGACCGGCAAGGTGGTCGCCGAGGTGGGGGATGGTTGAGTGCGGCTGAGCGCCGGCTGCTGGGGCTGCTGGCGGTCCACTTTGTGGTCTACGGGGTGGCGGTCACCCTGGTGGGGGCCACCATTCCCGAGATCATCCGCAGCTTTGGCTGGAGCTACCTCGGCGCCGGGGCGGTGATGGCAGCCGGCTCGGCCGGGTACCTGAGCGGTTGTTTCAGCGGCGGGGTGTTGGTGCGCCGGGCCGGAGCGCGGCATATGCTGCTGGCTGGCCTGGCGCTCGAAGCCGGGGGTTTGGGTTTCTTCGGCAGCGATCCGGGGCTGGTGTTCAACCTGGGGGTGCTGCTGCTGGTGGGGTTGGGGCAGGGTTGGATCGAGGTGGCGACCAATTACTGCCTGGTGCGGCTCGAGAAACCCGGCGAGAGCCGGCTGATGAACCTCATCCACGCCGGTTTCACCGCGGGGGCCTGCCTGGGGCCGGCAGCGGTGGGCGCGCTGCTGGCCGGCGGCGCCGCCTGGAGGCTGGCGTACGGCGGGGTGGCCCTGCTGTTGCTGGGGGTCGGGGTGGTGGCGCTGCGCCTGCCTTTCCCCGCTGCGGCCGACGAACCCGCCGAATCCTCGCGGGCAGCACTGGGCCGCCTGGCCCGCGACCCCGTACTACTGCTGCTGGGCGCGGTGATCTTCCTCTACGTGGGCGCCGAACACGGCCTCTCCTCGTGGATCGCCGAATACTACGTCGAAACCTTTGCCCTACCCACGGCTGCCGGTGCGTATATGGTGTCGGTGTTGTGGCTGGGTTTGCTGGTGGGGCGACTGGCCCTTTCGGCGGGATACCGGGGCCGGCGGCAAGCGCTGCTGCTGGTCGGCCTGTGCGCCCTGGCCGCCCTGCCCCTGCCCCTGGCGCTGCTGAGCCCCTCGCCTTGGCTGGCCGGGGCACTCTTTCTGCTCTGCGGGTTGGGGCTTTCGGCGGTCTACCCGGTGGTGATGGCACTGGTGGGGGAGTGTTATGCCGGGGAGCAGAGCCTGGCCCTCGGCTTGGTTTCCGGGGCTGGCGGGGTGGGCGCCCTTTCCTTCCCCTTTGCCATGGCGGCCATCGCCGGGCGCTATGGCATCGCGCAGAGCTTCTGGTTCTGCGCGGCCACGGCCGGAGCCATGACCCTGGCCGCCGGCGCCGTGCTGGTGCAGCGCCGGGGCCGGGGCCGGCCAGATCAGTTGTTGGAGAACTCCACCAGCCGTTCCCGGTAGTGGGTCCGCAGTTTCTCCAGGGCCCGGTTGCGCAGTTGCCGCACCCGTTCGCGGGTGACCCCCATGGCCTCGCCGCTCTCCTCGAGGGTCATGGGTTCGAGATCCTCCAGCCCAAAGTAGTCGCGCACGATCTGGTACTCGCGGGCATCCAGAGCCTTGAGGCAGTCGGCCAGGGTGGTCTTCATCTGCTCGCGCTCCAGCACCTCGTCCATGCCCGCGTCCGGACTGATGAACATCGAGAGCAGCGGGGCCCCTTCGCCCTGATACACCGGGGCATCGAAGGAGAGGTCCTGCTGGGCGGCGGCCATGGCGTTGCGGGTGCGCTCCTTGCTCAGGTCGATGCTGGCGGCCAATTCGTCGAAGGTGGGGGTGCGCCCCAGCTCGTGGGCGAGCAGGCCGGCCTCCTTTTCCACCTTGTGGCGGTCGTTGAGCTGGCTCATCGGGGGTCGGGCGATCTTTCCCTGCTCGGCCAGCGCCCGCAGGATGGCCTGGCGTATCCACCACACGGCATAGGTGATGAACTTGAAGCCGCGCGATTCGTCGAAGCGTTTGACCGCCTCGAGCAGGCCCATATTGCCCTCGGAGATCAGCTCCGCCAGGGTGAGACCGTAGTCCTTGTAGTCGCGGGCCACCCGCACCACGAAGCGCAGGTTGGCGCGGATCAGTTGCTGGCGCGCCTCCTCGTCCCCGGCGCGAGCCCGTTCGAAAAGGGTCACTTCCTCGGCGCGGCTGAGCGGTTGGACATCCTTGATCTCGCGCCAGTAGATGTCCACGGCAGTAGACTTGGACATGACAGGTCCCTCAAGTCAAATAGGAGAACACGTCAACCTTAACGTTAACGTGAAATATAAAAACCATTTCGAGCCGGCGCAAGTAGGGGTGGAGATTTTAGTCCTGGTGGGGTGGCCGGCGGAGTAACTTCTTGTTGGAGTGTGACTTTTTGTGGTTCAGGCGGCGGGCTCGGGCGGCTCTGCCTGGGCGGGTGGGCCGGCGGGGCGGGGGCGGGGGTTTGAGGTGGAAGGCCAGCAGAGCGACGAACTTCTCCACGCAGTCTTCGCGGTTGCGCAACTGGCTGCGGAAGCGACTCGAACGCAGAATCAGCATGCCTTCCTGGCTCAACTGCGCGGCCAGGGCCTCGCACAGGCGCTGGCGCTGGGTCGGGTTCAGGGAGGGGCTGTGCTCGAGATCGAAGCGCAGTTCGGCGCGGGTGTTGGTCTTGTTGACATGCTGCCCGCCCGGCCCGGGGCTGCGGTCAAAAGAGAAGACCAGTTCCGCCAGGGGGAGGTGCAACCCAGGTAGGATCTCGAGGGTGTTCATGGGTGGTTGCATCGATCTAGGTGGCGTATATTAAGCAGAATTCCGGCGCACGACGAAATCCCTTTTATCTATCTGCACGCATAGGAGACACGTTATGGCCCGCAAATACACCGCCGCCATTGTCGGCTGCGGCTCCATCGGTCACGCCCACATGGAAGGGTACCGGCTGGTCGACGAGGTGGAGGTCATTGCCGTCGCTGATCCGCTGGCTGCCGGGCGCGAACAGTACATGAAAGAATACGGCATCCCCCAGGGGTACGCCACGGTCGAGGAGATGCTGGCCAAGGCCAAGCCGGATATCGTCAGTGTCTGCACCTGGCACCTGCTGCATCCGGCGCCCACCATCGCCGCGGCCAAGGCCGGGGTCAAAGGGGTGATCTGCGAAAAACCCATGGCCATCGGGGTGGGCGCTGCCAACAGCATGGTCGCCGCCTGTGACGCCAGCGGCACCAAGCTGGTTATCAGCCACCAGCGCCGTTTCACCGCCGGCTGGGAAAAGGCGCGGGAACTGGTGCAGCAGCGGGCCATCGGCAAGCCGCTGTGGGTGAACAACAAGGTGGCCGAGGGCCTGGCCAACTGGGGCACCCATTCCATCGACGGTTCCCGCTTTGCGCTGGGCGATCCGCGGGCGCTGTGGGTGATGGGTGCGGTGGAGCGGCGCACCGACCGCTTCGAGCGCGACACCGCCGTCGAGGACGCCTGTATGGGTCTGGTGCAATTCGAAGGCGAGATCCAGCTCTTCATCCAGTCCGACCTGATGCGCGAGGGGGCGGCGGCCGGCTCCTTCCAGATCCAGGGCACCGAAGGCCTGCTGGAGGCCAGCGAGACCCAGGTGCGCCTGCTCAACGCGGCGGCCAAGGGCTGGCAGGACGTGCCTTTGAGTGTGCCGGCCGAGCAGATCGTGGGCATCGGCGGCAATACCAACGCCGCCCAGGTGCGGGAGTTGATCCGCTGGATCGAGGGGGGGCCCGAGCATCGCGGGGCGGGCCGCAAGGCGCGCGACACGGTGGAGATCATGATGGCCCTCTACGAGTCGGCCCGCCAGCACCGGGTGGTCAACCTGCCGCTGCAGGAGCAGGAGTACCCGCTGGAACTCATGATCCGCGAGGGCAAGCTGCCGGTGGAGGTGCCGGGCCGCTACGATATCCGCGGCTTCCTCAAACGCGACGGGGTCGATGAGAAGGCTTACGCCGCGCTGCGGGCTCAGGGCATGGGGCACCATCAGATCATGATGAAACTCAACGAGGGGAAGAAGTAGCATGTTCCGCGCCTCGTACGACGGCAGGAACAAGAAGGTACTCTGGCAGGAGTTGTGGCGGCACGAGTTCCTCGCTGCCCTCGAACGCGACCCAGTGGTCATCGTGCCGGTGGGTTCGGTGGAGCAGCACGGCCCGCACTGCCCCATGGACGTAGACATCTCGGCGCCCTTCTACATGGCCGTCGAGGTGGCCCGGCGGGTGGAGGACTTTCCGGTAATCGTGGCCCCGCCGGTGTGGTCGGGCTTCACCCACTACAACATGGGTTTCCCCGGCACCATCAGCCTGCGCCTGGAGACCTTCCAGAACCTGCTGGCCGACATCCTGCGCAGCATCCACGCCAATGGCTTCAAACGGATCATTGTGGTCAATGGCCACGGCGGCAACTGGGGCCCCTGCCGCTCGGTGGCCTGGCAACTGGCCGAGGAGGATATCTTCGTGCTCAGCTTCAACTGGTGGGATATGGTCAGCCGCGAACTGCCGGAGTGGAGCGCCACCGACGAAGGCGTGGGCCACGGCGGCGAGTGGGAGACGGCGGTGCAGTTGCACCTGCGCGCCCACCTGGTCGACCAGACCCGGCTCGACAAGGACGACACCGGCACCCAGCCCTTTGCCGGCGAGTTGGCCTTTGCCGAGTTCGCCGAACGCCGGCGCGACACCCAGAAGGACACCGGGATCATGGGCGACGCCTTTGCCGCCAGCGCCGAAAAGGGCGGGCGGATTTTTGCCCTGGCCTGCCAGCGCCTCGAAAAGCTGGCGCGGCAGTATCATACCTTGCCGGTGCGGCACTACCGCGAGTTTGGCAGCCACTGTACCTGAAAAACCCAGATCCTGGAGGGTGGGAAATCCAGTAACCGTACTTCGATAATAAAAAAGGGCCAGCGGATGGATCCTCCGGGCACTGAGGTCTAGATAGAGGGTCCGCCAGTTGTCCCAAGATACCGGAACACTCCGATGAGCCGCCGGATCCGCAGGAACCTCCTGCTCCAGCTGGTGTTCGTCTGCCTCTCGTCCATTAGAGGGATAGGCCAGGAGTGGGAGTTGCGCGAAGAGTCCGCCCTGGACTCGCTTTTGGCCATCCCCGTCAGCACGGCCGCCAAGTACGCCCAGAGCGCCAGCCAGGCGCCGGCTTCCGTCACCCTGATCACCGCCGACGACATTGCCCGTTACGGTTACCACACCCTCGAAGAGGTGTTCGCCGCCGTGCGCGGTTTCTATGTCAGCAATGACCGCAACTACAGCTATATAGGGGCGCGCGGTTTCGGACGGCCCACCGATTACAACAACCGCGTCCTGCTGCTGATCGACGGGCATTCCTTCAACGAGAATTTCTACGGCTCAGCCTCCACCGGGACCGAACTGGCCTTGGACCTGAGCTCGATCGAGCGCCTCGAGATCGTGCGCGGACCGGGCGCCGCGCTGTACGGCACCGGGGCGATGCTGGCCGTGGTCAACGTCATCACCAAGAGTGGCAGGACCACCGACGGGCTCAGGGTGGACGCGGAGGCGGGCCAATTTGGCAACCGGCGCGGTGAGCTGAATTTCGGCCGGGAGTTTGCCAGCGGCCTGGACCTGGCGGTCTCGGGGCTGTGGATGGACAGCGAGGGCCCGGATCTCTTCTACCCGGAGTACGACGACCCCGCGACGAATGCAGGCAGGGCCGTGGGGCTCGACTGGGACCGAGCGCACGGGGGATACGTCAGACTCGGTTTTGCCGGCCTCACCCTCCAGGGTTTTCACAGTTCCAGGGAGAAGGGCATCCCGACCGGCGCCTTTGGCATTGCTTTTGGCGACCCGCGGGCCCAGACCCTGGACGAACAGAGTTTTATCGACCTCAAGGGCGAGCGCCAGCTCCCGCACCATCAGTCCCTGCGCCTGAGGGGGTACTTCGATCACTACCGGTACCGCGGGACCTATCCGTACGACGAGGAGGACTATCACACCCTCCTCTTCGACGCCAACGACGGCCAGTGGCTGGGTGGAGAAGCCCAGTTCACCTGGGATCTGCGCTCGGACAACAGGATGGTCGCGGGGGTGGAGTACCAGAAGCATCTGCAGGCCCGTTACCATACCTGGGATCTGGAAACGGATTTTTTCGACGGCGACTATCCCTTCACCGTCTTTTCCTTTTACCTGGAGGATGAATACCAGGTCAGCCGCGATCTGTCGCTCACCCTCGGCTGGCGCCGGGATCGGTACGCCGGGGCCAAGAGTTCGGCGAGTCCCCGCGGGGCGTTGATCTACAAGCCGCGGCCCTCCAGTACCTTCAAGCTGCTCTACGGCGAAGCGTACCGCGCTCCCAATATGTACGAGCTCCACTACGAATCACCTGGCGATGCCAAAGGCAATCCCAGCCTCGGACCCGAGGAGATCCGCACCGGTGAAGTGGTCTGGGAGCAACGCCTCACCCAGCGGCTGTGGGGACTGGTTTCCCTCTACGACTACCAGATGAGGGCGCTGCTCGAACAGCGGCTCGACCCGGCCGACTCCTTGCGCCAGTTCCACAATACCGATAAGGTGCAGGCCAGGGGAGCGGAGTTGGAATGCCGGGGGACCCTGTGGGCCGGAGCCACAGGGTATGCCAGCTATGTCCTCCAGCGGGCCGAGGACAAGGCGACGGCAACGGAACTGACCAATTCCCCCGGGCAGTCGGCCAAGGTCGGCGTGGCCGGACCGCTGGCCGGGTTGTTGCACACCGCGGTCGAGGTGCAGTACGAGGCCGGCCGGCGCACCCTGACAGGATCCCGGACCGATCCGTACCTGCTGACCAAAGCGCGGCTGGCGATACAGGGCTGGTCGCCCGGGGCACCTAAGGGGAAACGGGTTCCCCGCTTGGGTTTGTCGCTGACCGTGTACAACCTATTCGACGCCTCCTATGCGGTCCCCGGTGGTTTCGAGCACCGCCAGGATGCCATACCCCAAGATGGCCGGCGCTTCGTCTGCCGCCTGAACTGCGAGTTCTGACCGTGGCATGGCGCTGGCCTCCATGGCTCGTCGTCCCCCTGTTCGTCCTCGTCTGGGGGGCCGCCTCCCGGGGCCAGGAGATGGCGGTTCCGGTCGAGGTGCAGGTCCCCCTGTTCCTCAAGTTGCTGCGCTTCGAGCGGCAGTTGCAGAGCCGGCCGGCCGGCGACACCCTGGTGATTGGCATCGTCTTCCAGCAGCGATTCAGGGCCTCCCTCGAGGCGAAGGATGCGTTTGCGGCGGCCGTGCAAGCCGCAGGGGCCGAGGGGGCCTGGCGTTGCGTTCCCCTCGACCTGGGCCGGCAAAACGAATTATCGAGCGCCCTCGCCGCCAGCGGCGCACGGGTCCTGTACCTGTGTCCCCTGCGCGCCGTCGAGGTCCAGGAAATCGCCGGGGTTGCCCACGGGCGCCGGATGCTGACGCTGACCGGGGTGCCGGAATACCTGAACGCCGGGGTGGCCGTGGGCATCGACAGCAGAGGGCAGAAGCCGCTGATCCTGGTTTCCCTGCCGGCAGCGCGAGCGGCGGGAGCGGATTTCAGCTCGCGCGTGTTGTCGCTGACGATGGTGAAGACCATCGAGTGAGCGAGAGCAACGGTCGCGGTACAGAAAATGAGGGCACCGGCATGACGGTTCGTGCGGCGCTTCCCGCCAGGCACTGGTGGTCCAGCATCAAGACCAAACTCGCCGTCCTGGTCATTTCCCTACTCGGCGCGATCTCATTATTTATCTATTTCTACTTCCCTGCCAGACAGGAGCACCAGGCCTTGCGGGCCCTGGCCGCCAAGGCCGAGAGCATCGCTGGGATGTCTGCGTTCACCGTCGGTCCGGCCCTGTTTTTCCGGGACCCCCTGACCATCGACGAGGCCCTGGCCAGTGCCCGACAAAACGAGGAGCTGGTCTATGTGGAGGTCTGCGACAGCACCCAACAGGTAGTGGCGGGATTCCACCGGGACCGGGAGGGCCGGCATCAGGAGGTTTCCCCGGGGTCGACCAGCAGGGACCTGTACGAAATGACCCGCCCGATCCTGTACGCTGACCATCAGATCGGCCAACTGCGCCTGGGACTGTCCCTGAGTCAGATCGCCGAGGAGAGTCAGCGGAGCCGGCGGAGCATCGCCTTGGTCAGCCTGGTGGTTTTTGTCCTCGGCATGGCGGCGGCCCTGGCCATCAGCGCTTTGGTGACCCGGCCGCTGGCGCGGATGGTCGCGGCGGTCGAGGGGATCTCCCAGGGAGACCTGCACCAGCGGGTGGCGCTGATCACCAGCGACGAGATCGGTCTGCTGGCCAGCGCCTTCAACCGGATGGTCGACAGTCTGGAGATCGCCCGCAGCGAGCTGGAGGAGGCCAACCGCTTTCTGGAAAACCGGGTGGCCGAGCGAACCAGCGAATTGCGGCAGGAAATCGACGAGCGCCGGCGCGCCGAGGCCGAAAAGACCCAGCTCGAGGAACAGTTGCGCCAGGCGCAGAAGTTGGAGGCGGTGGGGCAGCTCACGGCGGGCATCGCCCACAACTTCAACAACCTCCTGCAGGCCGTTTCCGCCAATATCGAACTGGCGATGGTAAAAGGCCCGCCCCAGGTTCAGGATTACCTGAGGGAAGCCGAGACCGCGGCCATGCGGGGCGCCGGCCTGGTCCGCCAGCTCATGCTTTTTTCCCGTGCCGGGGAACAGGAACTCCGCCTCCGGGACGTGGACCTGGCTGAGATCGTCGGCACTACGGTATCCCTTTGCCGCAAGACCATCGACCGCCGTATCGAACTTCAGTTGGAGATCGCCCCGAACCTGCCCCGGGTCCAGGTCGATGCCGGGCAATTGGAACAGGTACTGCTCAACCTGTACCTGAATGCGCGCGATGCATTGGAAGGAGGGGAGTGCCGGTCTCCCTGTATCCGGACCAGCGTCCGGCTGGTTTGCCAGGTCGAACACGGGGAGGCCCCTGCCAGGGACTATGTGTGTATCGAGGTGGCTGATAACGGGGTGGGCATGGATGCGCAGACGCGGGAACGGATTTTCGAGCCCTTTTTCTCCACCAAGGAAGTGGGCAAGGGCACAGGATTGGGCCTGGCCACCGCCTACGGCATCCTCCACCGGCATCAGGGTTGGATCGAGTGCCAGAGCCAGGTGGGGCAGGGGGCTGTTTTTTCCCTCTACCTGCCGGCCGGGACCCCGGCGGTGGCGGGGATCGAGGTAGGGATATCTGGGTTGCAGCCGGTCCCGCCGCACGGCACCGAAGCCCTGCTAGTCGTCGATGACGATCAGCAAGTGCGCCGCAGTGTCGCCCGGTTCCTCGCCAGCCTCGGCTACCGGGTGCTGGAGGCGGGCGACGGGGTGCAGGGGTTGGAGGTCCTCAATCAGCAGCGCGGCCAGATCAGCCTGGTGCTGCTGGATCTGTCCATGCCGGGCCTCTCGGGTCTGGAAGTGCTGGCGCGACTGAGGGTGCAGCCATTGCAGCCCAAGGTGATTCTCTTTACTGGTTATGCCACGGCCCGGGAGCAATTCGCGGGGGTGGCGGAGCTGGTGGAGAAGCCGTTCTCCATCCGCCAACTGTCCCAGGTGGTGCGCCGGGTTCTGGATAGCTGAGCGCAGTCCCATTCGCCAGTTGTTGGGCAGGTAGGCCCGGCTCCCAAAAGCAAACGCCTCGTCCAGCCAGCTGGGCGAGGCGTCGCTATTTTTGGGCCGCTCGTGGCGGCTGCAGGTCCAGGCCCGGAGTGGGGAAGCTCCGAGGATCTGGGGGCTCAAGGCTGGATAGGCCCCGAGTGCTTCAGAACTATTCGATCGATCGGGAAGTTGGAGGTTCGATCCAACTTAG
>JADZBP010000228.1 GCA_020852055.1 Candidatus Latescibacterota bacterium
AGGTAGTACTCAGGCCCGGGCAACACCTCGGCCCCCCCGCTCTTCTCACCCCAGGTCGCCCCTTCGCGTTCGATCAGGCGGCCCCAGCGGATCTCCAGATATTCGAGGGCCCGGGCCTCTGCCCCGCTGCGCCACAGCCCGCCCTCCAGGTAGAAGGCCTCCAGCAGATCGGCGCTGGCCAGGCGGCGCACCCAGTCTTCGTGCGGCTCGGGGGCCAGCAGGCCAAAATAGAAGGCCAGCGCATTGCCCCAGCGGTCTGCCGCCTCCGGGGGCTCCTGCGCCCACTGCTGGCCCAGGGTGCGGGCCACCTGCCGGCCCTCGTATTCCCAGCGCTGGGCCGCGGCCTTGTCGCGCTGCCAGCGGCACAACCGACCGGCCGCCCCCAGGGCCCCGGCGTACAGGGCGCTGAGCGCCGCGCCCGACCACGGGCCCGCGCCCGGCAGGAGCCCGTTGGGGCCGGCCTGCTCCCGGCAGCCGGCCAGGGGGGCCAGCGCCGAGGGCAACCGTTCGTCGAGCAGTTCCCGCTCCCCGGCGTAGAGGTGAGAGGATTCGAGGGCCAGCACATAGGCCAGTTGCTGGGCCAGGTCGCCGGCAGGCGGCGCGGCGCCGGCCAGGGCCGCGCCCATGGTGCGGGTATCGCCGCTCAGGTAGTAGTCGTTCAAGGCCAGGGCCTGGGCCCGCAACCAGTCGTAGGCCTGCCCGCCGGGAAAGTAGTAGACCTCCTGGCGACAGGCGGCCAGGGTGCGCTGCCCCAGCTCCCAGACCTGCGACAGCGCCGGCGCCACGGCCAGTTCGGCGCGTTCGGCCACCACCGGCGCAATGGCCAGTTCGGCGCGTTCGGCCACCTCGGCCCGGCGGCCGGCCAGGCTGATGCAGTCGATCTCCACCTCGTGCTCGAAATGGCTGAGGCGCACCACCAGGTACCGGCAGGTGCGCAGTTGCAGCCCGCTCCATTCCTGCACCCCCTGGCCGCAACTGTAACTCACCTGGCTGTCGAGCTGCCCCCAGAAACGGGCGAATCCCAGCTCTACCAGGCCACCCCGGCCGCCCCGCAGGCGCAGGCAGGGGAAGCCGCTCTGCTGCTGGCCAAAGTCGAGCACCAGCAGCACCGCCCTTTTGGCGTCGCGGGTATGCACCAGGGTCCAGCTCTTGCCCGGCCTCAGCAGTCCTTCGCGGTGCACACACTTGCCCTGGCGCAGCGGCTCCGGCTCGGTGACAAAACCCAGCTCGCCGCCAGCGGCCACCTCGCCGAAGGAGGCCACGGTGCGCGCCCAGTGCGGCTGCTCGGCCACCTCGCGGGGCGCCCAGGGGCCGGGAAGGGGCGCCTGGGCGACCACCGCCGCCTCGGTCCACGGCATCTCCCCGCCCGCCGCCGGCCAGTAGCGCTCGCCGCCACCGGGACCCTCCTCCCATTCGGCGGCCCGCGCCACCTGCCAGGGCCGGCCCGTGGCCAGCTCGATCTGCCCGCCCTGGGTATAGACCAGCTCGCCGCTCAGGGCCAGCCACCCGGCCTCCGTGCCGGCGGCCGCCAGGACGAGCAGTTGCTGGGTTCCCGGTTCCAGGCCCGGTCCCAGCGCGAAACGCTCCCACACCGGCCGGCCCGTGAGGGTGCAACCCATGCCGCGGCCCACCAACTGCCCGCCCAAATAGAGTTGATAGGGCCCGCTGGCGGTGCACTCGAGCCAGCCCTGCGCCACGGCCTGGGACAATTCCAACTGCCGCACCAGGTACACAAAAGGGGCCTTGCCGGGATACCAGATGGCTTCGGACTTCATAGCACTGCGAGTTTCTTTAGATTTGTTCCCATGTCACGGCTCTACGCCCGCTGGCGTCCTCTCCTGCTCTTCGCCCTCGCGGCGCTGCTCTATGCGCGCACGCTGGGGGGTGGTTTTGTGCTCGATGACCAGAGCGCCGTCCGCGACAATCCCATTGTCAAACGCGGCGACCTGCCCGAGATCTTCAGCACCGACTACTGGGCCGGCTTCCATCAGGACCGTTCCGGCCTCTACCGCCCGCTGACGGTGTGGACCTTTGCCCTCAACCACCGCCTGGCCGGCGAGGCGCCCTTCTCCTACCACCTGGTCAATATCCTGCTACACGGCGCCGTCGCCGCACTGCTGTGCCTGGTCTGGCGGCGCTGCCTGGGACAGGAGGGACTGGCCTGGTGGGCCGCCTTGCTCTTTGCCGTGCAGCCGGCGCTGTGCGAAGCGGTGGCGGGGCTGGTGGGGCGGGCCGATCTGCTGGCTGCCTTTTTCGGGCTGCTGGCCCTCCACCAACATCTGGGCGCCGGACAGGCGCGCTGGCGGCACGGGTGGGCCGCCGCCGCACTCCTGGCGGCCCTCCTGAGCAAGGAAAGCGCCGTGGTCCTGCCGCCCCTTTTCCTGCTGGTAGACCTCTTTCAATATCGCGGTTTTCTACAAAAATGCTACTGGCGGGCCCACCTCGGCTACGCCGGCGTGGTCCTGCTCTACCTGGGGCTGCGGCAGCTGGTGCTGGGCGGTTTGTTCATCGGCCAGATCGATGCCTTCGACAACCCGCTGGCCGGCCTCGACGCGCCCTGGCGCTGGGTCAACGCCCTGCTGGTCCTGGGCCGCTACCTGGGGCTGCTGGTCCTTCCCCGGAGCCTGTGCGCCGACTATTCCTTCGCCGCCCTGCCCCTGGCCCCCACCTGGTCGCTGCCGGCCCTGCTCCTGGCCCTGGCGGTGCCGGCCGGTCTGGGCCTCCTGCTCTGGGCCGCCTGGCGCCGCCTGCCCGCCGCCGCCCTGGGTCTGGGCTGGCTGCTCATTGCCCTGTCACCGGTGGCCAACCTCTTCTTCCCCATCGGCACCGGCATGGCCGAGCGCCTGCTCTACCTGCCGGCCGCCGGCTTCGCCCTCGCCGCTGCCGCCCTTCTGGAAGGGCTGGGGGGACGGCGCGCCACCCTCTCCTCGGCGGTCCTGGCCCTCGGGCTGGCCTGGGGCACCTGGACCCGCAGTGGCGACTGGCAGGACGAATACACCCTCTTCTCACAGGCGGTGCAGGCCCAGCCCCAAAGTGCCCGGGCCTGGCAGGTCCTGGGCAACGCCGCCCTGGAACGGGGCGAAGAAGCCCGCGGGCTCGAATGCCTGCAACAGGCCCTGCGGATCTTCCCCGCCTACTACGAAGTGCACGCCGACCTGGGCGCCTTCTACTGCAACAAGGGCGACTACCCCAAGGCCCAGGAGCACCTGGCCCGTTGCCTCGAACTGCGCCCCGACTACCCTCCCGGCTGGTACAACCTGGGCCTGACCTGGTACCAACAGGGTCAGCGCGACCAGGCCCGCCAGGCCTTTGCCCGCGCCCTCATCTGCGACCCGGAGTACGCTCAGGCCTATTACAATCTGGGGGTGATGGAACTGGAGGATAAGCAGGTGGCCCCGGCCCGCGAGCTGTTCCGCAAGGCCCTGGACCTGGACCCGGAGTACGAAGCAGCGCGTCTCAACCTGGATGCCTGCGAGACATTGCTGCAGCGCGGCCCCCTGCCCTAGACTTCATTCCGGGATCACCCGCCACAGGGCGAAGCGGGCCTGGTCGAAACCCTTCAACTCGGTCTCCAGCGGCTCGACCCGCAGCCCGTCGTTCTCGGCCAGGAACTGCGCCACCTCGGGGTCGTCGCGCACCACCGACGAGAGCACCAGATCGCCGCCGGTGGACAGATGCTCCAGGCGCGAAGCCAGGTTTACCGTCGAACCAAAGTAGTCCAGCCGGTCGTTGAGGGTGACCGCGATACAGGGGCCGTAGTGCATGCCCACCTTGAGCTGCAAGCCGGCCGTCTCAGGTAACGCCGCCAATTCCCGCTGCGCCCGCAGCATGGCCCGCAGCGCTGCCACCGGCCGGCGGAACACCGCCATCACCGCGTCGCCAATGGTCTTCACCAGCGCCCCCTCCTCCTCGGCGACCGCCTGCAGCAGCACGTCGAAGTGGCTCATCACCAGCCCAAAGGCCGGCGCGTCGCCAATCTGGTTGTAAAGCCGGGTGGAGCCGCACAGGTCGGTGAAGAGCACGGTCAGGCTGCCCACCGCGATCTTCTCCCCCGGCCGCAGCGCCTCCCCGGCAAAGAGGTCGCGGAAACGCTGCAGGGCGGTGACCTCGGCGGCGGTGGCCGCCTGATCGCTCCAGGCCGTGCGTTCGAGGATCAGCAGGAGTTCGCCGCCGGTGGCATTGGCAAAATGCAGGCTGGCCTCGGGCGCCAGGACCAGTTCCTCCTCAGCCCAGTTCTGCGCCTCCACCCGCCACACCACTTCGGCCTGGCCCCCCTCGACCACCCGGATGAATTGCGCGCCGGGCAGCCCCAGGGCCCGCAGCCGATGGCGGCCCGGTTCCAGGCGGGGGTAGATCACCCGCTCGGTGCCCGACGCCAGCAACTGCTGCACCACCACGTGCGGGGTGGTCTGGGGGCCGGCCACGCAGTACTCGCCGGCCTGCACCGGCCGGATCGCGGGGTTGGGATGGAAGGTCAACTCCACGGCGCGTTCGAAATTGACCGCAAACTCGATATTGCAGGTGTCGCAATGGACCTGGGGCACGATCCCCCCCAGCGAGGGACTGCGCACCTTGGCCCCGCGGCACAGGGGGCAGAGCAGATCCCACTCGAATTCGAGCAATCCCACGCGCGTGGACAAGAGGCACAGCTCCAGCACCTGGCGGCGCGGCACCCCCCAGGCGTCGGCCAGTTCGTAGGGGCGCATACGGCTGGCGCTCAGTTCGTCGGCCCGCTCGAGATGTTCCGTCAGGCGATCCAGCAGAGCGGGAGCCGCACCCTCGGCCAGCAAGGTCTGGCGCAGGGACTCGAGGCGTTGCCGGCCGCCCCCGGCAAAACGCGCCGGCTGCGGGGTCGGCGCCAGCTGCCCGCCGAGATCGGCGCGGGCAGCCTGCTCGTCGTACTGGCGGAACACCCGCTCGAAACTGCGGGCGCTCAACTGCCCCACCTGGATGGGAATGGCCAGCCACCCCAGCAGGTTGCGCGGCGTCAGCCAGGCCTGATATACCAGCCGGGTCCCCCCGGTGGGCAGAGCCTCCAGCTCGGCCAGGGCCCGCATCTGGGCCACCGGGCCCTGGGTGTAGCGGCGCACCACCCCGAAACGGTGGGGTCGCACCCACTCGAAGGGCTCCTCCTCCCACGCCACCACCAGGCCCAGCTTGCGGAAACGCAGGCGGCGGCGGGCGTTGGCCCCGGTGCCGCACTGCTCGATGGGGGGCAGGCCGGTATCGCGGTTGAAGCGGTTGGTGTCGGCCACCAGCGGCCACAGCGCCTCAGGGCTGGAGCGCAGGTCCCATTGCCAGCGATAGTGGAACTCGCGCATCGACATAGGCCCCCAAAATAAAAAAACCCCTCTCCGCAGGGGAGAGGGGTCGGGAATCAAAGGTTCATTGAGCCGGAATCGGCACTGCCACCAGGTTGGTGCTTTCGCCCCGCCGCACATTGAAAAGCACCGACTTGCTGCGCTTGGCTGCCGCTGCCAGGGCCTGCTCGTATTCGCCGGTGTTGCTCACGGGCCGGCGGTTGACCTCCTGAATCAGGTCGCCCCGCTGCAGGCCGCGGCGGGCGGCCGGGCTGTTGGGCTGCACCCCGACCACCACCACCCCACTCTGCCCCTCGTAGCCGAGGTGCTCGGCGGTCTGCGGGGTCAGAGTCTTGACCGCCAGGCCCAGCCGGTCTGCCTGCCCGTCCTCCTCATCCGCAGCCGGGCTGTTCCCCTTGGCCAGGGCCTCGGCGGTGAGCTGGTCGAGCACCACCCCGAAGTGGCGCTGCTCTTCACCGCGCACCACCAACAGGTCCACCCGCGTGCCCGGCGGGGTTTCGCCGATCTGGCTCTTGAGTTCCACGACGTTGCGCACCGGCTTGCCGTCCACCTCCAGCACCACATCCCCCTGTTTCACTCCGGCTTTTTCGGCCGCCCCTCCCGGCACCACCTTCTGAATCAGCACGCCCTCGGTTTTCTGCAGGCCAAGGGCCTCGGCGGTGACCCGGTCGAGATTGTCGATCGAGACCCCCAGCAGGCCGCGCCGCACCTCGCCGTGCTCGATCAACTGCTCCATGACGTTCTTGACCAGGTTGACCGGAATGGCGAAACCGATACCCTGGTATCCGCCACTATTAGTGATAATGGCGGTGTTGATGCCCACCAGTTCGCCGCGCAGGTTGACCAGGGCCCCGCCGCTGTTGCCCGGGTTGATGGCCGCGTCGGTCTGGATGAAGGAGCCGTACTCCTGGCTATCCCTTCTCGTCCGCAGTCGGCGGTCACGCCCTAGGGCACTGATGATACCGGTGGTCACCGAGTGCTCGAAGCCAAATGGGTTACCGATGGCCATCACCCACTCGCCCACCCGCAGCCGGTCGGAGTTGCCCATGATCACCGCCGGCAGGGTCTGGGCGTCCACCTTGAGCACCGCCACGTCGCTCAGTGAATCCTTGCCCACCACCTCGGCGGCAAAGTCCTTGCCGTCCTCGAGCTTCACCTCCAGCTCGTCGGCCCCGCGCACCACGTGGTAGTTGGTGAGGATATAGTACTTGCCCTTGTAATTGACGATCACCCCCGAGCCCTGCCCCTCGCGAGGCTGCTGCGGCCCGCCCGGATGGCGGTACTGGAAAAAGTCCTCAAAGGGGGTGCCCTCAAAGGGGTTCTCCCCCTTCTCTTCCGTATTGACGTTCTGCCGGCTCTCGATGGCCACCACCCCCGGCGTCACGGTGGAGGCCACCAGGGCGAAACCATCGCTGAACTGCTGCAACTGCGCCAGACTCTCCTCGACGGTGGCATGGGCCGCGCCCGTCAGGGCCAGCAAGCCAACCAGGATTACTGCCGATTTCCGCATCCTCTCCCTTTCCTCTCAGTGTTGGTATGGGTGCAATTATACAAGACGAAGAGAACCCTTCCCGGTTCCCACGCCGGGCTCAGGTCGCCGGATTCTCGTGGCGCACCGCCAGCGCTCCGGCTTCGAGATCGACGACGATCTTCGCCCCGTCCTCGATCTGCCCGGCCACCAGGGCCCGCCCCAGGCGGGTCTCCAGTTCGTGCTGCAGGAAGCGTTTGAGCGGCCGGGCCCCGTACACCGGGTCGAAACCCTCGCGGGCGATGAAGGCCCGCGCCGGCTCGCGCAGTTCCAGGCTCAGGCGCCGGTCGCGCAGGCGTGCCCGCAACTCCTCGATCAACAGATCGACGATCTGTTCGATCTCCTCCAGCTTGAGTGGCTTGAAGAGCACGATGTCGTCCACCCGGTTCAGAAACTCGGGGCGGAAGTGCCCGCGCAACTCCCGCATCACCTGCCCCCGCGCCTCCGGCCGGATCTCGCCCCGCTCGTCCACCCCTTCGACCAGGTGGGGCGAGCCGATGTTGGAGGTCATGATCACCACCGTGTTCTTGAAATCCACGGTGCGCCCCTGGGCGTCGGTGAGCCGGCCCTCGTCGAGCAATTGCAGCAGGGCGTTGAAGACCTCGGGGTGGGCCTTCTCGATCTCGTCGAAGAGCACCACCGCATAGGGCTTGCGCCGCACCGCCTCGGTCAACTGCCCGCCTTCTTCGTACCCCACATAACCGGGAGGGGCGCCGATCAGCCGCGACACGGTGTGTTTCTCCATGTACTCACTCATGTCGATGCGCACCACGTTGTCCACCGAGTCGAAGAGGGCCTGGGCCAGGGACTTGGCCAGTTCGGTCTTGCCCACCCCGGTGGGGCCGAGGAAGATGAACGACCCGATGGGGCGCCGCGGGTCCTTGATCCCGGCCCGCGCCCGGATCACCGCGTCGGCCACCAGTTGCACCGCCTCGTTCTGGCCGATCACCCGCTGGTGCAGGAGCTGGTCCAGGCGCAGGAGCTTCTCCCGCTCCCCTTCCACCAGCCGCGTCACCGGGATACCGGTCCAGCGCGAGACGATCTCGGCCACCTCCTCCTCGGTGACCTCCTCCCGCAACAGGCGGGTGCCGGCCTGGTGGGACTGCTCCTCCTCGGCGCGCAGCCGGCGCTCCAGTTCGGGCAGCCGCCCATGTTTCAGTTCGGCGGCCTGGTTCAGATCGGAGCGCCGCTGCGCCTCCTCGATCTGGCGCCGCACCTGCTCGATCTGCTCGCGCACCTGCCGCACCTGGCCGATGGCCTGCTTCTCGGTTTCCCACTGCGCGCGCATGGCGGTGGCCTGGCTCTTGAGTTCGGCCAGCTCCCGCCGCAGGACCTCCAGCCGGTCCTGGCTGGATTTATCCTTCTCCTTCTTGAGCGCCGCCTCCTCGATCTCCAATTGCATCACCCGCCGGGTCAGGTCGTCCAGGGCGGCCGGCATGGAGTCGATCTCGGTGCGGATCATGGCGCAGGCCTCGTCCACTAGGTCGATGGCCTTGTCGGGCAGAAAGCGGTCGGAGATGTAGCGATTGGACAGCACCGCCGCCCCCACCAGGGCATTGTCCTGGATCCGCACTCCGTGGTGCACCTCGAAGCGCTCGCGCAGGCCGCGCAGGATGGAGACGGTGTCCTCCACCGAGGGCGCCTCCACCAGCACCGGCTGGAAACGCCGCTCCAGGGCCGCGTCCTTCTCGATGTGTTTGCGGTACTCGTCCAGGGTGGTGGCCCCGATGCAGTGCAGCTCACCCCGGGCCAGCATGGGCTTGAGCATGTTGCCCGCGTCGGTGGAGCCCTCGGTGCGGCCGGCCCCGACGATGGTGTGCAACTCGTCGATGAAGAGCAGCACCCGGCCCTCGCTCTCCGTGATCTCCTTGAGCACCGCCTTGAGCCGTTCCTCGAACTCGCCCCGGTACTTGGCCCCGGCCATCAGCGCCCCCATGTCGAGGGAGAAGATGGCCCGGTCCTTGAGCCATTCGGGCACGTCGCCGCGCACGATGCGCTGGGCCAACCCCTCGACGATGGCGGTTTTGCCCACCCCCGGCTCGCCGATGAGCACCGGGTTGTTCTTGGTCTTGCGCGAGAGGATACGGATGGCCCGGCGGATCTCGGCGTCGCGGCCGATCACCGGGTCGAGCTTGTTGGCCCTGGCCAGCGCCACCAACTCCACCCCGTACTTCGCCAGGGCTTCGTATGCCACCTCGGGGTTGGCGCTGGTCACCCGCTGATTGCCCCGCACCCCCATCAGGGCGCTGAGGAAAGGGTCGCGTTTGACCCCGAACTGGGCAAAGATCCGGCCCGCCTCAGTGGCGCCGCCCTCGTCGATCAGGGCCAGGGCCAGGTGCTCCACCGAGACATAATCATCCTTGAGCCGCTGGGCCTCACTTTCGGCTTTCACCAGGACTTCCTGCAGCCGGCGGCTCATATAGAGCTGGGCGCCCGGACCCGAGACCTTGGGCCGCTTGCCCAGGGCCTTCTCCACCTCGCGCCGGAAGGCCTCGACCGGCACCTCCAGGCGCTGGAGCAGGCCCGGTAGCAACCCGCCTTCCTGGTCGAGCAGCACCAAAAGCAGATGCTCGCCATCCACCTGTTCGTGGCTGCGGCGCAGGGCCAGGGACTGGGCTTCTTCGAGGGCTTCCTGGGATTTCTGGGTGAACTTGTTCAGATTCATGGCCTCCGCCTTCCTTCATGGGGGAATCAATATCTATCCCCCTGTTTGGGCAAATCCCGTACCACCCCCTTTTTGCCCTCATTATGACACCTCCCCGGCAGCCGAGTGCCATTCTGGCAAAAAAAGAGGCCCACCGAAGTGGGCCTGCTACAACAAACATCAACGGCACCCGCGCGCGCGGCGGGGAGTGAGCCCCGAAGGCTTTTCGCGGGGGGTGGTGAGGTAGGGAAGGACGCGTGGTTGGGCGGTGGGGTAGCGGAGCCAGAGCGAGCGAGGGGGAAAGTCCGCGCCTGGCGAAAAGCCGAAGTGGGCCGCTACCCGACGCCCCCCGCTAGATCACTCCGACCTGCGTCCCTTTCTTGGCCGCCCCGTTCTTCTGCGCGGCGGCCTGCTGGTCGAGCAGGGACTGCTTCTCCTTCTTGGCAAAATCATCGATGCCCTTCATCGCCAGCTCGAAGGTCTGGTCGATGCCCCCCTGCACCTCCCCGGAAATCTGGCCAATGCCATCGAGGATCTGTCCGGCATCCTCGAAGCCCTTTTTGACCGCATCCTTGACCAGCGCCGTGAACTTGTCGATCTGCTCGGTATCCTTTACATCTTTATTATTGTTCTTGAAGGCCTCGAAAAAACCCGTGGAGAAATCGACGATGCGTTTGGCCGTGGCTTCCGGCGAGGTATCCAGGCCGCTTTCGAGCAGATCCTTGGTGTTGATATCCACCCCGGCCTCGCTGAAGGCCTGGTCCAGGCGCTCGGCCAGCGAATTCTTGAGCACCTTCTGGGCATACCCCGCGTCGATGGAGCTGCTCAACTGCAGCACGTCTCCCCCCTCGCTGCCTCCTCCCACTGCCGTCAGCAACTGCCCAGCCGAAACCCCCGTGCCCTGGATCACCCCCCTGATCGCCGCAACCAGGGTCTGTCCGCTCTGTATTCGCTCTACGTCCATGTATTCATCCTCCTGTGAATAAAAAAAGACCTCCCCGTTCTCCTATATCGGCCCCATCTTCATTTCCTGCAGGTTTTTTTGGCCAACTTCGCGCCTTGCCCTCCCCGGCCCGGCTAGGTATCATTTATATCTGTCACACCTAAACACCTTTAGGAACAGCAGATGCAACTCAAATTCTGCGGTGGCGCCCGCACCGTCACCGGCTCCCAGCACCTGCTTTCGGTGAATGGCAATAAGGTACTGCTCGAATGCGGGCTCTTCCAGGGCCGCCGGGCCGAGGCCTACACCCGGAACCAGGAATTCGCCTACGACCCGGCCGAAGTGGACGCGGTGCTGCTCTCCCACGCCCATATCGACCACAGCGGCAACCTGCCCAGCCTGGTGGCCCGGGGGTTCACCGGCCCCATCTATGCCACCGCGGCCACCGGGGCCCTGTGCCAGCTCATGCTGCGCGACTCGGCCTACCTGCAGGAGCGCGATATCGAGTGGGTCAACAAGATCCGCCGCCGCCGGGGCGAGCCGCTGGCCGAGCCGCTCTACCGCATCGAGGACGCCGAGGCGGCCCTGCATGCCTTTGTCGGCGCCCAGTACGACCGCCCCCTGCAGGTGGCCCCCGGCGTGCAGGCCACCTTCCGCGACGCCGGCCATATCCTCGGCTCGGCCGGCATCCAGCTCGAGCTCGAAAGCAAGGGGCGCAAGCTGCGCCTGGGTTTCAGCGGCGATATCGGCCGGCCCGGCATGCCGGTGCTGCGCGACCCGCAACCGCTGCAGGACCTCGATGTACTGATCATGGAATGCACCTACGGCAACCGGCTGCACACCCCGGCCGGCGACGTGGCCGAGGAGTTGGCCCAGGCCATCCGCGACACCGCCGCTGCCGGCGGCCGGATCATCATCCCCGCATTTGCCGTGGGCCGTACCCAGACACTGGTGTACGAATTGCACAAACTCTTCGACCAGGACCGCATCCCCGACATCCCCGTCTTCGTCGACAGCCCGCTGGCCACCAACGCCACCGAGGTTTTCCGCCTGCATCCCGAGTGCCTCGACCGCGAGACCTACCGCCTGTACCTGCAGGACCAGCGGGACCCCTTCGGCTTCGACCGGCTCAGCTACGTGCGCACCGTCGAGGAATCGAAGAAGCTCAACAGCCTCAAATTCCCGCACCTCATCATCTCGGCCTCGGGCATGGCCGAAGGCGGGCGCATCCTGCACCACCTCAAGAATAACCTCGACAACCACCGCAATCTGGTGCTGCTGGTGGGGTACGCGGCCCAGGATACCCTGGCGCGCCGGCTGATGGACGGGGAGAAGGTGGTGCGGATCTTCGGGGAGGAGTATCCGGTGCGCTGCCGGGTGAAGGTGATGGACGCCTTCAGCGCCCATGCCGACCGGCGGGAATTGCTCGACTACCTGGCCTTCAACGGCCCGGAGCGGCTCAAGCGGATCTTCCTGGTCCACGGCGAGCCGGAACAGGCCCAGTCTTTCAAGGACGCCCTGCGCAGTCAGGGGTACCCGGAGGTCAACATCCCGGAGCCGGGTGAGGTTTATTCTTTATGAGAGGAGATCCATGCTCGAAACGATCATCGAACCGGTAGAACATCTCAAGTACCAGGGCCCGATCATGGGCGTGGCCACCCTGGTCATCCTGTGGATACTCTACAAGCTCTCCAGCCGGGGGTTGAGCCGCTATCTCGCCAGCCGCGAGGACTACAAGGCCGAGACCATCCAGCAGTTCCTCTTCGTCTGGCGTTATATCTGGTTGGGGCTGGGGGCCATCTTCGGGGTCGTCAGCTTCTCCGGCTCGCTGGCCACCCTGGGGATTTCGGCGGCGTTTCTGGGTATGGTGCTGGGCTGGTCGCTGCAGGCGCCGGTCACCGGCATCGCCGCCTGGCTGATGATCATCCTCAAGCAACCCTTCAAGATCGGCGACCGGGTGATCATCGCCGGCATCATCGGCGACGTGGTGGACATCACCCTCACCCATGTGCTGCTCAACCAGGTGGGCGGCACCATCGGCGGCGAGGAAAAGTCGGGCCGGGCCGTGCTCATCCCCAACGCCACCCTCTTCCAGCAGATCATCTACAACTACACCCTGGAGGGCTTTGATCAGGAGGAAAACCAGACCTCTTCGAGTTATATCCTCGACGAGGTGCCGGTGCGGCTCACCTTTGGGTCCGATTACGACGAAGCCGAGAAGATCCTGATCGCCGCCGCCGCCCAGGTCACCGGCGACATCATCAGGGATTCCAAACAGGAGCCCTTCGTGCGGGCCGAACTCTTCGAGTCCGGCATCCTCATGCGCCTGCGTTACCAGACCCTGGCCAAGGACCGGCAGCGGATCACCAGCGACATCGTCCGGGTCCTCATCCGCGAATTCGGCCGCAATCCCAAGGTCGAATTCTGCTACCCGCACCTGGACATCTACCACACCCCCCGCAATGCCTGAAGCTCCTGGGGCCGCTCCCGGGCGGCCTCAGGAGTTCTCGAGCACAATCACCTCGACCATGTCAGCCACGTCCTCGCAGCAGTCGGTGGCGCTCTCGACGAACTCGTAGATCTCCTTCCACTTGATGACCAGCAGGGGGTCCAGCCCGCCCTTGAAGAGCGAGGCCAGGGCCTCGCGATAGATCTGGTCGGCCTGGTTTTCCAGCCGGTTGATCTCCACGCAGAGCGGCAGCACCTCTTCGAGCTTGGGGTTGCTGCGCAGCCGCCGCACCACCTCCTGCACCGCGCGGCAGGCATCCAAGAGCACCCGCGCCAGGGCCGGCGCCGGGGGGAAGACCTCTTCGATCTCGTAGAGGGCCAGGCGGCTGGAGGCGGCGTTGATGCCGTCGGCGACGCTGTCGAGCCCCTGGATCAGCCGGCGGATATCCCCCCGCTCGATGGGGGTGATGAAGGAACTGTGCAAGAGCTTCATCGTCTCGTGGACCACCTGATCCAGGTCGTGTTCGACGCGTTTGATCTCCTCGGCCCGCCGCGTCAGGTCGCCGAAGTGCTCGAGCAGGTCGAGGAACTGGGCGGCGGCGCGCACCTGCAACTCGGCGGCGCGGTCGAAGAGGTCGTAGAAGCGGTTGTTGCTGGGCGTGAGCTTGAACATCGGCGCAGCCTCCTTTTCAGAGCCACTTTTTCTTGCGGAAGAAGAGTACCATGCCCACCCCGATGGCGATCATCACCACCCACAGGGCCGGGTAGGACCAGGGCAGGTCGAGTTCGGGCATGTGGTGGAAGTTCATGCCGTACACCCCGACGATAAAGGTCAGCGGGATAAAGATGGAGGTGAAGATGGTCAGGACCTTCATCACCTCGTTCATACGGTGGTTCAGGTTGAACAGGTGCAGGTCGAGCAGGCCCACGACGATCTCCCGGGAAATCTCGACGGTATCGATCATCTGCACCAGGTGGTCGTAGATGTCGCGCAGGTAGAGCCGGGTCTCCTGGGCCACCAGCGGCGAGGCCTCGCGGTAGAGATGATTGACCACTTCGCGCAGGGGCCAGGCCGCCTGGCGGATGAAGAGCACCTCCCGCCGCACCTGCTGGATCGACTGCAACAGGTCGGTTTCCGGCTTCTCCAGCAGCAGATCCTCCAACTGGTCCACCTGGTCCCCCAGGCTCTCCATCACCCCGAAGTAATGGTCCACCGGGGTGTCGAGCAGAGCATAGGCCAGGTGGTCGGCCCCGTACTGGCGGATAGCGCCCCGGTTGTGCCGCAGGCGCTCCCGCACCGGCTCAAAGATATCCCTGCCGGTCTTCTCCTGGAAGGAGATGACGTAGTTGGCCCCCACCACCAGGCTCAACTGCTCGGTCTCGATGCGCTGCTCCTCGCTGCTGTAGATCATCTTGGCGGCGATGAAGAGGTACGAGCCGTGGTCCTCGACCTTGGGCCGCTGGGTGGTGTTGAGGATGTCCTCCTGGACCAGGGGGTGGATGCCGAACTGCTCCCCGATCTTGCGCACCACCTCCACATCCTGCAGGCCGTCGATATCGATCCAGGTCACCACCGGGGTGTCCCCGAAGACGAAGGCCTCCTCGATATCGGCCAGCCGCCGCTCGTGGATACCCTCCTTGTCGTACTCTATCAGGTGGATCTGCACCGCTTCGGGTTGCTGCTCCCCGATGTGCACCAGGGTGCCGGGGGGCAGGCCAGCCTTTTGCGACTCTCTTCTGCGATAACCGGGCATAGGGGACCTCAAAAAGAGAGGCCGGTCGAAACCGGCCTCTCTTCTGTTGCGGTGACTGCGATGTCTGCTCCGCTCAAATCAGGTTGAATTTGAAGAGCATCAGCGAAATGGCGGTACCCTTCGAGGCCCCCGGCAGCATGCCACCCCGGTTGACCAGGGCCACGTCCAGGAACTCGAACTGGGTGTGGCCCAGGTTGAAGGGACCAAAGGCAAAGCCCAGCGAGGAGCCGCTGCTGCGCCCACCCAGGGTCAGGCCGATGCGGGTGGGGAACCAGTCGACCAGCCGGTATTCGGCGCCCAGCGCCACGCGCGGGGTGGTTTTGATGCCGAAGCCGCTGCTGAAGGCCTGGTCGTAGTTGCCCACGACCATCAGCTTGGGCTGGAGCTGGTACGCGGCGCCCAGGCGCAGCATGGCCGGCAGCGAGCGGGAGAAGGCCTTCTCGCCCAGGTCCTTGGTGAAGTCGGCCTCGCCGTCGCCGTCGAGGTCGGGGTTGTCGAGGGCGTCCTGGATGTTGTCCACCCCGAAGATATCGGTGACCTTCATGTCGCTGGTCTGGGCAAAAACCGAGTCCTGCTGAGGTGAGATGCCCCAGGACATGTAATCGAGGAAATTGAGCAGCCCGGCGCTGAAGGTGAGTTTGCGGTCCTTGGTGATGCCCGCCACACCCAGGTCCACACCCACGCCATAACCGCCGGCGGCGCGGGTGGCCAGGTTGAAGTCCAGGTCGGCGCCGGCAGGCTCCACGATCAGGCTGCCGTTCGAATCCTGGATATCGCCGTACCCGCCGCTGAGCACCTTGAAGGTGCCGCCGACGGTGAACTCGTCGAGGTAGGGTTTGAAGCGGGCCGGCATCCAGGGTTTGGCCGCCGCCCAGTTGAAGCTGCCCACCGCCCAGCCCGAGCCGTTCCAGTCGGCGATGTCGTAGCGCTTGTTGAAATCGTTGCCCTTGAGCATCAACTCGATCATGTCCTTGGGCAACTCGGCCTCGAAGCCGGTGCTGAGGCCCAGGGTGATGGCCGAACTCAACCCCCAGGGCATGGGGAAGGCCACGCCGCCGTTGAGGGGAATGAAGAGGGCGACGCGCGGGTCGATAGCCATGTTGATACGCTCGCCGGCGGCGGGAATATCGCCGAGGATCTTGTTCTTGTC
>JADZBP010000229.1 GCA_020852055.1 Candidatus Latescibacterota bacterium
GTGCGCAGCACGCCGTGCAGCAATTTGAACCTCGGCCGGGTGGGGTTGTGTTTGGATTCGAGGTAGGCGACGGCCCTTTTGTATTAGTCCACCGAAGCCCCCAATGCGGAGGGGTCCTTGGCATCCCCCCGCACGAAGGTCAGGGTGTGGTCGTTGACCGCCAGGTTCTGGTCGACGTAGTCGATCAACTCGCCGATCTCGTTCTCGTTGAAGCTGGAGAAGGTGGTGGCGATATTGAGTCCGAAGAAGCGCTCCTGCTCCCGCACCTGGCTGAGCCGGGCATGGGTCTCCATCACCTTGCGGAAATTGCCCGGCACCCGCCGCAATTCGTCGTGTTTTTCACCCAGGGCGTCGAGGCTGAGGTTGACCTTGAGGTAGAGCAGGGGGTTTTCCCGCAGGATGCGTTCCACGGTCAGGGCCGTGCGCTCCGGCTGCAGGCCATTGGTGGTGATGTTGACGAAGCGGGTGTGGCAGTTGCGGTAAAAGAGCCCCACCAGATCCGCCAGGTCGGCCCGCAGAAAGGGCTCCCCTCCCCCCACGGAGAGGTAGAGCAGATGCCGCAGCCGGCGGGTCATCTCGGCGATCTCCTCTAGGCGCAGTTCCTGCCGCTTCGAGGCATTCTCGATCTCGTTCCAATAGAAACAGAAGTTGCAGCGCGCATTGCAGCGGGCGGTGACAAAATAGATCATGTACGCGTGCGGCGCCCACAACACGCTATAGGCCAGGTGATACAAACTGTCCACCCACCGACGGGTGGTTTGCCACCAGGTATCAATGGATTTCATCATGTTTTGGCCGCCTCGAGGCCTGGTGTTTCGGCGTTTCTGCCCAACCAGCCACCCAGCCCCCACCACATCCCCCGGGTGATCCCCGCCGCCCAGGCGAGGTTGCGCGCAACCAGGAGCACCGCGATCCGCCACCGGGACTCACCGCGCTGCCCGGCCAGCCGCGCCAGGCCCGGGTTGCAGGCCAGCGCCAGGCCCGGGCAGAGCAGGGGCGCCACCGCGGCCCAGGGCCACCACCATGCCAAAAGGGGTCCGGCCAGGGGCAGCAGGAGCAGCTGCTGCACCATCACGCTGTGGCGACCAGCCCCGCTGCCGGCGGTGCGCAGACCAGGGTATTTGACATAAGATACCACGGCAGCGGACGCAAAGAAGGCCTGCTGTTTGAGGTACTGACCCAGGCTGGCCCGGAAATGGTGGACCACCCCGTTGGCGCCATCCCAGCGCATGCCGCCGGGAAAGGCGCGCTCGAGCAAGTAGGCGATATCCATGTCCTCGTTGCCCCAGAAAGGCTGCTGCTCCGGGTCGGCCCCCCAGAGGGCGTAGCGCGGAAAACCGCCGACCGCAACGAAGGCCGACCGCCGGCAGGCGAAATTGGAGGTGCTGCTGAGTTCGAGGTGGAACTCGAGTGCGGTCTGCCGGTGGACACATTCGAGCAGGGCGAAGCGCTCCAGCGGCGAGTCCCCCACCGACCCGCTGTACCCGCCCCATACCGCCTGCACCGCGGGATCGGCGAAGTGCCGGCCCATGGCGGCCAGCCAGTCTGGCGGTGCGATGCAGTCGGAATCGGTGAAGACCAGGACCTGGCCCCGGGCCCGGCTGGCCCCCAGGTTGCGCGCCACCCCCGGCCCCACATTGCGCGTATTGCCCAGGACCAGGCAGTCGTAAGCGCCCACCAGCCGCAGGCTGTCGTCGGTGGAGCCGTCGTCCACCACGATCACCTCGTATTCGCTCCGCGGCAGGGTCTGGCAAAAGAGGCTGTCCAGGCAGCGGGTGATGGTCCGTTGGGCGTTGTAGCAGGGCACGATGACGCTGAAGCGCATGGCACTCACCGTGTCGGCGACGCCGGGGCACTGGCCCGGCAGTAGAGTTCGGCGGTGGAGCTGAGCCCGACCGCGGGTACGGCTCCCAGGCGCTGGTACCACTCCTGGAAGCGCAGGGCGAACTGTTCCTTCATACAGGCCGCCATACCTGCCGGCGGCCCGGTTTCACTCTCCTCCTTGCTGTAGCCGCTGCTGAGGCGGGCCCAGTGGGTCAGGGCAGCGCCGGGCCGCGAGAGCGGCGTCTGCAGGCCGGCGTATTCGGCAAGCCGCAGCACATATTCCGAGGGACCGCCCACCAGCGCGGCCGGTTCCTCAACAGCCAGAGCCCGGAAACGCTCGTAGAGCGCCTGGGTGGCGGCCGCCCGCGGGGCAAAGGCGAATTTGAAGAGCCCGGCGCCCGCCAGGCACAACACCAGTGCGGGAGCGACGAGCATAACGCGCGTTGCCACCGGGCGCGCCGACCACCACGAGGCCAGGCCCACCCCGACCAGCAGCGCCGCATAGGGCAGCCCCGCCTGCAGGTACCGCGGTTCCGGCTCGATGGTCGACAATACGAGTTGCTGCCCCCACCAGACGGCCAGCCAACAGGCCGGCCACCAGAGCATACCCTGCCGGCCCAGGCGCACCAGCGCCCAGACTACCAGGTGGGGCAAGCCCAGCAGCAGCGCCGCCGTGGGCGGGTGGGCCGCCCAGAACAGGGCGCCCAGCTTCAGCCAGACCTGGGCCAGCCACCAGCCGGCATGGTGTTCGACAGCGGCGAACTGCCCCTTGGACCCGTAGGCGAATCCCAGGGTCTGCAAAATGCGGAAATGCGGGGTGCCCAGCCACAACCACAACACCCCCACCTCGACCAACACCACTGCCGCTACCCCGAAGGCGAGCCAGGCGGCATCGCGGGCATCTTGCCGCCGCCAGTAGGCCTGCAGCAGCGCCGGGCCGGCGAAAAACAACGCCGTTTCCTTGCAGGTGTAGGCCAGGCCCAGGCACAGGCCGGCCGCCAGGGCCGAGCGCCAGCCTGCCTGCCCCCGCACCAGTAGCCAGTAGGCCAGCAACGCCAGCAGACTCAGCGGGGTGTCGGGCAGGAGCACGGGGACGTAGACCACTTCCATGGGCACCGCCGCCATCAGGCCCCCGGCCAGGAGTCCCGCCGTGGGGCCGCCCAGATCGCGGGCGAGCTGGTAGACCAGAAACACTGCCGCCACGGAACAGGCCAGCGGAAAGAGCTGCAGCAAGGGGTGCACGCCGAAGCAGAGGAACTGCAGCACCCCCAGCGGCAATACCATGCCGAGACGGGTGATATGCAGGGTGTTGGCCAGGCCCGGACGGCCGAAGGCTTCGAAGGCGTTGAGATAGTTCAGACTGTCGCCGGGCAGATAGTAGGGCATGCCGAAGCTGAGGCGCAGCACCAGGGCCCCGACCATCAGCAGCAGCAGGTGGAATTGCCCTTCCTTGCCGCTCGCACGGCCCTGGAGCCCGGCGCCTGCCCTAGCAGCCAAGCGCGTTTACCGGGCCTTCTTGGCGGTCGGCAAGGCGCGCTCCTGCTCCAGTCCCGCGCCGCGCCAGTTCGACTCTAGCTGGTAGGCGAAATCGTCGACCTCGGCCTCGATCTGATCGGCGACCTCGAGGGCCATCTCCATACATTCGTTCATATTGCAGTATTTGTACAAACCCTGCCGGCCCGTCGTCACCAGATTGCGGATTCCGCGCACTGGTTTGAGCAACTCCTCGACGATCTCCAGGTACCCAATGACCTGGATCGGGTAGATGAACTGTTTGCGGACCACATGCCCTTTGCAGGGCACACTCTCGGGCAGCACCCCCACCTGTTCCAGGTCGCGCCGGACCCTGGCCAGGATCTGTTCGTCGCGCCAGGACCAGACCTCCTCCTCGGGGAAACAGGAGATCTCCAGGCAGACCCCGGTCTTGCCAGGGGGACACATGCCGGCGTCGAGGTGGGCGAAGTCCGTCGAACGCTGGAAGATGATGTCGGGATCGGGATAGTAGATCCACGAATAAGGCGACATCTGCGGGCGCGGGATCTCGAGGAAAACGAACACCATGCTGCGGAACTTGATCGGCAGGTCGGCAACCGGGTGCCCCAGGCTGGCCAGCAGCAGGGACAGGGGCATGGTATTGACGGCATAGTCGAAATCGGCGACCCGTTCGCCATTGGTGAAGTGCAGGGCCTTGACCTGCCCCTCCTCCACCTCCAGGCGCTCGACCTGGTGGCCGCAGCGGAACTCGACCCCCAGTTCGCGACACCGCTCGGCCAGGCGGCGGGTCAGGGTGCCGATGCCGCCCCGGCTGTAGTAGTATTTATCCTTCAGCGGCGAGTGGATCGACGAGAAATCATTGCGGTGGAGAAAGAAATAGGAACAGGTTTTGATCACATAATCGAAGATGGAATTGAAGGCTATGCGCTGCGAGGCAGTGCGCGGGTCCAGATGGTCCGGATCGATGCCCCAGACCTTCTGGGTGAAGGGCCGGAAATAGGTCTGGTACAGGGTGGCGCCAAAACGGCTGGCGACCCACTTCTCGAAGGAGTGGTCGCTGCTGGTCCACACCAGGCTCTTGAAGCGCTGGAGCACCACCTCGCTGACGATACGGGCCGTCAGGCCGGGGCGCAGCTGCTGCATGACATGGACCGGCGAAAGCGGGTAATCGATGAACCGGCCGTTGAAGAACTGGGCGGCGTGTTTGTGGCGCTCCAACAGGTCGTCTCCCAGCAGGTCTTCGAGCAGGGCGACCAGCATCGGGTTCTCGGTACAGAACTCGTGCGGACCGTAATCGAAAACGAAATCCCCCTGCACCAGCGAACCGGCCAGGCCCCCGGTCTGGAAGGTTTTCTCGTATACCGTCACCGCATGACCGCTCTGCGCCAACTGACAGGCACAGGTCAAGCCGGTGATTCCACCGCCGAGTATGGCTACGTTTTTCATATTTTCCCCACGGGAAAGATAACCGCCGGAAAGAAATTCCGCTGTTCTCTATTCGCTATATCGGCGGCCAGAGGTTTTTCATCCACCCCCGGTACCGGGAGCAACAAAGCAAATCGAGTGCCTATCGCAGCGGGAGGTCACTGCGACCCCGCTGGATCAGGTCCCGGTAGAGTTCGGCCTCGCGCTCTTCCATCCGGCTGCCGTCCAGTTGCAGGGCGCGGGTCCGGGCTGCCTGACCCAGGGCCCGGGCAGCAGGCGGGTCGGCGATCAACTGGGCGAGGGCTTGGTGGAAGCTGCCCGGGTCGTGCGGCACACAACGGCCGGTACCCCCGAGTATCTCCGGCAGGGGCTCGGTATTGCAGGCAACCACCGGCAGCCCCGCGGCCATGGCCTCAAGCACCGGGATACAGAAACCCTCGTAGTGGGTGGCCATGGCAAAGAGGTCGGCCCTCGCGTACTGCGCCTGGATCTGGGCGTGCGGCACGGCCCCGGTAAAAACCACCCGCTCCCCCACCCCCTCGGCCCTGGCCAGGGCTTCGAGCGCGGCGCGGTTCACCCCGTCGCCGACCAGCACCAATTCGGCGTCGAGGCCGCGCAGGGCGCGGATCAGGCAGGCCTGATCCTTGGGCGGGTCAAGGCGGCCGACCGAGAGGATGATTGGCCGGCCGGAGCGCTGGCGCGGCGGGCTGGCGAACTGCTCCGCGTACACGCGGTTGTAGATCACCTCCACCCGCCGGGCGCCCTGTTCCCGGGCGTACCCGGTCAGGTACTCGCTTACACACAGGACGCAGTCGGCCCGGCGGACCGAGTACCGCTCAAAGGGCCGCAGCAAGTGCAGCAACCAGCGCCGCTCCCAGCGCCGGCGTGCCGCGTAATGGGTGTGCAGGGAGAGCAGGGCCGGCGCCCCCACCTTTCGGGCGGCCCCCAGCCCCACCACCCCGGCGTGCCAGGGATTGTGCACCCGCACCAGGTCGGGTTGCCACGCCTGCAACACCTCGACGGCGCGGCGCCGTTGCCCCGCCAAGCCCAAGGCCGATGGCGGCCCCAGGGGCACGATGCGCAGACGGGCCCGGCCGACCAGGGCCTGGACCTTTTCGGGTTCGATATCCTCGTCGCAGAAGGAGAAGACGCAGACCTCGTCGAACATCTCCTCCGGATTCCAGTACCGCGCTTTGATCTCGCCCTTCTGGTGGTACTTGTAGAGCGGGTCGCTGCTGAAGACGCCGAACCTCATCTTCCGGCGAAGAGGTTGCGGGTGGGATCGGCCAGCAGGCGCTCCAGCAGCTCGGCATAACCGAGCACCACGATGCTGCTGCGGCGCAGGTAATCGAGCATGCGGCGCAACTCGCCCGAATCGAGCGCATCCCTGGGGTCCAGATAGATGTTCACGTACCCGCCGCGGCCCTGCACCTGCTCACAGAGGCGCACGAAGAGGGCCGTCAATTCGCCGGGCCGGCTGTGGGCCGGGTCCCGTTTGCTGAGGCTGTGCCAGGAGTCGAGCACCCCGAAGGGATGGGCCGGGCAGGGGCTGAGCGGGAATTCCCAGATGCCGCCCGCTGCCTGGTAGGGGGTGCCCCCGGTAGGGCTGGCCCCGGCCATCACCGAGGAGGAGAAGCGGTAGTCGAGGTCCCGCAGGACGGGGTATACCTCGGGGGTGTGCAGGCTGCCGAAGTGCGGGGTGCGGAACCCGACCGGATGCACCCCCAACACCTCGACGAAGGTGGCGTGGGCCTGCTCGATCTCGGCGCGTTTCTCCCGGCGAACCAGCAGGTCGAAGCGTTTGCGGCTCAGCTCGGCCCCACGCGCGTAGGCATAATCGGGGTGGTAGAGGTTGGGATGGGTCTGGGTATGGTTGAGCAACTCACAACCCGCCTCGACCAGGCAGCGGTGTTCGTCCGGGTACTGCCGCACCCACTGCCCGATACAGGCGAAACTCGCCGGAAAGGCGTACTGGCCGAGCAGTTCGGCGACCTGGGGCAGCGCCTGCACATCGCGGGGAAAGTCACAATCGAAGGAGAGGGTGCAGTAGGGACCGAAACCCTGCTGCGCCTCCATGATGGCCTCGAAGCTGGCATCGGGGAAAAGCACCGTGGCCGCCTGCCGCAAACGCGGCCAGTTCCCCGTCCCCACGCGCCGCAGGAGCGCCTTGCCCATAGTGATCTCCGCTCAGCGGGCCAACTGGAGGTCGGCGCGCCGGACCCCTTTGTGGCCGCGCACCCCCTTGCTCTCGGCGCCGGTGATCTGCTCGAGGCCCTTTTCCTCGAACCAGGATACCACCTCCTCCATCGGGAAATGGAACTGGTACTGGGGATGGTACCAATCGAAGGTGTCGATGTGGGCGATGCGCCAGTTGGGATCGACCTTGACCACCCCGAGGATGGCCTGGCGCACTCCGGGGATATGGCGGCCCAGTTTCCAATAGAACCAGTTGACCGGCACACACAGGTAGGCCAGGTTGTAGAGGGTCTTGAGCGGCAGGCGCAGGGTCACCTTGCGGATCAGGCTCTCCACCACCGCCGCGGGGGCCGGCCGTTTGCGGTAGATCTTCACCGAGATATCCCCCCCTTCCTTGACGAAGTCCACCAGCCCCTCAAAAGCCCGGCGCGGGTCCGGGGTGTGGTGCAAGACCCCCCAGCTGTAGACCAGATCGAAGGTTTCGTGCGGGAAGGGCGGCGCAAAGAGGTCGCCCTGCACGATGTGGATCTTGGGGTTGTCGCGGGTCAGCCGGCGCGCGTTGCGCACCGCCACGCTCAGGTCCAGGCCCACCACCTCGGCGCCGAACTCCTGCACCACCCGCGAGTGGCGGGCATACCCACAGCCCGCGTCGAGCACCAGTTTGCCGCGGAAGAACTCCGGGGTGAGGTCGCCCTCTAGCGCGTAGCCGCGGTCCCGCTCCTCGTGTACGGCCGAATAGATGGTCCACTCGAAGCCAAAGCTCTCCTGGGTCTTTTTCTTCTCCCGTTCGAACTGGGCGATCTCCTCGGCGGAGAACTGCCAGGGCGGCAGGCGGTCGCGGAAACGCTCGGCGAACTGGCTGTAGATGTTGAGCGCGTTGGGCAGGATCACCGGCACCCCATCGACGATGGGAAACCAGGCGCCGCAGGCAGATTTCAACAGCCCCTGCTCCACCTCCTCCTCGCCGTGCCCGTCCAGGCTGAGTTCGAAGGTCTCCAGGGCAAAAGGCTCCCGGCAACGCGGGCAGGCCAACAACTCCAACAGGCGATATCTCATCGTCCATTCCCTCTTTGGGCGTGGTGTTCCGGTTTCAAAAACTGGCGGCCAGGCCGGGTGCGGCGACAGGTGGCGCCTGCGGTGCCGGCCGGCCCGCAGCCGCTTCGATGGCTGCCCGCCATTTATACAGTTGGGTCCGGGGCGCAAAGAGCGGCTTGACGGCCGCCAGGTTGGCCCGCAGGCGGCGGCGCAGCTCGGGCTGGCAACAGAGCTGCTCCAGGCAGTTGGCCAGCCCTGCCACATCCCCTACCCCGGCCACCAGACCCAGGCCATGGCGGTTGATCAGGTCGCGGGAGGCGCCGGGGGGCAACACCCCCACCATCGGCACCTCGTACTCGATGTACTCGAAGAGCTTGGTCGGCGTGGCATAGGCGTACACCGGGTCGCTTAGAGAGAGGAAACCCAGGTCGGCCCGGCGCAACTGCTCGGTAATCTGCTGGTGGTCGACAAAACCGTGGTAGGTGATGCCCGGACCCAGGTGCTGCTGCACCCGCAGTTTGAAATAGTGACTGGCCGGGCCGTACAGGTCGAGCTCTAGGGTTTGCCGCAGTTCGGGCCGCCGGGCCACCAGCAGGGCATAGGCCTGCAACAGGATCTCGGGCCGTTGCACCGCCGACATCGCCCCCGCGTACACCAGGCGCAAAGGCTCGTTGTCGGCCTGTCGCAGCGGGGCCGCCTCGGTGGGCACGATATTGTAGACCACTTCGATCTTGCCCGGATCGACCTGATGGCGCTGTGCCAGGTTGTCTTTGAGCGCCTCGGTGGTCACCGTGACCCGCGCGGCCCGGCGCAGCAACCGCCCCTCCAGCCAACGATAGGCCCCGCGGAAGATCCGCCGCCACCCGCGGCTCATCACCCCCGAGAAATCGTCGCGGAAATCGACCACCAGCGGATACCCGTACCGGCGCTGCAGCCAGTAGGCCACCGCCAGGTCCGAAAACACCGGGTACACGGCAAAGAGCACGCCCGGTTCGGCGAAAAGCTCTTGCCGCTGCCGCCACACCTTCCAGGCCCAGTTGAGGTAGTAACAGGGCAGGATGCCGAGGGCGTAGAGGATCTCGTTGAGCCCCCCCCACCGCGCTGCCCGCACCCGGTGCACCCGCAGGCCAGGATGCAGCCCGGCCACCAAGCTGGCATCCTGCTGGTACGACAGCAACAGGCCGGCCTCCTGCTCCATACAGACCACCTCGACGCGCAGATCCTCGGCCAGGCCGTTCGCCGCGCAGGCGTTGGTCAGGGAGTTGCCGCGCCCGAAGGGCGGAAAGCAACAGGCGATGAAGTAGACCCTGGGCCCGGACTGGGCCTCAGGGTTCGGTATTGGCGCCATGGCTGAGCTCGAAGAGGGCGTACGATTCGTCGCGGTAGAGCAATTTCAGATACTGCCGGCGGAACGCCTCGTGAAAAGGATCGGCGAAATACTGCGGATACCCCAGGTTGATGCGAATGCCGGGCACGTTGATCAGGCGCACCACATGGGAAATCCCCAACGCCTTCATCCGGGCGTACAGGGCCTCCGGCGTGGCGTAGTCGTGGTAGTTGATCACCCGCTGGTAGGGATGGTCCCACAGATAGGGACGGTCGCAGTAGTACCCCTGGACCAGTCCCTGCAGCAGCACAACCGCATCCTCCGGCAACTGGCGGTTGACCGCCTGGAAGACCCGGTAGTTGCCCTCGTGTTCGGCGAGGAACTGCTCGTCGGATTTGCCCGAGAGGTGGTACTCGACCGCTTCGTGCGCCTCGTAGTACCCCCACGCCAGGTTGCAGACCAGGGTCAGGGCGAACACTGCCTGGAAGACCCAGCGCCACCGCCCCACCGCCCCGTGCACCAACCGCTCGGCCACATAACCGGCCAACACGCTGAGCAGGGCAAAAAGATAAAGATTGTACCGCGGCACCCCGCCGATATAGAGCACCAGCACGAGATAGTTGACGGCACAGAACGCGGTCAACAGCAACACCCGCCGGCTGCGGGCGTAGAGCAGCAGGCCTGGCAGCAGCACGATCAGGTACCCGCCGATGGCCTTCTGCAGGTCGCCCGGGGCCATGGACCACTTCCACAGGGAGGTGGCGCTGACGAAGAGCTGTTCCTGCAAGCGCTCCCACGAGGGCAGCCAGGCACTGGCGGCCCCTGCCCCACCTCCTCCCCCGGCATTGTAGACGCTATAGTAGGGAAAGCCGGCGAACACACTGTTGGCAATCGGCCACACCGGGTTGCCCGCCACCACCAGGGCCCGCAGGTACCAGGGGCCGGCCAGCAGCAACACCACCCCCACCCACCAGGCGCTCCGGCGCAGGATCTCGGCAGCCGGACTAGCGCGGCGCCATTCGGCGACCACCACGATGGCCAGCCCCAGCACCGCCAGGGGAATGGCGGTGTGTTTCGCCCCCAGCGACAGCCCGATGAAAACGGCGGCGAGCAGCAGCATCTTGCGGTCGCGCTCCTCCAGCCAGTTGAACAAGGCCCAGCAGCCGAGGAACTGGAACAGGCACACCCCCACGTCGATATAACCCAGCGGCGCGAAGAACACCACCACGGGCAGAGAACTGAAGATGACCGCAGCCCACAGCCCGACCCGCAGGTCGAAGAAACGGCGGCAGAAGCCGATGAGGGCCAGCGCCGTGCCCACGGCCATGGCCAGGTGCACCAGTTGGGCCAGCACCGCGCCGCGCAGACCGATGGCCAGGGTGTAGAGCATGCCGATGTTGTCGGGGTACATCGTGCCCGTGATCGTCGGCTCGAAGCTCAGGTAGTGCTTTTTCAGATAGAGCGCCGGCAGCGCCAGGTGGTAGGCCAGCGGATCGACGGCGCCCCAGGCCGGGGTCAGCGCCCGCAGCAGGTTGAACGAAAACCCCGCCAGGGCAAGGACCGGAATCCAGAAATAGTAGGAGCGGGGCTGCCAGTACCCGTACTGCACCCGGCTCTTGAGCCGGCCGCCGACCCCCAGCAGTTCGCGGCTGCCGGCCACCCCGCAGGCGAGGACCAGCAGGTAGAGCGAACCCTCGTACAGCAGATGGGTCAGCCCCAGCACCAGCACCCCGAGCGCCAGCGCTCCCAACCCCAGGCCAAAGGAGAAGGCCAACTCTTCGGCAAGCCAGTAGTTGGAGATCCCGAGCCAGCGCAGCACCCGCCGCCCGAACCCGACGGCCACCACCCCCAGGAGGCAGATGTAGATCAGCTCAACCAAAGGCTTGGCCCCATAGCTCTTTGGCCAGACCGAAAAACCCCTGGGTATAATAGAAATACCCCAGTGCCAACACGGCCCAGACCAGGAGCAGAAACTCCAGCAGCATCGGAGGTTTGCCCTCGCCCTCAGCTGGTCCTCGGTCGCCCTGGTGGTCGGCCATCTCTCGTCTCACTGGGCCACCAGGAAGGCTTGGGCACAGGTATGGGCGGCCTGGTAGGTGATGCCGGGCTTGGCCTTGAGGAAACAGCAGCCCATACAGGCCGGCAGCAACTGGCGATCCAGTTCAGCCCGGAACTGGTCGAGGGCCCTGCCCTTCCAGATCTGCAGCAGCCGCTGCTCGCGGATATTGCCCATGCGGTAGGCCAGGCAGGGATAGACGTCGCCGTTGGGCGCCACCCTGATATTGGTCCAGGGCGCCCGGCACAACTCGTAGTCTTCGAGAGTGCCCTCGTTGGCGTAGTATTTGATGATGCCGGGGATCTCGCCGTAGTCCGGGTAGAAGCGGAGCGCTGGTTTGGCGGCCGCTGCCAGGCGGTGCAGGTTTTCGAGCTGGGCCCGCAACAGGTCCAGGTCCACGGGCTCGCTCAGGGGCAGGGGCGCCTCGCGCCAGGCCCCGTCGGCCATGGAGGAGCGGCAGGGCAGGGCGAAGAGCAGTTCCGAGGTGCGCAGGCAGGAAAGGGTCAGGTAGTCGGCGCCGATATCCCGGGCCAGCAGATAGATCTCGCTGAGCTGCTCCAGGTTCTGCGAGGTGATCACCGTTTTGACGTCGACCACCGGGAAACGCCGGCCCCGCCGCCGCCGGTAGGCGCTCAGGCCGCGCAGATTCTCCACCGTGCGTTCGAAGGCCCCCGGCAAGCGCCGGATCAGGTCGTGGGTCTCGCCGATGCCGTCTATCGATACCCCGGCGCTGAGCACACTGCTCTGATCCACCAGCAGTTCGGCTTTGTCGGCAAAGAGCATGGTGCCGTTGGTGACGATATTGCAGCGCCGGCCCCGCGCCTTGATCGCCCGCAGCAGGTCGGGGAAATCCTTGCGCACGAAGACCTCGCCGCCGTTGAAGGTGATCAGGGTGTGGCGCGGCAACTCATCGACGGCGGCCAGGATTTCCTCGTTGCTCAGCTCGAAGTTCTTCTTGAAATCCGGCGACTGCTCGCGGGCGAACTCCTGGAAACAGAAGGGGCAACTCAGATTGCAGCGGTAGGTGACCTCAAAGGTCACCCGCAGGGGCGGCAGGGTCAGGGCCGGGTGCAGGCTCTTGGCCAGGCGGCCATAACCCCCTTTGACGCGGTTGAAGATCCCGGAGATATCGGCCATGGCGTTCAGGAATTCTCCAGCTTTTCGGCCAACAGGCGCTGATGCTGTTCCTGGGCCCGGCGATGGTGCTCCAGTTCGGTGCGCATCCGCGCATTCTGGTCGGCCAGCAGGCCGAAGAAGAAGGTCAGCATCCCGGCGATGGTCACCAGCATGCTCGACTCGTACACGTCGCCGCGGATCACACCGTGAACCAGGGTGGCGGCGCCCACGGCCAGCAGCAGGATGCTGGCGGGCATGAAGACCTTGAGCGGGTTGAAGTAGGTCACGGTCCGCACCACGGTCAGGAAATAGTTATAGGTGTCGCGGATGGGATGGAAGCTGGACTTTCCCTTGCGGGGCCGGTAGTTGACCGGCACAAAATCCACCCGCAGCTCGTTGGTGAGGGCGCACAGGGTGATGGTGCTCACCCAGGAGTGGCCGTTGGGCAGCAGATAGAAAAAGCGCAGGGCCAGATCGCGGCGCACCAGCCGCAACCCCGAGTTCAGATCCGGGATATAGGTACCCGAGAGGAAGCAGGCCAGGCGGCGGATGATCCATTTCGCCACCCAGCGGATCGGTTTGAAGGTGCCCTTTTCGGCAATGCGGGCTCCCACCACCATCTCGGCCACCCGCAGGCGCTCGACGATCTCCCCCAGGGCCTCGGTGGGATAGGTGCCGTCGCCGTCGGTCATCAACACGGCGTCGTAACGGGCTGCTTTGATGCCCGTCTTGCGGGAGGCCCCGCCCCCTCGGTTGCGCGGGTGGCGGATGACGCGGGCGCCGGCCTTCAGCGCCAGTTCGCCGGTGCGGTCGGGAGAGGCGTCGTCGACCACGATGATCTCGTACGGATAACCCAGCTGTTCCAGGGCCTGGCGGTATTCCTCGATCACCCCGACGATAGCCAACTCCTCGCGGTAGGCGGGGATGACCAGGCTGATGCCCTCGATGCGGTACTCCTCGTTGTTTTCTGCACTCATCGCTTGGTGGCCCATATCATGGTCCAGGGAAAGGGGGCCAGCACCTGCTGCACGGAAAAGTGCTCGGCCACAAGGTTCGCGAAACTGCGCTGGCGCCACTGTTGGAGATGGCCAGGGGTATTGCCCAAGCGCCCCAGGTATTTGCCCCGGGCAAGGTTGGCGAGGCTCCAGTAGGGTTCGCGCGGCACACTCAACAGGCAGGCGCGGCCGCACACCCGCGCCAGTTCGGCCAGGCCGGTGGCCGGGTCCTCGAGGTGTTCGAGCACCTCGCAGGCCACCACCACCTCCCAGCTCCGGTCGGCCCAGGGCAACTGGCAGGCGGAGGCCTGCAGCAGCGGCACCCCCGGACAGCCCTGCCGGGCGGCCAATTGCACGATGCCCAGGGACAGGTCCAGGCCCGCCACCCGGGCGCCGGGGAAACGCCCGCGCACCCGGTCCAACAGGTACCCTTCGCCGCATCCCACCTCCAGCACCCCCTCCCCTGCCCGCAGGGCCAGCAGGGCATCGAAGGAGCGCAGGAAACCGGCCATCAGTCGGCGGGCCAGCGGATTGCGGGTATGGTATTTGTCGTAGAGGTTGCCGGCGATCAGGGGGGCCGATGCCGGGCGCAGCACCGCGCTGCTCATCGGCTCGCCTCCAGGGCCATCCCCCGGCGCTCGGGGACAGCCACGGGTTTGTCGACCACCCCGAGCACGATCAGGCTGTGCCCGTCGCACCACCGGCCCACCAGCAACTCCTCCACCCGCCCGATGCCCCAGAACACCGGGAAAAGCACGCGGCGGTACAGGCGATAGGCCCAGGTGTCGGTGATCTCGAGCAGATCGCCCTGCGTCTGGTAATGTACCTTTTTGCGGGCCAGGTACCATTTGGTCAGCTGGAGGAAGAACTCCCCGAGGAAGATCAGGGTCTGGCGCTGGGCCTGGACCCGGACGCCCGCTTCTTCGAGCAGCCGCCGCAATTCCTCGGGGGTGTACCCGGCGCGTTGGTCGTACTCGGGGGTGCCCTCCTCGTCGTGGAAGAGTCGCCGCCAGCGGGTGCGCGCCAGCGCGCCGCGCACGCCGGGGGTGACCAGGGCCAGCCGGGCCCCCGGACGGGCCACCCGCACCAGTTCGCGCAGCGCCGCCCGGTCATCGGCCACATGTTCGATCACGTCGGTGAAGATGATCTGGTCGAAAGAATTGTCGCGGTACGGCAGTACCTGGGCATCGCCCTGGGCAAAATGCGCCGAGCACAGGCGCCGGGCCAGGGCCAGGGATTTGTGCGAATAGTCCATGCCCCAGCCGCGCACCCCGCCGCGGGCCAGGCGGTTGAGGAAGTAGCCCAGGCCACAGCCCACGTCGAGCAGGTTCTCTCCCGGCCGGGGCTGCAGGAAATCGAGCACGTGTACCGCCTTGAAGCGCGTGGTCAAGGAGCAGTCGAAGGGATGCTGGCGGGCGAAGCGCAGCGCACTCATCGCGAGGCCTCCCCCGTCTGGGTCTCCACCGCACCGGACAAAAAGTCAACGCAGGTGCGGACCCGCAGGCCGCCGCCGCGGTTGAGGATCTCCAGGTCGGCCGCACTGGCTTCCCAGGCCCCGGCAACCCCCTGGTCAGCGGGCTGCCAGTACCGGGACGAGGCCACGTGCAGGGCCCCGGCCAAAGGGCTGCGGATCAGGTGCAGCAGGCGGGGGCCGCTCTCCCGCCGCAGGTGGTCTTCCACCTCTAGTTGATGATCGTCCAGAACCAGGCGCCGTTTCACCCGCAGGGGCAGGGCCTGTTGCGCCTGGATCATCCGGTGTTTGACCCAATTGCCGAACCACACCATCAGCCCCCCGTGCCAGCCAAAGGCGCGCAGGAAAAGGCGGAAGGGCGCCAGCAGTTTCACCAGCGGCAGGGCGGTGTTCATGCGCGCCATGGGATAGTCCAGCTCGATTTCGAGGCGACCCGGGCCTTCGACCAGCCGCCGGGCCACCTCCAGGTCCAGCCACTGGGTGGTGGCCACCCCCCCATCGGCCAGGTTGGCGAAATACCCGGCATCGCTGTAGAGCGCCCTGGCCTCCGCGCCCTGGGTATAACACTTGATCACCCCGTGTTTGCTCAGGCCCACGACGGTGTGCACCGCGGGGCCACTCACCACGGCCAGGCCAGCACCGGGAAAGATCCGGGTGCGAGGTTCGGCGATCGTGGCCTCTGGTTCAAGGTCGGGCGCGCCGCTTTGGTCGGCCCAGGCTTCGGCGTATTTGGTGAGGAAGAAGCCGGTGTAGCGGTCGTCCATCAGGGCCGGCGACACCACGGTGCCCCGTGCCAGCGCGCCGTATAAGGCCCGCCGCAGCAAACGCGCCGCCGCGGACTGCCCGGCCATCAGCTCCAGCCCGTGCGGCATCAGGTATTTGGCGTTGCGGCTGCCGTACTCCCCGCCGAAACTGCCATCCGGGTGGAGGAAACAGACCATGAAGTCCAGCGCCCTGCCGATGGCCGCCCCCACCCGCTCGTCGCGGGAATGGCGGTAGTCCTTGGCCAGGTAATCAACGGCCAGGCTCAGGTACGCCGGGTCGGCGCCCCCGTATTCGTAGAACCAGCCCTCAGCGTGCTGGTGGGCGAGTAACTCCTCGACCTTGCGCTCGCGGTAATCGGCAAAACAGGACTCGCCACTGAGGCGGTGGATATTCTGCAGGGCCGCGATGGCCCCGGCGGTGTGGTTGACCACCACCACATCCTGGTGCCGGCCCAACCAGTGGCCCGCCCGCACCAGGGTCTCGATGGCCCGCCGGCGCAGTGCGGTGTCGGTTGCGGGGCCCAGACGGAAAAGGGTTTCGCTGAGGGCGTAGGCCGTGAAGGCGGTGGCGACGAAACTGCGTTCGTACGGATAGAACTCGTCGAAGGAACCGTCCCGCCGCTGCAGGCCACACCAGAAGGCCAGGGCCGCCGCGGCCAGGGTGCGCAGGTCGTCGGCCCCAGGGGCCTCGGGGGACTGCTGGGCAACGATGGCCAGGGTCAGGGCGTTTTCCTGGTGCAGCGGCGCGGCGTAGTCGATCAGGGTCCGGTAATGCCAGTACCCCCGGTCGAAACAGCCATAGGTGGGAGAACAGGGGTTGCGGTCGGCCATGGAGAGGACCCTGGGCAGGCAGTCCTCAACCAAGCGCCCATAGGGGCTCGTGAGGCCAAGGTCCATCGTCAAGGGTCCGTCCGCAGTCCAGGTCGCGCTCATCGCCACGTTTCGTTGGCAGCGTGGAGCGGCAGGGGCACCTTGAGCCAGCAGAGGGCGCCCACCGCCGCGGGAAAAACGAAACAGGCCAGGAAAAACAAGGTCGAGTACGCCACGCCGGCTTCGGTGCTGCCGGCTACGCCCCGCTGGCCCAGGATCAGGATCAGAATGCCCTCCCGGGTGCCCAATCCGGCGACGGATACCGGGAGGAAGGAGGCCAGTCCCACCAGCACCACGGCCGCACTCAGGTCCGCCGCCGAGAGCGGCAATCCCTGGGCGCGGGCCAGGAGGTAGGTCTGGAAGAAGTAGAGCCCGTACGCTATCGCTGTCAGCGCCACCATGCCCACCCCGGACCATCCGGTCAGGCCCGCCATCTCGGCGGCCATGCCCTGCACCAGACGGGCGAGGCGATGGCGGCGCAGGCCGGCCATAAAACCACTTTCGCGCACCATTTTGGTGGACACAGCAAAAAACCAACCAACCATCAGGATCCCGCCCCCGATCCCGGCCCACCGCACCCAGTTCGCCTCGACCAGATCGAGTTGATAGAGCGCCCAGCATCCCAGCCCCAGCATCACGGCCAGGTCCAGCAGGCGGTCGGCGACCGCCCCGGCCAGGGCCTTCTCCCACGAGAGGCCCTGTTCCTGGCGCAGGTACATGGCCTTGCCCAGATCCCCCAGACGGCCGGGGGTGAAGCTGCCCAGGAAGATGCCGCTCGAATAGAGCAGCACCGCCCGCCACCGCGGCAACTGGAGATTCTGCAGCCGCAGCATCCCGTGCCAGCGCAGGGCCCGCACCCCGGTCATGGCCAGGCCCAGGAAAGGAACCGCCCAGAGCTGGGCCATATCCATGCCCGCCCACAACTGCCAGAGCCGGGCCACCTCGATCCGGCTGAGGATCCACCCCAGCAACACCAGCCCGGCGCCGCGGAGGAGCAGGCCCGCCCTGGCCCTCACGAGGGCGCCCCTTCGAGCCACAACTCCAGCACCAGCAAGGCCCATAATTGTTGGCTATAATCCCGGCGCCCCTGCTGGTGGTCGGCCATCATCTCCTCCACCCGGGCGGGCACAAAAAACCCGCGCTGGCGGCAGGTGCCCGAGCGCAGGGTCTCCTCCAACCAGGGGCGCAATTCCCGCTGCAGCCAACCGGCCAGGGGAATGGCGAAACCCTGTTTGGGACGTTCGAGAATGGCATGGGGGAGGTAGCGCCGGGCCAGATGCCGCAACACCCGTTTGCCGTCGAGCAACCCGAACTTGTGCGCCCGAGGCAGTTGGGCGGCAAACTCCACTACCTGGTGATCGAGCAGGGGCGAGCGCACCTCCAGGGAACAGGCCATGCTCATCCGGTCCACCTTGACCAGGATATCGTCGGGCAAGTAGGTCATCAGATCCAGCCAGAGCATTTCCTGGCCTGGCGCCTGCATCTGCGCCTGGGCGTATCGGGTGCTCAGGGATGCGGGGTCCGCAGTGAATATATCGGCAAGATTTTCCCCGTAAAGGGTCTTTTTTTCCGCCTGGGTAAAAAAAAACCCCAACTGGTCTGCGGCGCCTCGCGAACCGCGGCGGCGAACTCCAGAAAGCGTTTCAGCTTCTTGCGCCGGCTGCGCCCGTAATAAGTGGCGGGTTCGCGCAGGTGGCGGCCCAGACCTTCCACGGCGCTTCGACCCAACCAGCCCGGCCAGCGGTTGAAGGCATCGGCCCAGGCCCGCGCCAGGTAGCGCCGGTACCCCCCGAAAACCTCGTCCCCCCCGTCCCCGCTGAGGGCCACCGTCACCTCCTGCCGGGTCATCCGCGACAGATAGTAGGTGGGGATGGCCGAGGAATCGGCGAAGGGTTCGCCGAAATGGTCGAGCAACCCGGGCAGCAGGTCGCGGACCTGGTAGTCCACCACGTATTCCTGGTGCTGGGTGCCCAGGACCTGGGCCACCTGCCGGGCGTGGTCCAGCTCGTTGAAGGAGGACTCGCGAAAACCGATGGAGAAGGTGCGCACCTGGGTGCCGGCCACCTGTTGCATCAGCGCCACCACCAGGCTGGAGTCCAGGCCGCCGCTGAGGAAGGCCCCGACCGGCACATCGGCCAGCAGGCGCAGGGCTACGGCTTCGCGCAGCAGGTGGTCGAGTTGCTCGGCGCTCTCCTCGATCCGGGGGGCGCCGACCTCTTCGTAGCGCACCGTCCAGTACTCGTGGATCTCGAGCTGGCCGCCGCGGTAAAGGGCATAGGTTGCCGGCGGCAGCTTCTTGACCTGCTGGTAGATGGTGCGCGGCTGGGGGATGAAGAGAAAACTGAGGTATTCGTCGATGGCCTGCCGGTCGATACTGCGGTCCACCGCCGGATCGCAGAGCAGGGCCTTCAGTTCGGAGGCAAAGGTCAGGCCCGCAGCGCGGTGTGCGTAGTAGAGCGGTTTCTTGCCCAGGCGGTCGCGGGCCAGCATGAGGGTCTGCTGGCGCTGGTCCCAGAGGGCAAAGGCGAACATGCCCCGTAGCCGGGCCACCCCGGCGGGTCCCTCCTGCTCGTACAGGTGCAGGAGGGTCTCGGTATCGGAGTGGGTGCGGAAGACGTGGCCCTGAGCCTCCAACTCCTGGCGGAGCTGAAGGTAGTTGTAGATCTCGCCGTTGAAGACCAGCCACAGCCAGCCCTCCTCGTTGGCCATGGGCTGGTGGCCGCCCTCCAGATCGATGACCTTGAGCCGGCGCATGCCCAGACCCACCGAACCCGCGCGGTATACCCCTTCATCATCCGGCCCGCGGTGGCGGATCGCCGCGCACATGGAGCGCAGCAGCGCCTCCTCCACCGGCCTTCCCTGCTCCGCGTGGACCTTGCCGATTATGCCGCACATCAGGCCTGCCTCCCCAGCACCTCGTCGTAGATCTGGCGCACCTGCCGCGCACTGGCCTCCCAGCTGCAGCCCGCGGCGCGGCGCCGGCCCTCCTACCCCACGCGCCCGCGCCCCGCCGGGTACTGCTGCAGGCCGGCGATGGCCTGCGCCAACTGTTGGGGATCGCCGCTGTCCACCAGCACCCCGTTGATCCCGTCTTCCACCAGCTCTGGGGTTCCGCCTACCCGGGTGGCAACCACCGGCAGGCCGCAGGCCTGGGCCTCCAGCACCACATTGGGCCGGCCTTCGGAAAGACTGGGCAACACCAGCAGGTCGGCGGCCTGCATCCACCTGGGCACTTCGTCGGTGGAACGGGGCCCGGCAAAAACCACCCGTGGCAACAGACCCAGCCTGGCCGCCAGTTCGCGCAGGCCCGCCTCCTGGGGTCCGCCGCCCACGATGGCACAGCACACCTGCGGCTCGTCGAGCCGGGCCAGCGCCTGCAGCAATACCTCGAGACCTTTGACCGGCACCAGCATGCCCACAAAGAGCACCACGAACCTCTCCGGTGGCAATCCCACCCCCTCCCGTGCCGGCGCCTGGTCCCCCGGGCAGAAGCGCGGATCGACCCCGTTGTACACCACCCGCACCTTGGCGCTGGGCACCCCGGCTTCCTGCAAGCGGGCGGCGATGTCCTTGCTCACCCCGATCACCATATCCATGCGCCGGTAGATCCAGCGGTTGAGGCGGCCCATCCAGCCGCCAGCCAGCAGATTGATGTCACTGCCGCGCACACTCAGCACCACCGGACACCGCCGCCGCACTGCCAGGTAACCCACCAGGCCACAGATGGTCCAATGGCAATGGATCAGGGCCGCCCCGCGGCTCGAGCCCCGCGCCCGCCACCAGAACCCGGCCAGGAAAAAGGGCACCTCCAGGCGCGCCACCCAGCTATTCCTCAGATTGGTGGGGATGCCGCCCCCATAGGCCACCCGCTGCCAGGAAGAGGGGACCATATAGGAAAACCGACGGATCGGCACCCCGGCTAGCTCCTCCCGCCGCGGCAGGCCGTGCTGGTGGGGAGCTAGCACCTCCACCTCCACCCCCTGAGCGACCAGGCGGCGGCACAGGTCGAGCACAAAGCCGCCAAACAGGTCGCCCGCGAAGCGGGGAAAGCCGGTGGTCAACACACAGACTCTCATTCACTTTCCTGCATGTCGTAGAGCATGGCGAAGAGCAGGAACTGGATGCCCATGATGATCATCAGCGCGCAGACCACCGACCGCGGGCCGGTGACCCCCTCGCCGATCCATTGCTGATAGGAGAGGAACATCCCGTAGACCACCCCGAGCGGGAAAAGGATCAGCCCGAACAGGTAAAAGAAGAACAAAGGATGGAAATCGCGGACCAGGTACCGGGTGAAGAGGCGCCAGAAGAAGCCCCGCACCAGCATCGGCGCCACCCGCATGGCGTAGCGGAACCCCTTGATCTGGGACTGCCGCTCGCCGGCCAGGTAGATGGCCCGCCGCGGCACGTCGCGGGCTTTGAGGCCATAGGCGTTGAGGCGCACCAGGAAGTCCATGGGGTACCCGTACCCTTTCCACGCCTGCCCCCAGTCGACCAGGTCGATGGCCCGTTTGGTGATGGCGGTGAAACCGTCGACCACGTCGAAGAGTTTGTAGTACCCCGAACTCACCTTGGTCATGATCGAGATCAAGGCATTGCCGACGAAACGGGACAGGGGCATGTCCTCCAGGCCGACCTCGGGCATCAGAAAGCGGTTGCCCTTGGTGTAGTCCACCCCGCTGTCCAACAAGGGGTCGAGCAGGTCTTCGACCTGGTCGAAGGGCATCTGGTTGTCTCCCCCGACCACCACACACAGATCGTACCCCTCCTGGCTGGACCGCCAGTACCCGGTGATGATCGCCTGGCCCACACCCTGGTTGCCCTGGTGCTGGATCAGCTCGATCCGGGCGTCGACCTCGGCGCGCTGACGCACGATCTGGACGGTCTGGTCGGCGCTGCCGTCATCGACCACAAAGACCCGGTCGATCAAAGGCGGCACCCCGTCCAGGGTTGGCCCGATGAGCCGTTCCTCGTTGTGCGCCGGAATCACCAGCGAGACCCGTTTATTCCTGTACACCGCAACCCCCTTTGTCGATTATGCCCGCCGGGCGCACAACACCATGCCCCGCCCCCAGGGCCAACGCCAGAACAACTCGTCCATGCGCAACAGGCCGGCGGCCAACACCACCAGCCCTGCTCTGCCGGCGGCGCGGGTGTCGAGGCGCTGTTCGCGCACCCCAACCGCCTGGCCGGCAGTGCGCCGCAACCAGGGCGCAAAAAGAAGGCGGTGGTAGATACGCCCCAGCGGGAAACCCCACACCCGCACCTGCTCCACCCGGAAACCGCTGCGGGTGAAGAGTGCTATAAATTGATCGCGCGTGTACCGTTTCACATGCCCGGCCCACTCGTCGCTGTGGTCCCAGAGCCGCGGATTGAGTGGCACACTGGCCACACAGGGCGCCCCGGGCCGCAACACCCGGTGGAACTCCCGCACCGCCGCCTCATCGCCGCCGATCTCCGGGGGCAGGTGTTCGAGGACCTCGCCGCAGACCAGGCCGTCGAAGCTGCTGCTTCGGTAGGCCAGGGTCGTGGCCGAGCCGCGGAAGATGCTGAGACGATGCTGAAGTCCCATCCTTATGATTTTCTGGTGCAACGTCTTAGCAAATCCATCCGAATACTCGAACGCCGCCACTCGGTGACCGAGCCGGCACAGGTCGAGGGCCAGGCTGCCGCTGCCGCACCCCGCGTCCAGCACGCGCGGCCCAGGCTGCATCCGCCCGAAAAGCCGCAGGAGCAGCCGCTCGCGGAACAGATGCACTGGACCGCGTATCTCACTCTCGCCCCACTGGTTAGGGGGGATCTCCTCAGGCCCTACGTTCAAGACTGCGCTCCAGGGTGGTCAGTAGGGTGCGCCCCACCGCGGCGGGTGCTGCATGCTGCTGAAAACAGGCCAGACCGCCCGCGGCAATGGTCTGAGCCAGGGCCGGGTCCGCCTGCAACCGCAGGATTGCCGCAGCCAGGGCGGCCCCGTCGCCGGCCGGGCAGAGCAGGACATTCTTCTCGTGTTCGAGCAACTCGCGGATGGCCGGCGAATCGCGGGTGATGATGGGCCGGCCCAAGGCCAGGGCATCAAAAACCTTGAGCGGGATCACCCGCGCCGCCTTGGCGGTCTGCCCGAAGATGCCCAGGCACACATCCGCCTGCGCCACCTGCTCGCGCAACCGTTCCGGGCTCATCCACTGGTCGATGAAACGCAGCCGGGATAGCTGCAGCCGCTCGGCTTCCTGGCGGATCCGGGGATAGAGCTGGCCATTGCCGATCAGCAGCAACTCCAGCCCCGGCGTGTCGCGCAGACAGGCCGCTGCTGCCAGCACCGTTTCGACCCCGTGCAGGGGCACATAGGTGCCAAAAAAGAGCACCCGGAACACCGGCCCCGGTGAGGGGCGGGGCAGCGGCCGGAAGATCGCGTCGTCCTCCCCCACAAAACTGCGCCGGAACTTTTCCGGGGGCAACCCGTGCAACTCGGCCAGATAGCGCCCGTGGGCATCCGTGTCTACCAGCACCATATCTGCACACCGGAAACCAACGCGCTCGAAGGATTTAACCATCCTTGCCTTCCAGGAACCAGCAGGCAGTTGGCCCCGGTCGAAAACGATGGTATCGTACAGGGAGATGAAGGACACCAGGATCAAGCGCCGGCCTCGCCCCTTGAGCAGCCGGGCCAGCAACACATCGAGATAACCCGCGTACCCCACGATCACCCATTGGTGCTCATCGACCCGCCAGTACCGGCCGATCAACCGGAGGTAGGCCCGACCGAGACGCCAACCCAGGCGCAAATAGGTGGACCAGCGGCGCTGGCTGAAGGTCTGGTGCAGGAACCCGTCCCACAGGGTTTCCCTGCATTCGATCACCTCTGCTCCTGACTCCTGTAAACCCTTGAGCAGGACCCGATTAACCGGGTATCCTTCCGCAATCGTGTAGGTGCCGAAGAAACAGATCCGCATGGCCTCGGCTCAGGTGGCCTCGGCCCGTTCGGCCCGCATCTGGGCAATCTGCTCGGCCACCAGGCCCATCATGAACACCATCACCGCCGTGGTGAAGAGCAGCATCGACATGTTGGTGAAGCGGTGATCCGTGGCAAAGGTGTACCCGTAATAACCGATGCCCATCAGGAAGAAGTAGGCGCTGACCGGCAGGAAGATCTTCAGCGGCGAATAGAGCATGCAGATCTTCATGATCACCAGCAGGAATTTGGCGCCGTCGGAGAGCAGCTTGATCTTGCTCTTGCCCTGGCGGCGCGGTGCCTCAATGGGGATATAATCGACGCTGAAACCAGCGCGCATCAGACTGAGGGTGATGGTCGTCGGGTAGGAGAAGCCATTGGGCAGCAAGCCGATATAGCGCCGGACCAGCTCCCTCTTGAAGGCGCGGAAACCCGAGGTGAGGTCGGCGACGGGGCGGCCGGTCACATAACTGGCGAGATGGTTGTACAGGCTGTTGGCCAGCCACCGGTGCCAGCCGGCCTGCGAGCCGCGGCCCCGCGCCCCCACCACCATGTCGAAGCGGCGGCATCCCTCGACGAAACGCGGGATATCCTCCGGGTCGTGCTGGCCGTCGGCATCCATAAAAACCAGCAGGGCCCCGCGCGCCTGGCGGATGCCGGTTTTCACCGCCGCGCCATTGCCCATGTTGTACGGATGCGCCACCACCCGCACCTCGGGCCGCAGCCCTCGCACCTGTTCGGCAGTGCCGTCTTTGGAGCCGTCGTCGACGATCAGGATCTCAAAGCTGGCGTGCCCCTGCCCCTGCAGTTTGTCGGCCAGGCGCTCCACCACCCTGGCGATGGAGTGGGCCTCGTTGTACGCCGGGATGACCACACTCAGCTCGAGTTCGGGCGGCTCCACTCAGATCTCCCCTGCCCTGGCCGGATGCAAGAGGCTGGTCGAGTTCAGGGTTGCCGGAAAAGCGGCAAGTCCCGGCGCAACTGGGCTTCGATCTTGGCGTGGCAGGCCGGACAAACACTCACCAGGTTTTCGAGTTGGTTGGCATCGACGCTGGACCTGAAGCTGGAGAAGGGAATCTGGTGATGCACATCGAGTTGTCGTCCCAGCGTCTCTTCGGTGACCCCGCATTCCTGGCAGCGGAACTGATCGCGCTCGCGGGCCAGGCCCGCCTGCAACTCCCAGTTGGCCCCCCGGCGGCCGGGGCGCCCATCGAGGCGCACCTCGAGGGACGGGGTCTCTTCGGCCCAGGCCTGGCGGCACCGAGGGCTGCAGAAATGCAGGGCAATCTTGGCAGAGTCTATCCACGATGGAAGGCTTATTTCATTGTGGCAGAAGCTACAAAGGGCCTTGTTCTCAGTATCGTCGGCAGAGGCGGAATTCGGCTTGCCAAAGAGCAGACCCAGTTGTTCGCTCGAAGCACGGCGGGAGGACATCAGGGAGCCGACCTGCCAACGGCAGCAGCAGCGGGGAGGGGGTACTGCAACTCGGGAACCTGTGATCCCCGGGCACTTCAAGGGAGGGAAGTTTTGCCAATATACTGCTCAAGCGCGACCTATGTCAAGCACTTATAACACCTAGCCACGGTGCGGGCGAAACAGACCCTACTGGCTTTCGAGGAAGACCAGGTCCACGGCCAGGGTGTCGCGCACCGTGAGGACCTGAGCGACGATCTCCCCGGTGCGGGGCCGGCTGTCGCCCGGCCCGGTCAGCAGCGCCACGGCCAGGCCGTCGCGGGTAAGACTGGTGGCAGTGATGGTGCCAGCGGTGGTGGCAAAGGCGACCACGGTACTGTCCTTGATCGGTTTGCCGCCCTGCTTGACCGTGGCCCAGACCTCGGCGGTGGCCAGGCTGTCTTCGACCGAGAGACGTTCCGGGAAAGCGGCCAGTTCCAGGCTGATCA